>JAYTTV010000182.1:0-21196 GCA_043745075.1 Sphingomonadaceae bacterium
CGTTGCGGTCGGCCCTACTGCCGCCGCGACCGAAGCTGCCCCGGTCGCCGACGAGATCATCGTCACCGGCTCGCGCATCCGCCGCGACCCGCTCAACCAGGACTCGCCGGTCGTCGTCCTCGACGCCGCGTCGATCCAGCAGACCGGCCTGTCGTCGATCGCCGACGTCCTCCAGCGGCTGCCGAGCGCGAGCGGCGGGCTCAATTCGAAGGTCAACAACAGCGGCAACATCGGCAACCCGCCCGATGGCGGCGGCGTCGGCGCCGGTTCGGCCGAAATCGACCTGCGTTACCTCGGGGCGAAGCGGACGCTGGTGCTGGTCGACGGCCTGCGCTTCGTCAATGGCGCCAGCGCGAGCGGCATCCCGTCGACGGTCGACCTCAATACGATCCCGGCAAGCTCGATCGAGCGCATCGAGGTCCTCCAGTCGGGCCAGTCGCCGCTGTACGGGTCGGACGCGCTCGCCGGCGTCGTCAACATCATCACCAAGTCGACGCAGGAGGGGCTGCAGGCGTCGGCGCAGTTCGGCACCTTCCGCCAGGGCGACGGCCACACCCAGGATTATAACGCGAGCTATGGCATCAAGCTGCCGACGACGAACATCGTCTTCGGCGCCAGCTATGTGAAGCAGGAGGCGGTCCGCACCGCCAACCGCTCGACCTCGCAATACCCCAACCCCTTCGAGACGAGCTGCTCGGACGCGATCGGCGGGTGCAGCAGCGCGACGCCCAATGGCCGCTTCGTCGGAATTCCCGGCACCAGCGGGAACGTCACGCTGAGCCATGCGCCGATCACCGGTGCGCCGTTGCTCACCGATTTCAAGGCGTTCACTTCCGCCGACCGGTTCAACTTTTCGCCGCTCAACTATTTCCTGACGCCGTCGGAGCGCTACGGCGGCTGGATCAGCGTCAAGCAGGAGCTCAGCGACACCGTCAACTTCCGCGTCAAGGCCGAATACAACCGGCGCAATTCGCAGAACCAGGCGGCGTTCCTGCCGCTGTTCGTCGGCCCCGACGCGGGCAACGGCAATTTGCTCGATACGATCACGATCGACGCATCGAACCCGTACAACCCGTTCGGCACGCTGTCGGCGGGGGGCGCGGGCAATCCCCCGGCGAACTATTCGTTCATCGCCCGCCGCCTCGTCGAGAACGGCCAGCGGACCTACACCCAGCACGTCGACACGATGAGCGCGACGGCAACGCTCGACGGCTCGTTCCATCTCGGCGGGCACAAGTGGTACTGGGACGTCAACGCGACGTTCGGGCTCAACGACGCCCACCAGACCTTCACCGGCAACATCAACGCCGCCAAACTCGCGCAGGCGCTCGGGCCGGTCGCGGCGTGCACCAGCCCCTGCGTGCCGTTCGACATCTTCGGCGGGGCCGGTTCAGTCACCCCTGCGATGCTCGCCTTTGTCGGCTTCACCGAGCACGACCGCAGCGAGCAGCAGGTGTTCGACTATACCGCCAACGTGTCGGGCGACCTGTTCGACCTGCCCGCGGGCGCGGTCGGCGTCGCGGCGGGCTATGAGCATCGCTACCAGTTCGGCAGCTTCAATCCCGACCCGATCATCGTCGCCGGGCTCGGTGCCGACATCCCGGCGCAACCGGCGAGCGGACACTTCAGCACCAACGAGGTTTACGGCGAACTTCGCGTTCCCATCCTCAAGGACGTGCCGTTCTTCCAGTCGCTCGAGGCCGACGGTTCGGTGCGCTACGCCGATTATTCGACCGGATTCAACAGCACGACCTACACCGGCACCGGCCTGTGGAAGCCGGTTTCCGACCTGCTGCTGCGCGGCAGCTACGCCACCGGTTTCCGTGCTCCGTCGATCGGCGAGCTTTACGGCGCCGCATCGCGCGCCGACGCGCCGATCAATGATCCCTGCACCAACGTCGCCGGATCACCGTACCAGTCGTCGGCGACCGTCCGCGCCAATTGCACCGCCAACGGTGTTCCGGCCAGCGGCAGCTATGCCGAACCGACCGGCGGGCAGCTCGCGGTCCTGACCGGCGGCAACCCCAACCTCAAGCCGGAGAAGTCGCACACCCTGTTGTTCGGCGCGGTCTATTCGCCGAGCTGGGCGCGCAACAGCGGCTTCGCCAGCGTCCTCAGCCTTGAGGCAAACTACTACGATATCCGCGTGACCAACGCGATCGCCCCGACCGACGCCCAGCTGACGCTAAGCCGCTGCGCCCTTTCGGCCGACGCGCTGAGCTGCGCGGCGATCACCCGGACCCCGAACGGCCTCGTCCAGCGGATCAACGCGACACTGCAGAACATCGGCGACATCCGCACCCGCGGCATCGACCTGACGTTCACCTACCGGACGCCGAAGACGAACTACGGTGCCTTCGGCCTGTCGCTCACCGGGAATTATCTGCTCAAATATACCGAGACTTTCCCCGCCGCGGTCGGCTTCACCACGACGAGCTACCTCGGCACGACGCGCGGCTTCCCCGACCAGTCGTATCCCCACTTCAAGGGGACCGGCGTCATCGACTGGATGATTGGCGACATCGATGCGGCGTTCACCGGCCGCTATGTCGATCACGTCACCGAAACCTCGGTCGTGACGGGCAACCGGCTCGGCGACACCTTCTACGGTGACGTCCGCCTGGCGTTCAGCCCGACCGCGCTCCAGCACAAGATCGACTTCACCGTTGGCGTGAACAACGTGTTCAACAAGAACCCGCCCGCCTGCTACAGCTGCACCGGCCCGAACTACGACCCGACGACGTACGATGTCCCCGGCCAGTTCGGTTACCTGCGGATCGCCTATCACATGTAGGCGGTTCGGCCTGCGGAACGGGAGCCGGTCAA
The DNA here is from genome assembly GCA_043745075.1 of Sphingomonadaceae bacterium. Taxonomy (GTDB): domain Bacteria; phylum Pseudomonadota; class Alphaproteobacteria; order Sphingomonadales; family Sphingomonadaceae; genus Polymorphobacter_B. Next base: position 2,827 of record JAYTTV010000182.1, read on the forward strand.
CACCGGCGACCCGTTTTGCCGGGCTCAAAGGTCACACGAAGTTCACGGTATTCGACGTGTAATTCCGCCGGCGTTTGGCTGTCGCACCGACAGCGCGAACTTACTCAGCGCGCGAATCTGCTCCCGGCTGTCCGACGAACGGCTGACAATGAGAAAGAGCGCGACCGCCGCCCGGTGGCGACGCGCGGACGCTAGGCGCAGCATAAGGGTGTAGGACAGCGAATCCTGGCGTTGCTCGCGCATCGGCGACGCGCGGCGGGCCGCGCTGCTTTACGTCGGGTCGACCGTCCCCATCGCGATCATCCGCAGCGCGGTCAGGCTCGGCAGGAAGAAATACTCCCCGCCGCGCGTCTGGACGAATTCAGGCAGGCCGCTGGCGATGAACGGCGCGTTGTCCGCACCGGCGGGAATGACGTGCTTGTCCGACATCGTCCGGTTGCCGATCAGCGGGCAGGCGTCGTTGCCCGCGTCGAAGTCGAGGCCATAGTTCATCCACTGCTGCTGGATGAATTCGAACTGGCGGAACAGGCTCGAGCAGATGCCCATGAAGACGATGCCCTTCTCGCCGCCCGCGTCTTCGTACGGCAGGCCGCGGCGGAGGATGCGGCGGCGGTTGGTCAGCGTCGACGCGCCGACGGTGGGGCTGAGCTTCGGGTCGAGCATGTCGCGCGGGTTGGCGCGGCGGATATGCGCGCCGAGCGGGCACTTGGCGCCGTCGCCGTCCTCGCCGTAGCGGAAGCCGGTCATCAGCAGGTTGAACTTCGCCAGCCGCTGCGCCTCGGCGGAATCGCGCGGTTTGCGCAGCGCGATGGCGATGCACGCGGCATATTCGTCGTCGAGCCCGCGATACTCGGCCCAGGTCGGCGCGGCGACGAGCGGGATGCCGTTGCGCCAGCGCCCGACGATCTTGGCGCGGACCGTCTCGCCCGCGGCCTCCGCCGTCGTCCCCGGGTTGACCGCCTGCCACAGCGCCGCCTTCGCCGCCATGTCGGCGTCCCACGCGGCGATATCCTGCTTGAGCTTGCGCCAGACCATGAAGGTGCCGTTGCGCGCAAACACCGCCGGCTGGGTCGCGACCGGGAGTTGCTGGCCTTCGTCGGGCTGGCCGAGGATGAACTCGCCGGCCTCGAGCGGGGACCAGCTCGTCGCGGCGTCGTACGTCCCGCTGGCGAGCTTGCCGCCGCCGATCGATGCGAGCTTTTCGGCGGCGGGGTCGTCGAACTGGCCGCGGAAGACCGGATCGCTGATGCCGTCGGTAAAGCCGAAATGCTCGCGCGCGACGGGGCGGCGGGTGCTGTCGGGGAGTGTCTCCATGAGCGCCGCAGTGTCCTGCCAGCGCCCCGTGCCGTCGGCGCCGTGCCCGCCGACCAATTTTACGGCATCGGTAGCCAGCCCCTCGAGCCACGCGGTCCATTCGTCGAGAACGGGCAACGGCGAGCCGTCGGGGTTGGCGCCGACGTTGAGCGAGATCCAGATGTGGACAGGGTGCGTATCGGGATCGCGCCAGATCGGGTCCCATTCGCCAGGCGCGCTGCCGCCGGCGTCGCCGAGGATCGCGGCGCGGCAGCCCATACCGTCGATGAATTCGTCGGGCATCAGCCGCAGCGTCTTTGTCGGCAGCGCGAGTGCGTGGAGCCCGAAGAAACTGAAGCCGATGTTGAGCGTCACCGGCGGCTTGGCGACGATCGACGCGCCGCTCGCGTCCTCGCTCGCGTCCCACGGTTCGGCGGTGGTCACACGCGCGCGGACCGCGTCGACGAAGTCGCGACCCGCGGCGGCATCGCCGATGTGGAAGAACAAATGTCGGGTGAAGGGGAAGCCGAAGCGGCCGTACGGCCGATAGATGTTGCCCTGGATATCGGCGAGTTCGAGCGTCGTCATGCGTGCCACTCGACATGCGGTGCGGCGATCGTGCCGGGGATCAGCGCCGGGCTCGCTGCAGCGGGGTTGGTCGCGGCGAGGAAAGTGCCGAAGCGCGCATGGAGGGTCGCGTCGTCGAGCCCCTGCGCTTTGCCCGCAAAGCCGGTGAACGCCTGTTGGAGGAACAGCGCCTTGAGCACCGACGGCAGGTCGCTGTTGGGAGCGGTCGGGAACGGTCGCGCGCCCCAGCCGATGATGAAGCGCCACGCCCCGTACAGCAGCAGCGCGACGAGACCGGCGGCGAGTGCGACCCCGGGCCAGCCACGGGTCACGGCGGCATAGGCCGCCGCCGCGAATACGACCGCGGCGACGGCGGCGACCGCACCGAGCGGCGCCGCCGGTGCGACGAGGCCGTCGGCCCAATAATCGTTGAACGGCATCGTCGTCTCGATCTGGCAGCGGACGACATAGGCGTTGAAGCCGGCGGCGTCGGTCACGCTGTCGAAGCCGAGGCAATGGCCGAAGGTCGCGTCGAGCTCGGGGCGCATCGTCGCCCATAAGGTGTCGGTATAGCGGCGCAGTGCCGTCGGCCCGCCGAGGTTCTGGGCGTCGACGTCGGCGGCGAACAGCAGGAACGGCGTCGTCAGCACGTCGACCGGCTGTGCGACGAGCGGATCGGTGCTGCGCGCGAGCCCGACGAGCGTGTCGCCCGACTCGCGGCCGTTATACGCGGGGCCGTCGATCACGACGAAGCGCGCGAGGTGGTTGAGTGTGTTGCGCGCGAACGGCGATGGCGGCGCATCGGGCTGCGATGCCGCGGTCTGGCACCCGGCGGGCAGCAGCGCCAACGCCTGCCGCAGCAGGTGTCGGTGCGACCGCACCGCGCCGGTCACCGGGTCGACCATGTTCCCGGTCCGCACCGGCGCGAGCATCGTCAGGAAATAATGGCCGCCGTCGAGACTAGGCACCAGTGGCCGCCGTTCCGCCCGGTATGGCCCGCGCGATGAAACCGCGCCGTGCGGTGTCGGCGCTCCGCGTTGCCACCGAGGCGATCGGGGCGAAGCCGGGCGAGGCGAGCGAATTGATCACGCGCGCGAACGCTGCGCGATACGCGACGGCGAAGGCAGCGGGGTTGCCTTGCGCATGGACCGCGGCAAGCGCGAGCATCTCGCGACGGACGCGCAACGCCGCCTTGATGTCGCGCTGCGCCGATCCGGGCGTCGCATTGTAATAGTAATTCGTCTGGATCTGGTTCGCGCCGATATAGTCCTTGAATACCGCGATCGGGATCGAGTGCGGGTATTTGGTGCTCGCGTACCAGAACAGGTCGAGTCCGCCCGGAATGCCGTCGGCGAAGGCGTCGATATACTGGTCCCACGTCCCGTTGAAGTTCGACAGGAACAGCATGTAGTCGTTGGCGAGCGTCTGCTTGCCTTGGCCAAGGTCGGGCCACTGGTCGCGCCGGATCATCACCCAGCGCGCGAAGTGGATCAGCTTGAGCCCGAGCAGCCCCGCGAATTGCGACGGCATCGCCCGGCCGGCCATGAAGATCAGCACCTGGAGCCACGTCTTCGACGGCCGCATCGGGGTCAGGACGTTCATCGCATAGGCTTTGCCCGCGATGTTCGACATCTCAGATGGATTCCGCTGGCGGCATGCCCGCGTCGCGAGCAGCACGGACGCCGGGCGTCAGGCCGGAATACGGCTCAAGCGGGTACGTCCAACGCCCCAAATCCGACATGCCCCCGCCTGCCCCACAGCCATGCAATGCCGCAGGATAGCATGCGGCGCGTGGCTAAGCCATGCGCGTTCGCCGAAGCTCAGATCGTCAGCAGCCGCTTGTAGCGCAGCCCGACGCCGACAACGGCAAAGCCGGTCGCGAGCAACGCCCAGGTCTCCGGATCGGGAACCGATCCCGTGCCGGTGCCCGGCGCGGATATCGGGGGCGATACCGGCGACGACACGGGCGGGAGGATCGTGGGTCCCCCGCCGCCGCCGCCGATGACACCGCCACCACCACCGCCGCCAATCACGCCGCCGCCGCCGCCCCCAATGCCGCCACCGCCACCACCGCCACCGCCGCCACCGCCACCGCCGCCGCCGAAGAACCCGCTCCCGCCGCCACCGCCGCCGTTTGCCAGGGTGATACCGTTGCCCGGGTGCGACGCGTCACCGAAGGGTCCGCTTTCGAGTGCGGCGAGGCTGGTCGGCCCGAGCCCCCCGATCGCCGGCGCGCCGCCACCACCACCGCCAGCGTCGGCCAGCGTCGGTGCACACGGAATGTTGGCATATTGCAGAGGCGGAGCCACCGGCGCCGGCGTGCCGTCGAGCCGGTTCGCCGCGCGCTGCAGCAGATGCGCGACCGCATGTCGTGCCGGCTTGTGCACCGCAACGATCACCGGCGGCGCAATCAGCGCCGGGCAAACGCACAACGCAGCAATTTTGGCTCTTAACATCACACCCTCACGCACAACCATCGGACTTACAGACATCGGGTCATAAATGATCCACGTCTATTAACAAGATGGTAACACGTTTCGGGGAACTAATGGGTGATAATTCTTACGGTTAAGAGCAACTTAACTATCTTCACGCTGCACGAAGGACCGTGAGGAAAGCTTCGCCGTAAGCTTCGAGTTTGCGCGTCCCGACTCCGCTAATGCGCCCGAGTTCATCGCGCGACCGCGGGCGCTCTGCTGCCATCGCCCGCAGGGTCGCATCATGGAAGACGACATAGGGCGGAACCCCGGTTGCTGCGGCGAGCTCCCGGCGTACTTGGCGCAGTGCTTCGAACAGAGGTGAGTCGGCCGGGGATGCACCACCTGTCCGGTCGCGCTCGCGGCGAACCGGCGCCGCGGCCTGCTCGCGCCGCACGACCGGCGTCTCGCCCTTCAGGATCGGCCGCGCCTTCGGTCCGAGCATCAGGCCGCCGTGTTCAGGATCGCGGATCAGCGCTTCGCTCGCCTCGAGCTGGCGAGCGAGCGCCTGCCAGCTGCTTGCGGACGTGTCGCTGCCGATCCCGAACACCGCCAGCGCGTCGTGGCCGAAGCGGCGGACCTTCTCGCCGCCGGTGCCGCGCAGCACGTCGACCAGATAGCCGACGCCGAAGCGCTGTCCGGTCCGGTAGACCGCCGACAGCAATTTGCGCGCCGCCTCGGTCGCGTCGGCAAGGAGCGGCGGGTTGAGACAGGTGTCGCAATTCATGCACGGCGGCGGCGCAGGCTCGCCGAAATACGTCAGCAACGGCGCGCGGCGGCACTGGGTCGTCTCGCAGAAGCCGATCAGCGCATTGAGCCTGCCGACCTCGGCCGCCTTGCGCTCGGGGGTGCTGTCGTTCGCAGCGATAAACTGGCGCGCGCGGGCGATATCCTCCGCGCCGTACAACAGATGCGCGACTGCGGGGTCGCCGTCGCGGCCAGCGCGCCCGGTTTCCTGATAATAGGCCTCGATCGACTTGGGCAGGCCGAGATGCGCGACGAAGCGGACGTCGGGCTTGTCGATGCCCATGCCGAACGCGACCGTCGCGACCATCACCGTATCGTCGCCGGTGACGAAGACCTCTTGGTTTCGCGCACGGACATGCGCGTCGAGCCCGGCGTGGTAGGGCAGGGCGCGGACGCCGCTCTTGGCAAGCGACTCGGCGACGCGGTCGGTGATCGCCCGCGTCGGGGTGTAGACGATCCCCGACTTGCCGCGCTGGGTCGCGAGGAACGTGTCGAGCTGGCGCATCGCGCTGGTCTTCGGCTCGACCTCGTAGCGGATGTTGGGCCGGTCGAACCCGGCGACGACCATCCGGTCGGCGGCGATGCCGAGCTGGTCGAGGATATCGAGCCGGGTCGTCGCGTCGGCGGTGGCGGTCAGCGCAACGCGCGGCACGCCTTCGAGAAGGTCGCAAAAGCGGCGAAGTTGGCGGTAATCGGGGCGGAAGTCGTGGCCCCACTGGCTGACGCAATGCGCCTCGTCGATCGCGACGAGGGCGACCTCGACGCGCCGGACGAGGGTCTGGAACCCCGGTTGGCTGGCGCGCTCGGGGGCGACATAGAGCAGGTCGAGCTCGCCGTCGTGGAGTGCCGCGATCGTCGCGCTCGAATCGTCGGACTGGCTGTTGAGCGCGGCGGCGCGGACGCCATACGCCCGCAGCGCGCGGACCTGATCGGCCATCAGTGCGATCAAAGGCGAAACGACGATCGCGCAGCCGGGGCGGACGAGCGCCGGAACCTGGTAACACAGCGACTTGCCCGCGCCGGTCGGCATGATCGCGAGGACGTCGCGCCCGGCGCAGACGTCGGCGACGATCTCGCCCTGATGGCCGCGAAACGCGCTGAAGCCAAAGACTTGATGGAGAACTTCGCTGGGCGATCGGGTCGGCTTGGGCATCGCCGAGTAGATAGTCGCTCGGGCCGCGAACCGCCACCGGATTGCAGGCCGACCGCGCCTATCCGGCGGGCGGCGGCGTCCGGTACGTCGTTTCCCAACTCCCGCCGAGCGCGCGGATCAGCCCGACCGACGTCGCCTGCTGGTTGACCACCGCGGTGACGAGCGTCCGCCGCGCGGTCAGCGCGGTCGCCTGGACGGTGACGACGGTCGTATAGTCGACCTGCCCGGCCAGATACTGGTTGAGCGTCAGTTTCTCGGTCTTGTCGGCGGCCGACGTTGCCGCCTGGCGTAGCGTCGTCGTCACGGCGAGCTGGCGCGCGCCGATCAACTGATCCTCGGTGTCCTGCAACGCCGACAGGACGGTCTGCCGGTACGTCGCGACCGACTCACGCCACGTCGCCCGCGCCGCCGCGACCTGACCGCGGATCAGCCCGCCGTCGAACACCGTCTGCGCGAGCGACGCGCCGAGCGACCACAGGAACGCGCTGCCGTTGAACAGGCTGCCGATCGACGTCGCCGACTGGCCGACCGACCCGGTTAGCGTCAGGTTCGGGTAGAATGCCGCGACCGCGATGCCGATGCCGGCGTTGGCGGCGGCGACGCGGCGCTCGGCGGCGGCGATGTCGGGGCGGCGCTGGAGCAGGGTCGACGGGACCTCGGCGGGGACCGCGGGGACGACCGGCGCCCATGCCGCGTGCTGGATGACGAAGGTCGCCGGGGCCTCGCCGGTCAGGACCGCGATCGCGTGTTCGAGGACGCCGCGCTGGCGGACGAGTTCGGCGAGGTCGCCGCGTGTGCTCGCCACCTGCGTCTGCGCCTGGAGCAGGTCGGTCTTGGCCGACACGCCCGCGTTATAGCGGTTGACCGTGATCTGGAGCGCTCGGTCGTACGACTTGCCGGTGTCGACGGTGAGGTCGATCTCGGCATCGAGCGCGCGCATCTGGAGATAGTCGGTCGCGAGCGTCGACTGCGCCGACAGGCGGGCGGCGGCGAGGTCGGCGGCGCTCGCAGCGGCGTTGCCCTTCGCCTGTTCGACGGAGCGCCGCACACGGCCCCACAGGTCGGGCTCCCAGCTTGCGCCGCCGGTGAGGCGATAGCGCGTGCCGCTGCCCGTCGAGCCGACCGTCGAGCTGCCAGTGCCGCCGGTCGTCGTGCCGGTGCCGGTATCGCCCGTCCCCGTCGATGTCCCGATCCCGCCGCCGCTGGTGATGATCGTGCCGTTGCTGCCGCCGCCGCCCGACTTGGTCACTGCAGGGGTGATGTCGAGCGTTGGGAAATAGCCCGCGCGCGCCTCGCGGACGAGCGCCTGCGACTGCTCGACCGCCGCGACCGCCGCCGCGACGTTCTGGTTCGACACCTCGATCCGCGCGCACAGGTCGTTCAGCACCGGGTCGTTGAACACCGTCCACCACGGCCCCTTGTCGAGCAGGTCGCCGGGCGTGGCGGTCGTCCAGCCGGCAGCTTCCTTGAACGCGGGCGGCGTCAGGTCGGTCGGCCGCTTGTAGTTCGGCCCGACGGTGCACGATGCGAGCAACGCGGCGGTCAAAGTTATGGGCAGGACACGCTTCATGCGAACTCCGGGTGCAGCCGCGCCGCCGCGCGTTCTTTGGGCGAACGGTGGCGGAAGCGGTCGAGCGCGAGATAGACGACCGGGGTGGTAAGCAGGGTCAGCACCTGGCTGACGAGCAGGCCGCCGATAATCGCGATGCCGAGCGGGTGGCGCAGCTCGGCACCTTCGCCCCAGCCGATCGCCAGCGGCACTGCGCCGAGGACGGCGGCAAGCGTCGTCATCACGATCGGGCGGAAGCGCAGTAGCGACGCGCGGGTGATCGCCTCGCGCGGCGACAGCCCCTGCTCGCGCTCGGCGGCGAGGGCGAAGTCGATGATCAGGATGGCGTTCTTCTTGACGATGCCGATCAGCAGGACGACGCCGATCAGCGCGATGATCGAGAATTCGGTCCCGCTCGCAAGCAAGGCGATGACCGCCCCGACTCCTGCCGACGGCAAAGTCGACAGCACCGTCAGCGGGTGGATCAGGCTTTCATACAGCATCCCCAGCACGATGTAGATCACGACGATCGCCGACAGGATCAGCAGCGGGGTCGAACTGAGCGAGTCCTGGAACGCCTTCGCGGTGCCCGCAAAGCTGCCGTGGACATCGGCGGGGGCGCTGATCTGAGCCAGCGCGTCGGCGATCACCGGGGTCGCGTCGGACAGCGACTTGCCGGGCGCAAGGTTGAACGAGATCGTCGCGGAGGGCGATCCGGCCTGGTGATTGATCGATGCCGCGGTCGCGCGGGTATCGTACCGGCTGAACGCGGCGAGCGGGATCATCGTCGACGGCACCGCCGACAGCGCGCTGCCCGACGCCTGGACGTCGCCGTTCGATCCGGCGGCGGGAGCGGCGGCGTTCTGCGCGGTCGTCGCGGTCGCGCCGATGATGCTGCCCGCCGCAACCGCGCTCGTCCCGCCGCCGCGCGATGCCGCCTGCGGGGCGTTTGCGGGGACGTAGATGTTCGCCAGCGCGTCGGGGTTGAGGCGGAACGGCGCCGCCGCCTCCATGATCACCTTATACTGGTTGAGGTCGCTGTAAATCGTCGACACGCCGCGCTGGCCGAAGGCGTCGTACAGGATGTTGTCGACGTCGCGCGCGGTCGTGCCCAACCGCGCCGCGCGGTCGCGGTCGACCGTCAGGAAGGTCTCGACCCCGTTCTGCTGGGTGTCGGCGTCGAGATCGGTCAGCACATTGCTGCGCTTGAGGATCGCGACCATCTTGTCAGCATAGCCCGGCAGTGTGTCGGCATTGTCGCCCGACAGCGTGTATTGGTATGTCGCATTGCCCTGCCGTCCGCCGACGCGGACGTCCTGCACCGGCGAGAGGAATAGCGCCGCGCCGGTGACGCGCGCGAGCTTGGGGCGGAGCCGGGCGATCACCGCGTTGCTGCCGCTGCTCCGCTCGCCCTTGGGCTTCAACTGGGCGAAGGCAAAGCCGCCACCGCCACCCCGGCTGCCGCCGCCGCCGGTGAAGCCGACGACGGTGGCGATATCGGGATCGTGCGCGACGATCGTCGTCAGCTGGGTCAGCTTTGCTGCGGCGACGGCGAACGACGCGCGCTGGTCGAGCCGGACGCCGCCGTTCAACGACCCGGTGTCCTGCTCGGGGAAAAATCCCTTGGGGATTGCAGCCCACAAATAGATGTTGATCCCGACGGTCGCGACGAGGATCAGGAGGATCAGCGCGGCGTTGTCGAGTGCCCAGTCGAGCGCCTTGGCGTACCCCCGAATCGTCCGGTCGAACCCGCCCTCGATGACGCGCGCGAAGCGCCCCGGCTTGGCGTCGGACTTGTCCTTGAGCAGCAGCGCGCAGATCATCGGCGTCGTCGTCAGCGAGATGACCAGCGAGATCATCACCGACGCCGACAGCGTGATGGCGAACTCGCGGAACAGCCGCCCGACGATTCCGCCCATGAACAGCAAGGGGATAAACACCGCGACGAGGCTGATCGAGATCGACAGGACGGTGAAGCCGACCTCCTTCGCGCCGGTCAACGCCGCTTCCATCCGCGGCATCCCGTCTTCGATGTGGCGGACAATATTCTCGAGCACGACGATCGCATCGTCGACGACGAAGCCGGTGGCGACGGTCAGCGCCATCAGCGACAGGTTGTTGAGGCTGAACCCAAGCATATACATCACGCCGAGCGTGCCGAGCAGCGACACGACGACCGCGACCGCAGGCACCACCGTCGCGCGCCACGACCGCAGGAAGACGCTGACGACGAGCACGACGAGCAAGGTCGCGATCAGCAGCGTCACCTCGACGTCGCGCAGGCTCGCGCGGATCGTCGTCGTGCGGTCCGACGCGATCGCCATGTCGATGTCGGCGGGGAGGCCGGCGCGCAGCCCCGGGAGCTGCGCCTTGACCGCCTCGACCGCGGCGATGATGTTCGCACCCGGCTGGCGGCTGATGATCGCGACGACCGCAGGTTTGCCGTTGAACAGGCCGATCGTCCGCGCGTCCTCGGGGCCATCGGTGACCTCGGCGACGTCGCTCAGCCGGACCGCCGCGCCGTTCCGGAACGCGATGACCAGCGGGCGGTAGTCGGCGGCGGCGCGGCGCGCGGCGCTGGTGTAGATCTGGAAGCGCTGGCCGCCCGCGTCGACGGTGCCCTTCGGCCGGTTGGGGTTGGTCGAGGCGATCGCGGCGCGGACGTCCTCGAGGCTGAGGCCGAGGCGGGCCAGCGCGAGCGGATTGACGTCGACCCGCACCGACGGCAGCGAGCCGCCGCCGATCTGGACCTCGCCGACGCCGTCGACCTGGCTCAGCCGCTGCTGGACGATGTTCGACACCGCGTCGTAGATCTGGAAGGCGCTGCGAGTCTTCGAGGTCAGCGCGAGGATCATGATTGGCGCGTCGGCGGCGTTGATCTTGCGGTACGTCGGGTTCGACCGCAGCGTCGCCGGCAGGTCCACCCGCGCCGCCGCGATCGCCGCTTGCACGTCGCGCGCGGCGCCGTTGATATCGCGGTCGAGGTTGAACTGAAGGGTGATCCGCGTCGATCCGGTCGACGACTGGCTCGTCATCTCCGAGACGTCGGCGATCGTCCCGAGGCGGCGTTCGAGCGGAGTCGCGACCGACGACGCCATCGTCGACGGCGACGCGCCCGACAGGCTGGCGTTGATCGCGATCGTCGGGAAGTCGACCTGCGGCAGCGGCGACACCGGCAGGACGAAATACGCCGCGATCCCCGATAGCGCGATGCCGATCGTCAACAGGATCGTCGCGATCGGACGCCTGACGAAGGGCGACGACAGGCTCATTCGGCAGGGACTGCGGTCGGGGCTTTGACGGGCTTGGTCGTAATCCGCGCGTGCGGTCCGCCCTTCTTCCGCCCCGTCGCGAGGCGGTCGAAGGCCAAATAAATCACCGGCGTCGTGAACAGGGTCAGCATCTGGCTGACGATCAGCCCGCCGAAGATGGCGAGACCTAGCGGCCGCCGCAACTCCGACCCTTCGCCCCAGCCGACCATCAGCGGCACCGCGGCGAACAGCGCGGCGAGCGTCGTCATCAGGATCGGGCGGAAGCGCAGCAGCGCCGCCTGGTGGATCGCATCACGCGAACTCATGCCCCCTTCACGCTCGGCGGACAAAGCGAAGTCGATCATCATGATCGCGTTTTTCTTGACGATGCCGATCAGCAGCACGATGCCGATGATGCCGATCACGCCGAGGTCGTTGCCGGTGACGATGAGCATCAACAGCGCGCCGATCCCCGCCGACGGCAAGGTCGACAGGATCGTCAGCGGGTGGATGTAGCTCTCGTAGAGCACGCCAAGGACAATATAGACCGTCACCACCGCCGCGAGGATCAGCCACAGCTGGTTCGACAGCGACGAGCGGAATGCGTCGGCCGCACCAAGGAATGTCAGCGATACCGACGCCGGCATGTCGATCGCCGCCGCCGCGGTCTGGACCGCCTTGACCGCGGTGCCGAGGCTGACCCCTTCCGTGGGATCGAAGCCGATCGTCGACGCCGGGAACTGCGCGACATGGGTGATCGCCAGCGGCACCTGCCGTGCGCCGATCCGTGCGATCGCGGCGAGTGGCACCGCCTTTCCGGTCGACGACTGGAGCTGGAGGCGGCCGATCCCTTCGACCCCCGTCAGCTCGCCGGGCATCGCCTCGAGAATCACGCGATACTGGTTCGACTGGGTAAAGATCGTCGAGATGATCCGCTGGCCGAAGGCGTTGTACAGCGCGTCGTCGACCGCGCTCGCGGTGATGCCGAGCCGCGCGGCGGTGTCGCGGTCGATATCGACATACGCCGACAGGCCCTCGCTCTGGACGTCGGACACGACCGCGCCGAGCTTGGGGCTCGTCCGCATCCGCGCGCTGAGCTTCTGCGACCAGGTCGCGACGTCGGCAGTCGTCGCCCCGGTCAGGCTGACGCGATATTCGGTCGGGCCGGTCTCGGCGTCGATCGACAGGTCCTGCACCGGCTGGAACCACACCGTCGTCCCGGCGACGTGCGAGGCACGGTCGCGCAGCCGCGCAATGACGGTGTCGAGGCTGCCGTCGCGGTCGCCCTTGTCGCGGAGGTTGATCAGCAGCCGTCCGCTGTTCTGCGTCGCATTGATCCCGTCGACGCCGAGATACGAACTCAGGCTGAGCACCGCCGGATCGGCCGCGAGTGCGCGCGCGACATCGTTCTGGAGCACACCGGCGCGGTCGTAGGCGACGCTCTGCGACATCCGCACGACCGCCTGAACCTGTCCGGTATCCTGCACCGGAAACAGCCCCTTGGGGATGAGGATATACAGGAGCACCGTCAGGATTAGCGTCCCGACGAAGATCAGCAGCGTCAGCCCGCTGCGGTTGAGCACCCACGTCAGCGCGCTGTCGTAATGGTGGACGACGCGATCGAACAGCGCCTGCGTCCGCCGGGCGAAGCCACTGTCGCTCGAGTGCGACTTGAGCAGCCGCGCCGACATCATCGGCACGAGCGTCAGCGCGACGATTGCCGAGATGACGATCGTTACCGCCAGCGCGACGGCGAACTCGCGGAACAGCCGCCCGACGACGTCGCCCATGAACAGCAGGGGGATCAGCACCGCGATCAGCGAGACGGTCAGCGAGATGATGGTGAAGCCGATCTCGGCCGCCCCGCGCACGGCGGCGGCGTATGGCTTCATCCCCTCCTCGATGTGGCGGCTGATGTTCTCGATGACGACGATCGCGTCGTCGACGACGAATCCGGTCGCGATCGTCAGCGACATCAGGGTCAAGTTGTTGAGCGAATAGCCGAGCAGATACATCACCCCGCACGTGCCGATCAGCGAGATCGGCATCGCGATCGACGCGATGATCGTCGCCGGAATCGACCCGAGAAAGGCGAAGATCACCAGCACGACGAGCGCGACCGAGAACAGCAGCTCATACTCGACGTCGCGGACCGACGCGCGGATGCCGGTGGTGCGGTCGGCGAGCGTCCGCACCTCGATGTCGGGCGGCATCCCGGCGCGGAGTTCGGGGAGGACGGCGTTGATCGCGTCGACGGTCTTGATGACATTCGCGCCGGGCTGGCGGCGGACGTCGAGGATGATCGCCGGCTCGGTGCCGACGAACGCGCCGAGCTTGGAGTTCTCCGCCCCGTCGATCACCGTCGCGACGTCGCGCAGCCGGATCGGGGCGCTGTTGCGGTAGGCGACGATCAGGTTGCGATACTCGTCCGCGGTCGACAGCTGGTCGTTGGCATCGATCGTGAACGCCTGCGCGTTGCCGTCGAAGCTGCCCTTGGCGCCGTTGGCGTTGGCGGCGGCAATCGCGGTGCGGAGCGTGTCAAACGCGATGCCGAACGACGCGAGCAACTGCGTGTTCGCCTGGATGCGAACGGCAGGGCGCGCGCCGCCCGACAGGCTGACCTGGCCGACCCCCGCAACCTGCGAGATCTTCTGCGCGAGCTCCTGGTCGACGACGTTCTGCACCGCGGTCAGCGGGCGGGTCTTCGACGTGATTGCGAGCGTCAGGACCGGGGCGTCGGCGGGGTTGACCTTGGCATAGACCGGCGGCGCGGGCAGGTCGGCGGGGAGCAGCGAGGTCGCCGCGTTGATCGCCGCCTGAACCTCCTGCTCGGCGACGTCGAGCGGCAGGCCGAGGTTGAACTGGAGCGTCTCGACCGAGGTGCCGCCCGAACTGACCGACGACAGGCGCTTGAGTCCCTCCATCTGGCCGAACTGGCGCTCGAGTGGCGCGGTGACGGTCGCTGCCATCACTTCGGGCGACGCTCCCGGATAGCCGGTCGTCACCTGGATCGTCGGGAAATCGACCTGCGGCAGCGCTGCGAGCGGGAGCAGCTTAAACCCGACGCCGCCGGCCAGCACGATCGCGATCATCAGCAGCGCGGTCGCGACCGGGCGCGCGATGAACGGCCGCGACGGGCTGGCGCGCCCGACGTCCTCGGCCGGAACCGCGCCCGGCGGGCTTGCGTCAGCCATCGGGCTGGGCGGCGTGACGGTGGCGATGGCCGCCGCTGCCCCCGCTGGCTCCGCCCGCATCGGCGGTGGCTCCGACCGCACCCGCACCGCGTCCGCGCGCGCCGGGAAGCATGACCTGTCCGCCGTCCTTGAGCTTGTCGGCGCCCTCGGTGACGACGACCGTCCCGGCGGCGATACCGCTGGCGATGCTGACGTTGTCGCCCGACGTCGGGCCGAGCGTCACCGGGGTCAGCTTCGCCTTCGACCCCGGGCCGACGACGAAGACGAAATTGCCCTGAGGACCGTTGCGCACAGCGGTCGCCGGGATCGTCACCGCGCCCTTGACCGTGTCGAGCAGCAGCCGCGCATTGACGAACTGATTCGGGAACAGCGCCCCGTCGGCATTGGAGAAACGCGCCTTCGCCTTGACCGTGCCGGTGGTCGTATCGATCTGGTTGTCGAGCGTCGAGAACATGCCCTGCGCCACCACCGCGCCGCCGTCGCGGTCGAGCGCGATGACCGGCAGCGAGGCCCCAGCGCGGATCCGCGCCTGCACCGCGGGAACGCGGTCCTGCGGCAGCGTGAACAGCACGTCGATCGGCGAAATCTGGGTGATGACGACGATGCCAGCGGTGTCGCCGGGCGAGACATAATTGCCGACGTCGACCCCGCGCAAACCGGCCCGGCCCGACACCGGAGCGTTGACGCTGGTGTAGCCGAGGTTGAGCTGCGCCGCGCCGACCGCGCCTTTGTCGGTGGTGACGGTGCCGGCATATTGACGCACCAGCGCTGCCTGCGTGTCGACCGTCTGGCTCGCGATCGAATCCTGCTTGAGCAGCGTCTGATACCGCGTGAGGTCGACCTTCGCCGCCGCGAGCAGCGCCTGGTCGCGCGCGAGCGTGCCCTTCGTCTGGTCGAGAAACTGCTGGTACGGGCGCGGATCGACCTGCGCGAGAAGCTGGCCCTTATGGACCATCTGCCCTTCACGGAAGTTCACCGTGAACAGCCGTCCGGCGATCTGGGCACGGATTGTCGCAGTGACCGGCGAAGTCACGGTGCCGAGCGCATCGATCGTGATCGGAACGTCAGCGGTCACCGCCTTCGCCGTGCCGACGGTCACCATGCCGCCGCCACCGCGCCCGCCGCGCCCGCCGCTGGCACTCCCCGAGCCGGGAACGCCGCTCGCGCCCGGCGGGCCGCTGGATGAGCCCGACTTGGCGTTGCTCGCGAGATACCATGCGACGAAGCCGCCAAAGGCGATCGCGAGGAGGACGATGACTGTGCTCAGCCACCGCCGTCGCGGGCGCTCGACGATGACTTCAGGCTCGTACGGCCCGGGATCGGCGTCACTCATCACTGCTCATCCATTGCGCGCCGAAGCAACGCCATACGGCGGCGCGGAAGGCAATCCCCCGGACGTGGTTTACGCGCCGCCGCCGGGCTAGACGATGAGCTTGTCGATCGTGATCGGCAGTTCGCGAATCCGCTGCCCGGTCGCGTGATAGACTGCGTTGGCGACGGCCGCGTTGGTCCCGACATTGCCGAGCTCGCCCAATCCCTTCGCGCCCATCGGCACCTGATCATCGACTTCGGGGACGAGGATCACCTCGACCGAGCGGATGTCGGCGTTCACCGGAATCAGATACTCGGCGATGTTGTCGTTGACGTAGCGCGCGCGCTTTTCGTCGATCTCGGTCGCCTCGTGGAGCGCTGACGACACCCCCCAGATCAGGCCGCCCATCAACTGCGAGCGCGCGGTCCGCGGGTTCATGATCCGCCCGCCGGCGAAAGCGCCGGTGATGTGGGGAACGCGGATTTCCTTGGTCCGCGCGTGGATGTGAACCTCGACGAACTCGGCGCCATAGGCATAAGCGAGGATCGGTTTCGGACCATCCTCGCCGCCGCTCATGTGACCTTCGTACAGTTTAGCAACGCCGCCGGTTGTCTTCGGCGGGGCCCATTCGGCGTATTCTTCGACCACGCCGGTGTTGAGCTTCTTGAACGCCGCCGTCAGGGCATCGCCCGTCGGCAGGCGGTTCCCGAACTTCGCGATGACCTTGTCGCACGCCGCCTTGACCGCCGACCCGGCGCTTGCAGTCGTCATCGAACCACCCGCTACCGGCCCGGGGGGCAGGCGCGAATCACCCATCTCGACCGTCACCTGCGACAGCGGAATGTCGAACGCCTCGGCAACGACCTGACCCATGATCGTCGTCGCGCCGGTGCCGACGTCGTGCGCGGCGATCTGGACGCGGGCATGACCATCGGGCGACAGGCTGACGCGCGCGGTCGCGGGCATCGTGTTTGCGGGATAGCAGGTCGACGCACAGCCATAGCCGACGAGCCAGTCGCCATCGCGCATCGATCCGACCTTCGGATTGCGCTTGGCCCAGCCGAACGCCTCGCTCGCCGCGTCGAAGCACTCGACAAGGTGGCGCGAGGTGAACTTGTCGCCGCTGACGGGGCTTTTCATCGTGTCGTTGATCCGGCGGAACTCGACCGGGTCGATCCCGCACTTCTCCGCCATCTCGTCGATCGCGCATTCGAGCGCGAACATATACGGCACCTCGGGGGGCGACCGCATGAACCCCGGGGTCGAGCGGTCGGCGCGGACGATGTGGACCTTCGACGTGACGTTGGGGATCGCGTACATCTGCGTCGTCGCCTCGGTCCCGCCGACCTTATAGTCGTCGGTCCGGCTGGTCAGCTCCCAGCCGTCGTGGCTCAGCGCGGTCAACTTGCCCGACTTGTCGGCGCCGAGCTTGATCGCGTGGCGCGTTTCGGCGCGGTACGTCGACACGGTGAAGCCCTGCGTCCGCGTCGCGACGAGCTTGACCGGGCGGTGGATCGCCCGAGCAACCGCAGCGATGATCCCGGTGCGCGGGGTCATCATCCCCTTCGACCCGAACGCGCCGCCGACGAACGGAGCGATCACGGTGACCTTCGACGGATCGATCCCGAGCTGCTTCGCCACGCCGTTCTTGAGCCCCCAGACGAACTGGCTCGGCTCATAGATCGTTAGCTCGTCGCCATGCCAGACGGCGGTCGTCGTGAACAGTTCGATCGGATTGTGGTGCTGGGTCGGGGTCGTATAGCCCGCCTCGACCTTGACCGCCGCTGCGGCCCACGCCTTGTCGAAGTTACCGGCGGTCTTGTCCTTCCAGCCCTTCGCGACCTTCGCCGCATCGACCGTCTCGGTCCCGCGGCTTTCGAGGCTCGCAGACGGCTCCGACGGTGCATAATCGACGACAATGCGGTGGGCGGCGTCGCGGGCGATTTCATAGGTTTCGGCGATGACGACGCCGATGATCTGACCGGCGAACTTGACCTCAGCCGAACCGAGCGGATCGAACCCCGTCGTGACATAGCCGCCCTCGGCGAAGAAGCCGGCGTCCTCCCGCTTGGGGGCGTTTTCGTGGGTGAAGATCTCCACCACCCCGGGCATAGCCTTGGCGGTCTTGAGGTCGAAGCCGCGGATCTTACCGTGCGCGATTGCGCTCGTCACGAGATAGGCGAAGGCCGGGTTCTGCACCGGAAAGTCCGACGCATATTGCGTCGCGCCGGTAACCTTGGCGCGACCTTCGATACGCGCGTCGGCCTTGCCCATGTTCTTGCCGGGGACCGGCACGGGAGCGGTGTAATCGGCCATCGTCAGAGCTCCATCGCCTGTGCGGTCAGCAGCGCGCGGACGAGCGTCGCCTTGCCGAGCGGCACCTTATAGGCATTGTGTTCATGGGTTTTGGCCCCGGCGAACGCAGCGTCGGCGGCCTTGTGCGCGGCGGCTTCGTCGAGCGGCTTGCCCGCGAGCAGCGCCTCGGCCTCGCTCGCGCGCCACGGCACCGTCGCGACGCCGCCGAGGGCGATCCGCGCCGAACGGACCGTCGGTCCGTCCATGTCGAGCGCGACCGCCGCCGAGGCCAGTGCAAACGCATAGCTCTCGCGGTCGCGGACCTTGATGTACGCCGACCGGCGCGTCCACGGCCCGGCGGGGACGACATAGGCGGTGATCATCTCGCCGGGAACGAGGCTCGTCTCGATGTGCGGGGTCGACCCCGGCAGCCGGTGGAGATCGGCGAAGCGGATCGATCGCGCGCCGCCCGCGCCAAGGACCTCGACCGTTACGTCGAGCGCGATCATCGCCTGCGCGAAGTCGCCGGGAT
>JAYTTV010000183.1:0-20944 GCA_043745075.1 Sphingomonadaceae bacterium
GCTGATCGCGGCGGGGGCCGATGTCACCCTGCGCGATGCGAAGGGCCGCACCGCGCTCGATTATGCCCGCGCCGCCGACTTCAATGATCCTGCGGCGACGCGCGCCGTGCTCAGCCGAGCCTTAGCGCAACATCATTCGTGAAGCGGACGTTGTCGCCGTTGACCAGCCATTCGACCTCGGCGGCAACCGCGTCGAGCATCGCGCCCAACGGCTCGGCCTCGGCCTTGGCAAAATTGCCGAGGACGTAGCCCAGCACGCGATCCTTGTGCCCGGGATGGCCGATGCCGAGGCGGACGCGGCGGTATTCGGGGTCGGGGAGATGCAAGTCGATCGAGCGGATGCCGTTGTGCCCGGCGGCACCCCCGCCGCGCTTGACCCGGACCTTGAACGGCACGAGGTCGAGTTCGTCGTAAAGTACGGTGAGGGCGTCGGTGCCGAGCTTGTAGAAGCGCACCGCCTCGGCGACCGAACGGCCGCTGTCGTTCATGAAGGTCGCGGGCTTGAGCAGCACGACCTTCTCGGTCCCGATGCGCCCCTCGGCGGCATGGCCCTGAAAGCGCGTCCGCCACGGGTCGAAATGCCAGCGCGAATGGATCGCCTCGGCAGCCATGAAGCCGATATTGTGGCGCTGGCCCGCATGGGCAGCCCCCGGATTGCCGAGGCCGGCGAAGATTTGCACTCCGCTGGCCCCGGCGAACCGTTAGGCGACCTTGGCGGCAGCCGACTCGGCGGCAGCAGCAGCAGCGACGGCTTCGTCGGCGGCGGCGTCGGCCGACTGGAGCGCCGACGGCGCGACCAGCGAGACGATGGTGAAGTCGCGATCGTCGATCACCGGCGTCACGCCATCGGGCAGCTTGACCGCCGAGATGTGGACCGAGTCGCCGATATCGAGACCAGCCAGCGAGATTTCGATCTGGTCGGGGATCGCATCCGACGGGCACGACAGCTCGATTTCATGGCGCACGACGTTGAGCGTGCCGCCGCGCTTCATGCCGGGCGACTTGTCTTCGTCGGTGAAGTGGACCGGAACCGCGACGTCGATCGTCGCCCCGGCGGCGAGCCGCAAGAAGTCGATGTGGATCGGGCGGTCGCTGACCGGGTGGAACTGGACATCGCGCGGCAGGGTCCGCTCGATGACGCCGTCGATTTCGACCTCGACGACCGAATTCATGAAGTGCCCGGTCGACAGGAGCTTGGTCAGCTCCTTCAACGGCACGTGGATCGTGGTGGGGGCAGTCTTGTTGCCGTAGATGACGGCAGGTACGCGACCAGTCAGACGCACGGCACGGGAGGCTCCCTTGCCAGCCCGCTCGCGCACCGACGCCGCGAGTTTCATCGCTTCGCTCATGTGCTTTCTCCATAACCCCGCGCGCCTCCAGGGATGCGGGCGCGGGATCGGGGCCATAGGGGAGAATGGTGGTGAAGGCAATGTATCATCGTTTCGCTCCCTCCCCACTCTCGGCTCTGCCCGGGGCACGGGCGCAGGAGGAGTGTTCCGCAACTTCGCGTCGCTCTCCCTCAACAAATTCTATCCAATCCCTACTCACTCGATAGGGTATGATTCAATTGTCGAGCGGATCACCCAGGGTCTCCACCCAAAAGTGCTCGACCGACTGGGCGGGGGTGTTGCGCCCCTCGGCATCCCCGCCCTCTTTCCCGGCGGCGCGGCAGGAGAGCGTCATGGACGACGGCGTGACCCGGATATTATTGGTGCCCGGCCTCGGCGGCTCGGGTCCGACCCATTGGCAAACGATCTGGGCCGGGACGCTGCGGCATTCACGAACGGTCCAGCAGACCTCGTGGGACGCGCCGACGGTGGTCGGCTGGGTCGACGGCATCGATGCGGCGATCGACGCCGCGCCTACACCCGCGATCCTCGTCGCGCACAGCCTCGGCTGCGCCGCGGTCGCGCATAGGGCGGCACGGAGCCTCGACTGCGAGCGAGTCGCCGGGGCGTTGCTCGTCGCGCCATGCGACGTCGAACGCCCTGATGCATGCGACGCGATCGCGCGTTTCGCCCCTGTCCCCGCCGCGGCGCTGCCATTCCGCTCGACCGTCGTCGCCAGCTGCGATGAC
Source organism: Sphingomonadaceae bacterium (assembly GCA_043745075.1). Classification (GTDB taxonomy): domain Bacteria; phylum Pseudomonadota; class Alphaproteobacteria; order Sphingomonadales; family Sphingomonadaceae; genus Polymorphobacter_B. The sequence continues at coordinate 2,078 of JAYTTV010000183.1, forward strand.
CCCTATGTCGATTTCTCGCGCGCGCAGTGCTTTGCCACGCGCTGGGGGAGCGCCTTCGTCGACGCCGGGGCGATCGGCCATATCAACGCCGCAAGCGGCCTTGGAGACTGGGGATTCGGGCAGGTGCTGCTCGACGACCTGCTCGCGGCGACGCGCGATGATCGCCATGCCCGGGTCGCGACGCTGCGCGGCGAGCTGTCGCCGCCGCCGCCCTGCTTCGGCCTCTAGGGCAGCCGCTCGACCGTCAGCCCCTTCGCCTCGACCATCTTGATGACGCTGTTCCTGCCCCCGAGGTGCCCCGCGCCGACCGCGACGAACACCCGGCCCGGGGTCGCCAGCCGCGCCGCGATCCAGTCGGCCCACGCCTTGTTGCGGTTGAAGAGCAATGCGCGTTCGAGGTTCGGCTTCGCGGTGAAGCCCTTGTCGAAGTCCTTCGCCAACGCCTCGGTCTCGCCTGCCTGCCAGTAAGCGACGAGCGCATTGGTATCGTCGCGCGCGGTCGACAGGTCGTCGACGGTCGAATCGAGCAGCGCCCGCGCGTCGGTCTCGGACAGGTTATCGAACAGCCGTAACTGCGCCTCGGGGGTCTCGAGCCCGATCACCGGCTTGCTCTCGCCCTTGGCCCGCGCGGTCAGCGTCGCCTCGACGCCATCAGCCGCGGTCAGGCCGAGCTGGCTGACCGCTCCATCCCCCAGCGCGATCGCCGCGAGCCACGTCTTCATCCCGTCGAGTCGCGCCGCCGGCAGCCCGAGCGCCGCCTCCCCCGCGAGCAGCGCCACGCGCTTCGACGGGGCGACGCGCGCACTGAGTGGCGGCAGGCCGGGCTTCTCGCCGAGCATCGCGACGAGCGGTCCCAGCCCGGCGGGGTCGTCGGGCAGCACGGTTTCGAGGACCAGCGTGTCGGCGGCGTCGACCCGCGCGGCGATCTTCGGGGTCAGCCACTTGTTGCCAGCGGGCAGCGCGTGGATCGTGCCGAACAGCGTGATGTCGGTGTCGGCATCGTGGATGTGCCACATCGCGGGTTCGGCGGCGGCGGGAGCGGCCAGTGCCAGCGGAACGGCAACAATGGCGGCGGCGAGCAGGGGGAACAGGCGCATCGCGCCGCTATAGGCGCGGCTCGGGCTGAACGGAACCTGTCTCGCGGATGGCGGCCCGGCCGACCCGGCGGTCGGGGATCAGCCACATCAGCGCCACCCCGGCATAGATCAGGTCGGCCACCACCGGCGCGACGAAGGCCATGCCGATCCCCGCGAGATACAGGAACGGCGACGCCTTGCCCTTGAGATCGCGCCCGAGCGCCGCACGCAACGGCGAATCGAGCCCCTGCTCGCGCATGATCACCGCTTGCATGGTAAACCACGCGATCGGGGTCATGAAGAGCGACGCACCGTAGACTGCAGTCGGCACCGGCGCGAACGGGTGCTCGCCGGTCCATGCGGTGGCGAAGGGAATCAGCGACAGCCAGAACAGCAGGTTGAAGTTCGCCCACAGGATCGCACCGTCGACCCGCGGCGCGAGGTGGAAGAAATGGTGATGGTTGTTCCAGTAGATCGCCACATAGATGAAGCTGAGGGCGTAGCTGAGGAACACCAGCGCCAGATGCCCGAGCGCGGCGGGGTCGATCCCCTCGGGCGGCTTCAATTCCAGCACCATGATCGTGATGATGACCGCGATGACCCCGTCGGTCAGCGCCAGCAGCCTGTCGGATCGCATTGCCGTCTCCCCGCCGTCCATAGTTGCGAGTCATGCGGCATCGCACTATGTGCGAGGCACCATCCAAACAAGCGAGAATTATGGCCTTCAAGCTACCCGATTTCAACGACCGCAAGGCCACCGCCACCGCCGCGCGTCAGGCCGTGCTCGACAAGTTCAAGGCCGTGCCCGTCGCCACCCCCGAGGAACTCGCCGAGCGAGCCGCCCGTGCCGCTGCGCAGGAAGCCAAGAAGATCGAAAAGGCGCAGGCGCTCAAGGATCGCATTGCCGCCGAAAAGGCCGCGGTGATCGCCGCGCGCGAAGCCAAGGAGGCCGCCGCGCGCAAGGCCGCCGAGGACGCGCTGATCACCGAGGAAATGAAGGCGGCGGCGAAGAAGGCCGAACGCGACGCGAAGTATGCCGCGCGCAAGGTCGCGAAGAAGGCTGCGAAGCGCTAGCTCGCCTCCGGCGCGCGGGGAGTATGCAGGCGGTAACTTGACCCCCCTTCCCCGCGCCCGCTACACCCCGCGGCATCCATGTTGCACCCGCGAACATCCCCGGCGACGCCGCTGACCTTTCAGGACATGATCCTGACGCTCCAGCATTATTGGAGCGAGCGCGGCTGCGTTATCCTGCAACCATACGACATCGAGGTCGGCGCGGGGACCTTCCACCCCGCTACCGTCCTCCGCGCGCTCGGCCCCGAACCGTGGCGCGCCGCGTACGTCCAGCCGAGCCGCCGCCCGTCCGACGGGCGTTACGGCGACAACCCCAACCGGCTCGGCGCCTATTACCAGTTTCAGGTCATCCTCAAGCCGTCGCCGCCCGACATCGTCGACGCGTATCTCGGCAGCCTCGCCGCGATCGGCATCGACGGACGCAAGCACGACATCCGCTTCGTCGAGGACGACTGGGAAAGCCCGACGCTCGGCGCCTGGGGGCTCGGCTGGGAAGTCTGGTGCGACGGCATGGAGGTGTCGCAATTCACCTATTTCCAGCAGGTCGGCGGCATCGACTGCGCCCCCGTCAGCGGCGAAATCACTTACGGCCTCGAACGGCTGGCGACGTATATCCAGGGCAAGGATTCGGTCTACGACCTGCAATACAACGACACGATGACGTACGGCGACGTCTTCCGCGAGAATGAGCGCGAGTTCAGCGCGTACAGCTTCGAGGCCGCCGACACCGACCTGTTGTTCAAGCAGTTCGTCGATGCCGCCGGCGAGTGCCGCAAGCTCGTCGACTCCGGCCTGCCGCTGCCCGCCTACGATCAGGCGATCAAGGCGAGCCACATCTTCAACCTGCTCAATGCCCGCGGCGTCATCAGCGTCGCCGAGCGCGCGGCGTATATCGGGCGGGTGCGCGACCTGACGAAGGCGGTGTGCGAGGGCTGGGTGGCGAAGAACGCGGCGCGGTGGGCGGCGTGATTTACTCCAGCGAGGCGACCGACGTTGCCTGACTTGCTCCTCGAACTCCTCACCGAGGAGATCCCCGCGCGGATGCAATCCGCCGCGATCGAGCAACTGCAGGCACGATTTGCCGCCGGCCTCGCCGCAGCGCGCCTGCCGGTTGCGAATATCACCGGCTTCGTCACCCCGCGCCGCCTCGTTCTCCACGCCACCGGCCTCGCTGCCGGGGGCGAAGTCGTCAGCGACGAGCGCCGCGGCCCGCGCGTCGACGCGCCCGAGCAAGCCATCGCCGGCTTCGTCAAATCTACCGGCCTTGCCCGCGACGCGATGGAGGAGCGCGACACGCCGAAGGGGCGCTTCCTGTACGCGACGATCGTTTCCCCGGGGCGCAACGCCGAGGCGATCATCGCCGAACTCATCCCCGCGATCGTCCGCGACTTCGACTGGCCGAAGTCGATGCGCTGGGGCGATGCTTCGACGAGCACAGCGAGTCCGCGCTGGGTTCGCCCGCTGTCAGGGATCGTCGCGCTCCTGGGCGACGCCGTCGTGCCTTTTACGGCGGCCGGGATTGCGAGCGGCCGGACGACGTTCGGGCATCGTTTCATGTCGAGCGGGCCGATCGAGATCAGCAGTGCCGCCAGCTACGCCGGCCAGATGCGGGCGGCTTACGTCATGCTTGATGAGGGCGAACGGCGACGCATCATCATTGGCAGTGCGAAATACGCCGCCCGTGAAACAGGGCTGACGCTGATTGAGGACAGCGGCCTAGTCTACGAGAACGCCGGACTGACCGAATGGCCGGTGCCGCTGCTCGGGCGCTTCGACCCGGCGTTCCTCGACGTCCCGCGCGAGGTCATCCAGTTGACCATGCGGACCAATCAGAAATATTTCGCGTGCACCGACGCGAACGGAGCGCTCGCCCCGGCGTTCGTCTGCGTTGCCAACATCGAGGCCGACGATGGCGGCGCGGCGATCGTCGCCGGCAACCAGAAGGTGCTCGCGGCGCGACTGTCCGACGCGAAGTTCTTCTGGGACGCCGATGTCGCGCGCGTCCGCGTCGGCGGGCTGGCGTCGTTCACCCCGAAGCTGGGCAATATCGTCTTCCACGAGAAGCTCGGCACCGTCGCCGACAAGGTCGAGCGCGTGGCGAAACTCGCCCGCTGGCTCGTCGAAAGCGGCGCTATTCGTCCCTCTCCCCCTAAGGGAGAGGGACGGTCGCGCCTTTCGCGCGACCAGGGTGAGGGTGAGGATGGCACACTGAGCCTCTTCCCCGCCCCTCACCCTCACCGTGGCGCGCAAGGGCGCGCCGTCCCTCTCCCGCAAGGGGAGAGGGAAGCGCTCGCCGACCTTGCCGAGACCGCCGCGCGGCTGTGCAAAGCCGACCTCGTCTCCGCCACCGTCGGCGAGTTCCCCGAAGTCCAGGGCATCGCCGGCGGCCACCTCGCACTGGCGGAGGGACTCGACCCACAGATCGCCGCCGCGATCCGCGACCACTACAAGCCGGTCGGGCCGAGTGACATGGTGCCAACAGCGCCTTTGACCGTGGCGGTAGCGCTAGCGGACAAGCTGGATACGTTAGCAAGGTTCTTTGCGATCGACGAAGCGCCGACGGGATCGCGCGACCCCTTTGCGTTGCGCCGCGCCGCGCTGGGCGTGTTATCACTCTTACTTGTCAACCGTATTCGGCTGTCACTGCCAATAGCGATCAGTGAAGCTTCACGGCCAGCCGCACGGGGCATCCGTGGCCAGCCGGTTGGGATGCAGCTCTTTATTTTCTTCATCGACCGCCTCAAAGTCCAGCAGCGCGAGGCCGGCGTCCGCCCCGACATCATCGACGCGGTCTTCGCACTCGGCGGCGAGGACGACCTCGTGCGTCTTTTGGCACGCGTTAAGGCACTTCAAGCTGTCCTACAGACGCCCGATGGGGCAAGTCTGCTCGCGGGGTACAGGCGGGGAAGCAATATGTTGCGCATCGAAGAGCTCAAAGACGGCGCGGTCGAACCGGAGGTCGACGCCGAACTCCTTGTCGAACCAGCAGAAATTGCGCTGAATGCCGCGCTCGACGTGGCCGTGCCTCTCGTCGACGCGGCGGTTTCGGAAGAACGATTCGAATCAGCAATGACCGCGCTTGCGCGGCTGCGGCCCGAAGTCGACTCGTTCTTCAACAGCGTCACGGTTAACTCGGGAGAGCAGGAGGTTCGCCGCAATCGCCTCGCACTGCTTGCGCGGCTTCGCACCGCGGTCCATTCGGTCGCCGACTTCTCGAAAATCACCGACTGACAAAACATCGTTTTTAGTGTGAACTTATTTTGAACTTCGTGTTGGATACCCAGTGATGGCTACCGCCCCCGCCCCCGCCGACACCCAGTTCGTCTACCGCTTCGGCGGCGGCACCGCCGAGGGCGACGCCGGGATGAAGACGTTGCTCGGCGGCAAGGGTGCGAACCTTGCGGAAATGGCGTCGATCGGCCTGCCGGTGCCGCCGGGGTTCACCATCTCGACCGCGATGTGCGGGGTCTATTACGACAGCGGCGAGGACTTCCCGCCGTCACTCCACGACGAAGTCGCGGCGGGCTTGAAGCACATCGAATCGACCGTCACCGGCGTCGGCTTCGGTTCGCCCGACAATCCGCTGCTCGTCTCGGTCCGCTCGGGTGCGCGTGTGTCGATGCCCGGCATGATGGACACCGTCCTCAACCTCGGGCTCAACGACGTCACCGTCGAGGGGCTGGCGAAGGTCAGCGGCGACGCGCGATTCGCGTGGGACAGCTACCGCCGCTTCATCCAGATGTACGCCGACGTCGTCCTTGGCATCGACCATTATCTGTTCGAGGAAGCGCTCGAAATCCTCAAGGAGGACCGCGGCGTCACGCTCGACACTGAGCTGTCGGCCGACGACCTCAAGGGCCTCGTCGCCGATTATCTTGCCAAGGTCGCCGCCGAGCAGGGCCATCCGTTCCCGCAAAACCCGTTCGACCAGTTGTGGGGCGCGATCGGCGCGGTATTCGGCTCGTGGCGGTCGGAGCGCGCACGCGTCTACCGCCGGATCAACGACATCCCCGAGGCATGGGGCACCGCGGTCACCGTCCAGGCGATGGTGTTCGGCAACATGGGGGCGACGTCGGCGACCGGGGTCGCCTTCACCCGCGACCCGTCGACCGGCACCAAGGCGCATTACGGCGAATTCCTGATCAACGCGCAGGGCGAAGACGTCGTCGCCGGTATCCGCACGCCGCAATACCTGACCCGCGCCGCACGCGAAGCCGCCGGGGCGAAGGCCGCGTCGATGGAAGAAGCGATGCCCGAGGTGTTCGGCGAGCTGGCGAGCGTCTTCGACCTGCTCGAAGGCCATTACCGCGACATGCAGGACATCGAATTCACCGTCCAGCAGGGCAAGTTGTGGATGCTCCAGACGCGGTCGGGCAAGCGCACCGCGAAGGCCGCGCTCAAGACCGCGGTCGACATGGCCGACGAGGGGCTGATCACCTCGGAAGAAGCCGTGCTGCGCGTCGACGCCGCCGCGCTCGACCAATTGCTCCACCCGACGCTCGACCCGAACGCGCATCGCGACGTGCTGACAAAGGGCCTGCCCGCATCGCCGGGAGCTGCATCGGGTGTCGCGGTGTTCGATTCGGAAACCGCCGAGCGGCGCGCGGGACTCGGTGAGGACGTCATCCTCGTCCGCACCGAAACCTCGCCCGAGGACATTCATGGCATGGTCGCGGCGCGCGGTATCCTGACCTCACGCGGCGGCATGACGAGCCACGCCGCGGTCGTCGCGCGCGGCATGGGCCGCCCGTGCGTCAGCGGCGCGGGCGCGCTGTCGGTCGATCTCAAGACGCGGACCGCGCGGGTCGGCAACCGGACGATCAAGGAGGGTGACATGCTCACCCTCGACGGATCGACCGGCGAAGTCATGGCGGGCAAGGTCGCGACGGTCGAGCCCGAACTCCACGGCGACTTCGGGCGGCTGATGGAATGGGCCGACGCCCACCGCCGGATGAAGGTGCGGACCAACGCCGAGACTCCGCTCGATTGCCGCGTCGCGCGCGGCTTCGGCGCCGAGGGCATCGGGCTGTGCCGGACCGAGCATATGTTCTTCGACGCGAGCCGCATCACCGCCGTCCGCCAGATGATTCTCGCCGAGGATGAGGCCGGACGGCGGACGGCGCTCGCGGTCCTGCTCCCCGAACAACGCGCCGATTTCGTCGCGATCTTCGAGATCATGGCGGGGCTGCCGGTGACGATCCGCCTGCTCGACCCGCCGCTTCATGAATTCCTGCCGCACGTCGAGACCGAGTTCGCCGACGTCGCGAGTGCGGTCGGGCTGTCGGTCGATGCGCTCAAGCGCCGCGTCGCCGAGCTGCATGAATTCAACCCGATGCTCGGCCATCGCGGCTGCCGGCTGGGGATCACCTACCCCGAAATCTACGCGATGCAGGCGCGCGCGATCTTCGAGGCGGCGGTCGATGTCGCGGTGCGGACCGGCGAAAGCGTCGTCCCCGAGGTGATGGTGCCGCTGGTGGCGGCACCGCGCGAACTCGAGATCATCCGCGCCGCGATCGACGCCGAGGCGAAGGCGGTGTTCGCCGAAACCGGGCGCACGCTCGACTATCTCGTCGGGACGATGATCGAACTGCCGCGCGCCGCGATCCGGGCGAAGGAGATTGCCGCATTCGCCGACTTCTTCTCGTTCGGCACCAACGACCTGACCCAGACCGCGCTCGGCATCAGCCGCGACGACGCGTCGAAGTTCCTCACCGCCTATGTCGAGCAGGGCATCTATGCGCGCGACCCGTTCGTCAGCATCGACGTCGAGGGTGTCGGCGAGCTGATCGGCATGGCGGCAGAGCGTGGACGCGCGGCCAAGCCATTGATAAAGCTTGGAATTTGTGGCGAACACGGCGGCGACCCGGCGAGCATCGCCTTCTGCGAATCGCTCGGACTCGACTACGTCAGCTGCTCACCATATCGCGTCCCGATCGCCCGCCTGGCGGCGGCGCAGGCGGCGTTGAAGGCGCGCGGCTAGGGCTTCTCTGCCGGGGGCGTGTGACGCATCAGAATCGGCGTCTGCGCGAGCGCGAAGACGAAGGTCAACCCCGTCACACCCCACACCTTGAACGTCACCCAGTCGTCGGTCGACAGATTGCGCCGCAACACCTCGTTCAATACCGCGAGCGCGATGAAGAAGACGATCCAGTTGCGCGTCAATTTGGCCCAGCCGGCGTCGCTCAGCCCGGTGAAGGCGTCGCCGAGGACGAGCTTGAGCAGCGGCCGCCCGGTGAGCGCGCCGAAGATCAGCACCGACGCGAGCAGGACGTAGATCACCGTCAGCTTGATCTTGATGAACGCCGGATCGTGGAGGAACAGCGTCGCGGTGCCGAAGACGAAGACCATCACCCCGACGAGCCACAGCATCGGCGGGATGCGCCCGTAGCGAAAGTGCGCGATTGCCATCGACAGCAAGGTCGTCGCCATCACCGCGCCCGTCGCGACGTAGATGTCGGCGACGCGATTGGCGACGAAGAAGACGAGCAACGGCGCGAAGTCGAGGATCGCCTTGATGGTGGGAGACGGGACGCGACGGGGAACGGGCATGCCGCGCTGTAGCGGTTCATTGGGCGGTCGTCATCCCCGTGCTGTTTCCACCCCTTCGGAGGGAAAGCTGCGCGGCCCCGCTTATAGCCGTCATCCCCGCGGAAGCGGGGACCCATCTCCAACCGCTAGAGATCGGTCCCCGCTTTCGCGGGGATGATGGTGTAGCTAGGGAGGATAGTGATCTCCAGCTACCCGCCCCTCACCGCCACCGACCTCGCCTGCGACCGCGGCGGGCGGCGGGTATTCGACGGGGTCTCGTTCATCCTCGCGCCCGGCGAAGCGCTCCAGGTCGAGGGGCCGAACGGCGCGGGGAAATCGAGCCTGCTCCGGCTCCTCGGTGGCCTGCTCGCCCCGGCGGCGGGGACGATCGACAATCCGTATCGCGTCGCGTGGGCGGGGCATGACGTCGCGCTCAAGCCCGGGGTGACGCTGGCGGACGAACTCGCGCATTGGGCGCGCCTCGACGGCGCTCAACCCGAGGCGGTCACGGCGGCGATGGCGGCGTTCGCCCTGACCCCGCTCGCCGACCTGCCTGCAGGCATCCTGTCGAGCGGCCAGCGGCGGCGCGCATCGTTGGCGCGGGCGATGGCGTCGGGGGCCGAGCTGTGGCTGCTCGACGAGCCCGGGGTTGGGCTCGATGCCGCGTCGCTCGGGCTGCTCGCCGCGGCGATCGCGCGGCACCGCGCAGCGGGCGGGCTGGTCGTGGCGGTGACCCATGGCGAGATCGGCATCGACGCGCCGCAAACGCTCAGGCTGGGCGCATGATTTTCCTCACCCTCGTCCGCCGCGACCTCGCGCTGGCGCTGCGGCGGCCGGGGGCGCTCGCGCTGCCGGTGCTGTTTTTCGTCCTCGTCGGTGCGCTGTTCCCCTTCGCGGTCGGCCCCGATGCGCGGCTGCTGGCGCGGATCGCCCCGGGGGTCGTCTGGGTCGCGGCGCTCCTCGCCAGCCTGCTGCCGGTCGAGACATTGGTCGAGCCCGACCGCGCCGACGGCACGCTCGACCAGATCGTCACGCGCGGCATCGCGCTCGAGGTGTGGGCTGCGGCGCGGCTCGTCGCGCACTGGCTGGGCTTCGCGGTGCCGCTGCTGCTGGCGCTGCCGGTCGCCGGCATCCTCCTCGGCGTGCCGTTCGCGGTCCAGCGCCTGCTCGCGCTCGGGCTGCTGCTCGGCACCCCCGCGCTCGCTGCACTGGCGCTGCTTGCCGCGAGCCTGACGACGGGGTTGCGCGGCGGCGGCGCGCTCGCCGGGCTGATCGCGCTGCCGCTCGCGCTGCCGGTGCTGATCTTCGGCGTCGGTGCCGGCGGCGACGGCGCGCTAAGGCTTCTCGCGGCGAGCAGCCTCGTTCTCGTCGCGCTGACCCCGTTTGCAACAGCGGCGGCGCTAAAATCGGCGCTCGAATAGGCAATTTGGTACATTGCAGGTGCATCGGCGACGAGGCATTAAAGCAGTCGTGCGGTCGGATCACCCGGCGGCGCACGCAGGGGATCTTCGATGACGCTCAAGATTTTCATGGCTGTTGCCGCCTTCGGACTTGCCACCGCAACTGCCCATGCCGCACCGGCGCCGCAGGCGGTGACACCGGTCAAGGGCATGAACTACGATTGCACCAAGGCGGGTAACAAGACCAAGGCGGCGTGCAAGAACGTTACCCCGGCGGGCGTTACCGCGACGGCGCGTCCGGCGGTTCCCGCCGCGACGACCCCGGCCCCCGCCAAGGCAGCGATGAACTACGACTGCACCAAGGCCGGCAACAAGACCAAGGCCGTGTGCAAGAACGTCGTCGTGCCGCCGATGACTGCCGCGAAGCCCGCCGCACCGATGGCGGCTGCGCCGATGGCGAAGCCCGCTGCGCCCGCGCCGATGAAGGCGAAGGCTCCTGCCACCGCAAAGCCCGTCAATCCGAACCTCGTCGCGGCGACGCAGAAGAACGGCAAGGTCGTGCATTACGATTGCTCGAAGGCGGGCAACAAGGACAAGACGGCGTGCAAGGCGGCGTGATCCGCGCCTGACGTCATGGCGTCGCGGCCGGGGTGCCAATCCTCGGCCGCGCTGCTAAATGGATAGCAGATGCATCGTTTCGCCAATCCCGCCCGCTTCCTCCGCATCGCCCGCGTCTGCACGCCGCTGCTTACGCTGAGCGGGCTCGTCCTTGCCGCAGTCGGGCTGTGGATCGGGCTGTTCGCCTCGCCGCCCGACTATCAACAGGGCGACAGCGTCCGCATCATGTACGTCCATGTTCCGGCCGCATGGCTGGCATCGGGCGGCTATCTCGGGCTCGCCATCGCCAGCGGTGTCGCGCTCGTCTGGCGGCACCCGCTCGCGGCGATCGCGGCGCGGGCGATCGCCCCGGTCGGGGCATTGTTCACGGCGATCTGCCTCGTTACCGGCTCGCTGTGGGGCAAGCCGACGTGGGGGACATACTGGGTGTGGGACGCACGGCTGACGTCGATGCTCGTGCTGCTGTTCCTCTACATCGGCTATCTCGCGCTGGCGGGGGCGGAGGATGAGCGCCACGGCGGGGATGTCACGCTCGGGCGCGGCGCGGCGATCCTCGCGATCGTCGGGGTCGTCAATCTGCCGATCATCAAGTTTTCGGTCGAATGGTGGAACACGCTCCACCAGGGGCCGTCGATCACGCTGACCAAGTCGACGATCGACCCGGCGATGCTGCTGCCGCTGCTGACCTCGCTCGCCGGTTTCAGTCTGTTGTTCGGCGGCATCGTGCTGATGCGGATGCGCGCCGCACTCGCCCGCCAGATGGTCGAAGCGCGCGGTCGGCGTCTGGCGGCGGCCTATGCTTGAGGGACTGGGCCATATGAACCACGCCGAATTCGTCTATCCGAGCTACGCGCTGACGATCGCCGGGATGGTCGGAGTCCTCGCGTGGAGCTGGCTGTCGATGCGTCGCGCCGAGGCGGCTGCAGCGAAGGCGAAGCGGCGATGAGCAGGTTGAAGCCAAAGCACCAGCGGCTCGTCTTGCTGTGCGCCGCACTGGTCGCACTCGGCGGCGCGAGCACGCTGGCGTTGACCACGCTGGGCGACAAGGCGACGTACTTCTATGCACCGAGCGATGTCTTCGCCCACGCCCCCGAACCCGGCACCGCGATCCGCCTCGGCGGACTGGTCGAGCGTGGCTCGGTGGCGAAGCAGCCCGACGGGCTGACGATCGCCTTCCGCGTTACCGACAACGCACGCGAGGTTCCCGTCCGCTACACCGGCATCGTCCCCGACCTGTTCCGTGAGGGGCAGGGCGTCATCACCGAAGGACGCTTCGGCCCCGGCGGCGTGTTCCTGGCCGACACTGTCCTCGCCAAGCACGACGAGAAATACATGCCCCCCGAGGTTGCGGGGTCGCTCCACAAGGTCGGGCGGGTCGGCTGAGCCGATGGTGACCGAGCCGCCAGGCCTTTGGCGGCGACCGAGCCGGATCGTCGCCCCGGTTGCGCTGTGCCTTGCCCTCGGGCTGCTCGGTTATCGGTGGTGGCATCGCCCAGCCGCTACCCTCGCGATCGGCGAGCCGTTCCCGGCGCTTGCGCTCGCCTCGCTCGAAGGGACGCCACCACTCACCGACACCGGCCTGCGCGCCGGCCATGTTACGCTGGTCAACCTGTTCGCCTCATGGTGCGTCCCGTGCCGCGCCGAGGCTCCGCAACTGGCGGCACTCCACGACGCCGGGATTGTCATCGTCGGAATCGCTGTTCGCGACACCCCCGCCGACGCCACTGCATTCATTTCGGCGACCCATAGCAAGTTCGACCATGTCGAGCTGGATCCGCACGAAACAGTGCAAGCCAAGCTCAACAGCAGCGGCATTCCCGAGACATGGGTCGTCGACGGACGCGGAATCATCCGCGCCCGTTTTCGCGGCGACCTCCACGCCGCCGACCTGCCCGCGGTTCGCGCGGCGGTCGCGGCGGCGTCTTAGGCTACTTTCCCCGCCCGGTCTGCGTCTGAAGCTCGTCGATCCGCAGCGAGGCGTCAGCCTTGCTCAGCTCGGGGTCAAACTCCTCATGCGCTTCTTCGCTCAGCGTCTTGAGATACGACGCCTGCGCCCCGGTCATCGGCTCGGCCCCGGTCGTCCAGTCGTGCGGATCCTTCTCGGCATTCGACGTCGGGTTGGTCTTGGGGTTAGCGGGTTCTTCGGCCATCGCTAGTCTCCTTTTGATGGACGAGAAACCCGCTAACATCGTCGATGTTCCGGCTTCGTTCATGCGTCAGAGTTTCGCATCGGATATGGAGAGCGAGCCATTCCAGCTCATGCTGCGGCCGAGCAAGCGCACGAGCCGCAATCAATTGCTGCGCGGCATTGGCGCAGCAAAGACGGCAACGGCTTGCCCGCACAAGTGTCAGCGTTCAGGGTCTGCTGAACTCAGGGAGAAGCACATGGCGAATGGTCGGCTGGCGGGAAAGGTGGCGCTCGTCACCGGAGCGGCGTCGGGGCTTGGCGCGGCGATGGCGGCAAAGTTCGTCGCCGAGGGCGCGCGGGTGGTGTTGACCGACCTCAACGGCGCCGGAGCCGAACGCCATGCGGCGACACTCGGCGATGCGGCGGCAGCGACCGAGCACGACGTCACCTCGCCCGACGCATGGACCGCCGCGCTGGCGTTCGCCGAGAAGACCTTCGGGGGCCTGCACATCCTCGTCAACAACGCCGGCATCGGCACCGGCGGAACGGTCGAGAGCACCAGCTTCGAAGACTGGCGGCATCTGCACGCAGTCGACCTCGACAGCGTCTTCTACGGCTGCAAGCTCGCACTGCCGCTGATGGCGGCGTCGTGTGCCCGCGACGGCAAGCACGGCTCGATTCTCAACATTTCCTCGATCGCCGGGGTCATCGCCAGCGCCAACATGGCAGCATACAACTCGGCGAAGGCGGGCGTCCGGCATCTGTCGAAGTCGGTCGCGCTCCACTGCGCCAAGGAGCGCTACAACATCACCTGCAACTCGATCCACCCGGTCTTCATCGACACGCCGATCCTCGACAATCTCGTCGGCGGCATCGAGCGCGCCGAAGGGCTGGCGAAGCTTGGCCGGCAGATTCCGCTCGGCCGGGTCGGCGAGCCCGACGATGTCGCGTGGGGCGCAGTGTATCTCGTGTCCGACGAGGCGAAATTCGTGACTGGCACCGAGTTGTATATCGACGGCGGCATTTCGGCGATGTGACCGCAGTGCGGCGGCGAAGGTGAACGAGGAGTTGCCCCCGCCTCCCTCGCCCGATACCCCGCGCACATGACCCCCGCCCGCCTTGCTTTCCCCGCTATGCTTACCGGCAGCGCCGCGCTCGCCTTCGGGCCGTGGCTCGTCCGGCTCGCCGATGTCGCGCCGGTGTCATCGGCGTTCTGGCGGCTTGCGCTCGCGATCCTGCCGCTGATCGTGCTGGCGCGGGTCGCCACGGGAGTCCGCCGTGCGGACAGCGGTGCGGCTGTTGTGCGGCCGTCGCTTTCGGCAGTCGGCGTGACTGCGCTGGCGGGGGTGTTTTTCGCCGCCGACCTTGCGCTGTGGCACCTTGGGATCAAGCGGACGACGCTCGCCAACGCGACCCTGATGGGCAATTCGGCGAGCTTCATCCTCCCCGCCTATGGCTTCATTGTCGCCCGCACCTTGCCGGGGCGCGCCGCCATTGCCGCCTTGTTGTGCGCCGCCGCCGGGATCGGACTGCTCCTCGGGCGGAGCGCCGACGTCTCGGGCACGCATCTCGTCGGCGACCTGATCTGCATGGCTGCCGGAGCATTCTACGCCGCCTATTTCATCGTCGTCGACCGCGTCCGGGCACAGGTTGCGCCGCTGACGCTGCTCGCCATGGCGACTGCGTTCGGGGCGATCGCGCTGCTCCCGGCGGCGCTGGCGATGACCGAGCCGGGGACCGGGTTCTGGCCGCACGACTGGACCCCGTTGATTTTGCTCGCCCTCGGCAGCCAGGTCATCGGCCAGGGGCTGATCATCTTCGCGATGGGCTATCTGCCGCCGCTCGTCATCGGGCCGACATTGCTCGTCCAGCCGGCGATCTCGGCGACGATCGGCGCGCTGCGCTTTGGCGAGGGGGTCAGCGGCGTCGAAGCGCTCGGTATGGCGCTGGTGGCGACGGCGCTAGTGCTGGTTCGCCTGCCCTCGCGGCGGACGGCGACGACTTAGGGCGTCAGAATATCCGCTTCGGCGCGCTGAAGACGCGGGTCACTTCGGGCTCGAAGCTGGCGAGGCTGTCGGCGGGGAAGTCGGGGTCGAACGCCGGCGCGTCCCATTCGTCGACGAGCTTCTCGGCAAACGCGAACCACGGCTCGCTGCGGAAATCTTCACGCATCGTCGGGGATTGCCCCATGTATTCATAGTAATAGCGTCCCTGGAACGCCTGGTGGTGCTTGACCGCGTGGTAGATGTCGTCGCGGACATAGGGCCTGAGGATTTCGGCGGCGATCGCGCCGTGATTCGGGATGCTCATCAGCTTGCCGAGGTCGTGGCACAGCGCCGCGACGACCTCCTCGTCGGGAGCCCCCGCCCGCCGCGCGAGCGTCGCCGCCATCAGGCTATGGCCGAGCTGCGACGCGGCGAAACCGACCTCGATCGCGTCGAGCCGCGCGAGCGATTCCATGATCTGGCGGGGCGCGGCGGACTTCTGATGCGTGCCGTGCTCGCGGGCGATGTGCCCCCAATCCTCGGCAGTTCCCTCGACCATATTGGTGAACATCGGACGTGCTCCTCAACCAGAACGCCTTATACCGCAGGTGCCGAATAGATGTGACTGGTTTCTGCGAATAGCTGCCGATAGCGTTGCCGCAGGGCAACCTTGTCGATCTTGGCGCTGCCGAGCTTGGGCAAAGGTTCGTCGCTGAACCAGATGTGCGCGGGTACCTTGAACGAGGCAAGGTCGCGCGCAACGAACTGGGTCAGCGCCTCGGCCTCGAGCGCCGCGCCGGGCTTGGGATAGACGACCGCGCCGACGAGTTCGCCGAGCCGGTCGTCGGGTAGGCCGAAGACGCTCGCTTCGGCCACAGCCGGGTGAGCGTAGAGCGCCGCCTCGACCTCCTGGCAGCTGATGTTCTCACCGCCGCGGATGATGATGTCCTTCTTGCGGTCGACGATGAACAGATAGGCGTCGGCGTCGAGGTAGCCGAGGTCACCGGTGCGGAACCAGCCGCCCGGCATGAACGCCGCCGCGGTCGCCTCCGGGTTGCGCCAATAGCCGCGGACGTTGGCGACCGACTTGATGCAAATTTCGCCAACGGTGCCGGTGGGCTGCGCGACCATCGCATCATCGAAGATGCCGATCTCGACGAGTGGAGCCGCCGCGCGCCCGGTCGACGCGGGCTTGGCGAGGTAATTGTCGCGGTAGATGCCCGCGCCGACGCCGTTGGTTTCGGTCAGGCCGTAGCCCTGCACCGGGTGCTTGCCGGGAAAGGTGTGTTCGAGCCGGTCGACGTGCTCGGGCGGACGCGGGGCACCGCCGCTGGCGATGTCGACGAGGCTCGACAGGTCGTATTTGTTGCGATCGGGATGGTTCATCAGCTCGAGGCTCATCGTCGGGACGCCGACGAAATAGGTCGCCTTCTCCTCGGCGATCATCCGCAGCGCCTCGCCCGCATCCCATTTGTGCATGATGATCATCTTGCGCCCGATCGCGATCGACACGAGCAGGACCGGCACTGACCCGGTGATGTGGAACAGCGGAACGTTGAGCAGCATCACCTGCTGCTCGGGCGCCGATGCCCCCGACGCGGCGGTCAGGCTGAGCAGCGCCAGCCCGGTAACGAGATAGTTGAGCGACCCCGAGACGATCGCGCGCTGGGTCGACACCGCACCCTTCGGCATCCCGGTCGACCCTGACGTGTACATGATCGTCGCGTCGTCTTCGGGTGACACCGGTGGCAAATACCATGGCGCGGCGTCGGCGGCAGCAATCGCGTCGTCGAGCCGCGACAGGCCGAGCCCGGCGGCGACTTCGGCCGAGGTGCGGACCGTCAGCACCGGCACCGTGAAGCTGGGCATTGCCGCGAGCCGCCGCGCGCGTTCCTCGTCGGCGATGACCAGCCGCGTGCCGCTATGCGCGACGCCGAACGCGAGCTCCTCGCCCTTCCACCACGCGTTCATCGGCACCGCGACCGCGCCGAGGATGTGGATGCCGCAAAAGCTCGTGATCCATTCGGGGTAGTTGCGCATCGCCACCGCGACGCGATCGCCCTTGGCAATACCGCGCGCCTGGAGAACGGCGGCGACCTTCTGCGCCTGCGCGTAGATCTCGGCAAAGGTGTAGCGCTCGTCGCGATAAACGAGGAACTCCTTCGCGGCGTTGGCGGTGAAGAAAAAGGCGAGATAGTCGCGCATGTTCGCCGGCGCATTGTCGAACACCGGATAGTCGGCCCCGCGCACCGTCGCGTGGCCCACCGCGAGCTGGCCGCCGGGAGCGGTGATCTGGGCAACGACGGCATCGATCTGCTGGTCGAGAACGGATGACATCGGCGAAACTCCCAAGGCGCGGCGCTGATGCCGTCTGCTCACCGCCTTCATGGCAGGACGCGCGTCGTTTACAAAGGCTTCGCGAAGTTGATCATTCGACCAGCTTCGTCGAAGCCCATCGCCCGATGCCATGCCTGGCTGATGTCGTTGTCGAGATCGGCATTCGAGCCGAGATGCGTCGCACCGTTCGCCCGCGCCCTGGCCGACGCAGCCACTAGCAGCGCGTCGGCGACGCCTTGCCGTCGATGACCCTCGGCAACGAACAGCCCTTCGAGGAAGCCGTTGGCCGCGTCGGGGGCGCCATCGATGTAACGCCGCAGCGTGATTTCGGCGAAACCAACCGGCGCGCCGCCGATGCTGGCGATGAAGCCAGCGAAGTCGTCGCGCTGCAGCAGCGCCGCGAGCTCGTCGGGGCTACTATCGTCGTCGGGCCAAAGCGCGCGGCGCAGGGTTATCAGGGCGTCGATGTCCGCCACATCGGCACGGGCGACGTCCAGATCAGTACCCCATGAGCGTCGCAAGACGGTCGCCGTGGAAGGCGATGTCGCCGAACGTCTCCTGCGCCGCGCGCGCGCGCTTCATGAAAAAGCCGATGTCGAAGTCGTCGGTCATCCCGATGCCGCCGTGCATCTGGACCGCCTCATTCGTCGCGAGCTTGGCGACCTCGCCAGTCTTGGCCTTGGCGAGGCTGGCGAACAGCGGCACGCGGTCCTCGTCGGCGTCGAGCGCGGTCAGCGCCCGCAGCGTCGCCGATCTGGCGAGCTCGACTTCGCAGAACAAGTGCGCGGCGCGATGCTGGAGCGCCTGGAAGCTGCCGATCTTCGCGCCGAACTGCTCGCGCTGCTTGAGATAATCGACGGTGCGGGTGAAGCTTTCGCCCGCGACACCGAGCATCTCCGCCGCGAGGCACGCCCGCCCGGCATCGAGGACGCGGTCGAGGATCGCCCAGCCGCCGCCAACGCTGCCGAGCACATCGGCCCCGTCGACCTGAACGTCGGTCAGCGTCACGGTGGCGGCATTGCGGGTGTCGACCATCGACCGGCGCTCGACCGCGACCCCGCTCGCCTTCGCATCGACGAGGAACAGCGTGATGCCGTCATTGCCGTCGTCGCCTGTCCGCGCGGCGACGATCAGCGTGTCGGCGACGTGACCGTCGAGGACGAAAGTCTTGGTGCCGTTGAGCCTGAAGCCGTTGCCCGACGCCGCGGCGCGGGTGGTGACGTGGTCGGGCGTGTGCCGCAGCGCTTCGTCGGCGGCGAGCGCGAACAGCCGTTCACCGCTCGCGATCTGCGGCAGATACTGCGCCTGCTGTTCGGGCGAGCCGCCACGGAGCAGCGCGGTCGCGCCGAGGATCGCGGTCGACAGCAACGGCGACAGGCTGAGGTTGCGCCCGACCGCCTCCTGCAGCAGACCCGCCGCGACATAGCCGAACCCCGACCCGCCATGCGCCTCGGGCACCAGCACCCCGGCAAATCCCATCTCCGCCATTTTTTGCCACAGTCCCCGGTCGAAGCCGGTCGCGTCGGCGGCATCGCGCAGCCGCCGCAGTTCTGACACGGGTGCTTCGCTGGCGAAGAAGCCATCCCCCGACTCGCGGATCATCGTCTGGTCGTCGGTCAGTACCAAGGCCACGTCGTCACTCCCCTCGCAGCCGGGCCAATGACCCCGCCGTCATTGTCACTTCGGTAGGCGCCGCTGCGGTACCCGGCTGCTCATTTCGA
>JAYTTV010000184.1:0-5348 GCA_043745075.1 Sphingomonadaceae bacterium
CGGCCGCCATCGTCATACATGCTGGTCATAGTCTCAGGCATAATCATCACACTTCCATAAGTGTGAGGGCCTGTCAGGCGCTTTAGGGGGCTACTTCAACTGCTGGATAGCCACGTCCTTCCAGCGTTCGTCTATCGCTGGCTGCGCGGTCGATCTGGAACTGGCCACATCCGGCACAGCGACAATCCCAATCTTCGCGTCCAAGACGGATTGAAATTGCCGTGGCTATGCGGAAGTTGCGAAGCGCTATTTAGCAGATATGAGACCGATTTCGCAAACAAGCTTTTTCATCCCTGGCATCAAGGCACGACGAGGCTTCGCTACACCGACTGGCTGCTGAAGTTTTGTACATCTGTATCGTGGCGCGTTCTGCGCTATGCTCGCGGGCGCAATTCTCTGGCTAATTACACGGTTGATCAGCGTCGACTGATGGATGAGGCCGCAATACGTTGGCGAGCATATTTAAATGGCGAGGTAGAGCATCCTGGCCCATTCGAGCAACATTTACTCATCTTTGATATAATACAGGATACGACGATCCGGGATTTACCGAATAACATCAATCGTTTTATGACCGGCGCTATCACGCTCGACATCGTGGGGTCACCGCGTTCGCTGATGACGTACGCTAAACTCGGGCGTTTCAATATTTTTGGGATCATACAGATGGGTCCTAATAAGTGGGCGGGGACAAAGGTTCACGTGCGCGAAGGGATAATCAAGCCTGACCAATTTGTAATTCCTGCGGGGTTGCTCGACTTATTCCGCGAAAAGGCCAAGCTTGCTGCTGACGGCCTCAACGCCATGTCGCGTAAGCAGCGTGATAAGGTTCAGCAAAATGTCGATGGCAATTTCGAGCGATTTGTCGCCTCGGACCAGTTTCGCTCAATCATGGCGGACGCTGAAATGTTCGGGCGAGACGCGGTCACGACGAAGGATTGATATATCGTCAGTGGGTACTTTCGGAGCACAATTCTGCCTTGCTACTTACAGGCCAAGAGCATTCGAAAGAACGTCGCTAAGACACGACTCTATCTGTTACAGCGCGGAAAAGTCGCGCCGCTCTGCTCCCTTCCCAGTTTACGGCGCAAGGGCGCCGTGGTGGAGGCGGAGACAGGGGAAGAAAGTAAGTCAGGGGGTCGCGGCAAAGCCGCGCCTTCGTCGGACGGGTTCGGCGGGGGAGAGCCGCCGCCCCGCCGGCCGGCTCGCCGCGAGTCGCGAAAAAGGGCACGAACGCGAGGTGCGTTCGTGCCCTTTTTTCGTCGCCGCGGCTTCGCGTTACCGCTTCGAGAACTGGAAGCTCTTACGCGCCTTCGCCTTACCGTACTTCTTCCGCTCGACGACGCGCGGGTCGCGGGTGAGGAAGCCGGCGTGCTTGACGACCGAGCGGAGCGCGGGTTCGAAGCGGGTTAGCGCCTGCGAAATGCCGTGCTTGACCGCGCCGGCCTGGCCCGACAATCCGCCGCCCTTGACTGTGCAGGTGACGTCGTACTGGTCGCGGCGCTCGGCGACGTCGAACGGCTGGTTGATCACGAGGCGGAGCGTCGGACGCGCGAAATATTCGGTCTGATCGCGGCCGTTGACGAGGATCTTGCCCGAACCCGGCTTGATCCAGACGCGCGCGATCGCGTTCTTGCGCTTGCCGGTGGCATAGGCGCGGCCCTGCGCGTCGATGATCTGCTCGCGCAGCGGCGCGGCGGAGACACCGTCGTTGTGCAGCGCGGTTGCGACGGTCGTTGCGTCGTGGACCTGGAGGTTGCCCAAATCGGCGAGCGACTGGCGGTTGTCGTCGATCATGCTGCTTCACCCGTGCTGGTGGTTTCGGTCTTCGGAAGGGTCGAACCCGTCCGGCCGATGGTGTTCTTGAGGTTCATGCCCGCGACGTCGAGGACTTCGGGGGACTGGGCGGTGTGCGGATGCTCCGAGCCCTTGAAGATGCGCAGGTTGCGCATCTGCTGGCGGCCGAGCGGGCCGCGCGGGACCATCCGCTCGACAGCCTTCTCGAGGACGCGCTCGGGGAAGCGGCCGTCGAGGATCTTGTCGGCGGTAATTTCCTTGATGCCGCCGATATAGCCGGTGTGGCGGTAATAGATCTTCTTCTTCGCTTTGTTACCGGTGAAGCGGACCTTCTCGGCGTTGATGACGATGATGTTGTCGCCGCAATCGACGTGCGGGGTGAAGCTCGCCTTGTGCTTGCCGCGCAGGCGATTGGCGATCAGCGACGCGAGACGGCCGACGACGAGGCCGTCGGCGTCGATCAGCAGCCACTTCTTGTCGACTTCGGCGGGCTTCGCCGAGGCGGTCATCCGGGAGAGCATGTGGGTGTCCGATAATTAAGGTACGCGGTCTATCGGTGAAACCGCCCCGGAATGCAAGGAAATTGGCGCGTTTAGCCGGTGGTATTATGATACCGCAGGTTCGGCGTGCGCCTGGAGATGCCCGAGCAGGATGACCTCGAGCGCGCGTTCGTGGGTTGCCTCGAGGACGACTCCCGGGGCGAAACCGGCGACACGCGCCTCCTCCCACCGCGCCGCGCACAGGCACCAGCGATCGCCGTCGTGGAGTCCCGCGAAGTTGTATTCGGGGCGCGGGGTCGACAGGTCGTTGCCCGCGTCCTTCGAGAACGACAGGAAATCGTTGGTCACGATCGCGCAAACGACATGGAGCCCGCGGTCGGCGGCGTCGGTATCGCAGCAGCCGTCGCGCTTCCACCCGGTCAGCGGTTGTGTCGAACAGACCGCGAGCGGGCCGCCGACGGCGTTGCGCGCGGTCAAGTGCGTGCTCCCCGCAGCGACCAGTGCGCGGTCCAGATCGTGCTGGCGAGCAGCAGCGCCGCGCACGCCTGGTGCGCGGCGGCGAGCGCGATCGGGACGCCGTGGACGATCGTCGCGATGCCGAGCGCGACTTGGACGACGACGAGCGCGCCCATCGTCAGCGCGCGGCGTCCGGCTCCGGCGCGGAAGGCGACGGCCGCGACCGCGAGCGCCGCGAGTGCGACGACGTAGGCGAGAGTGCGGTGGACGAATTGTACCGAAACGGGATCGTCGACGATGCTAGCGAGGGGCGGGACCCACCGGTCGAACATCAGCGGCCAGGTGTCGGAAGCGTGCCCGGCACGAAGCCCGGCGGTGAAGGCGCCCCAGACGATCTGGATGGTGAGGAGGGCGACGAAGGGGACGATCCATAGCGATGGACGAACTGTCGCCGCGCCGCTCCGGCTAAGCTCCTCCTGCCGAAGGCTCAGCGCAGTCCAGATGCACCCGGACATCAGCACCAGCGCGTTGACCAGATGCACCGCAAGCCGCTCGTGCGCGACAGACGGCCGGTTGACCAGTCCGCTCGCGACCATCCACCAGCCGACCGCACCCTGCAGCCCGCCGAGCGCGAGCAATGCGACAAGCCGCCAGCCATAGCCGCGCGGGATCCAGCGCAGCGCGGCGAACGTGGCCAGGGGCAGCGCGAAGACGATGCCGATCGACATGCCGAGCAGCCGGTGGAGCCACTCCCAGAAGAAAATGCCCTTGAACGCCGACAGGCTCATGCCTTCATTGACGAGCTGATACTGCGGGCTCGCCTTATACAGCGCGAACATCGCGTCCCATTCGGCGCGGCTCAGCGGCGGGACCATGCCACCGATCGGGTTCCACTTGACGATCGACAGGCCCGACTCGGTCAGCCGGGTGATGCCGCCGACGACGACCATCGCGAACACCAGTGCGGCGACCGCGAGCAGCCACGCGGCGATGGCTTTAGGGTGTGCTCGCGTGACAGGGGCCGTCGTGGGGAGGGGCAGGGCAATGGTAGCCATCTGCGCCCTATGCCCCCGCCGCCGCGCGCCGCCAAGTCGTCACCGCGTCGCGGCTGGCAAGCCGCCGCCGCGCCGCCCCCCGCGAGTTGCGGAACCGCCGCGGAAGGCCGATATCGTCGCTAACAGGACCTTTTATGCTCACCACAGTCACCACCGCCGAAGCGCATCACGACCATGCCGGCCCGGCCCTCGCCGCCGCCGCCGCTGCCGCCGTCGTCAAGGCCGGCGAGCAGTGGACCGACATGCGTGCCGCGGTGTTCGAGGTCCTCGCGCGGTTCGACCAGCCCGCGAGCGCGTATGACATCGCCGATGCGGTTTCGGTCGCGCTCGGCCGGCGGATCGCGGCGAACAGCGTCTATCGCATCCTCGACCTGTTCGTTGCGACCAACGTCGCCCGCCGGGTCGAAAGCCGCAACGCCTATCTCGCCAACGCCCACCCCGATTGCCGCCACGACTGCATCTTCCTCGTCTGCGATGCGTGCGGCCGGACGACGCACATCGACGACGATCGCGCCGCCGATCAGGTTCGCGGCGCGGCATCGGCGGCGGGTTTCACGCCCACCCGCCCGGTGATCGAGGTTCGCGGCACCTGCGCGACATGTGGCTGAGTCGCATCGGATCGCGGTGAAACCGCCGTACCCCGACCCGATCGGGTTCGACATCGGGGCCGCGAAGCGCTAACCGGACCGTTACCTTGGACCTTTTCGCAGGTGCCCCGCGTGAGCCAACGCCCCGTTACACCGCTTCTCGATACCGTCGACATCCCCGCCGACCTGCGCCGCCTGCCGAGCGCCGACCTGTCTCAACTCGCGGCTGAGCTGCGCGCCGAACTCGTCGACGCCGTCAGCGTCACCGGCGGTCACCTCGGTGCCGGGCTCGGCGTCGTCGAGCTGACCGTCGCGTTGCACTATGTCTTCAACACGCCCGAGGACACGTTGATCTGGGACGTCGGTCACCAGGCGTATCCGCACAAGATCCTGACCGGACGCCGCGACCGCATCCGCACGCTCCGCGCGCCGGAGGGCCTGTCGGGCTTCACCAAGCGGTCGGAGAGCGAGTACGACCCCTTCGGTGCGGCGCATTCGTCGACCTCGATCTCGGCGGCAATCGGTTTCGCCGTGGCGAACAAGCTCGCCGACCGCCCGGGCAAGGCGATCGCGGTGATCGGCGACGGCGCGATGTCGGCGGGCATGGCGTATGAGGCGATGAACAACACCGCACAGGCGGGCAACCGGCTGGTCGTCATCCTCAACGATAATGACATGTCGATCGCGCCGCCGGTCGGTGGGCTGTCGGCCTATCTCAGCCGAATCGTGTCGAGCCGCGAATTCCTCGGCTTCCGCGATCTGGCGCGCAAGCTTGCCAAGCATTTGCCCAAGCCGATCGCGGCGGGCATGCGCAAGACCGACGAATTCGCGCGCGGCATCGCGATGGGCGGTACGCTGTTCGAAGAACTCGGCTTTTATTATGTCGGGCCGATCGACGGGCACAATCTCGACCAGTTGATCCCGGTGCTCGAAAACGTCCGCGATGCCGAGGA
>JAYTTV010000185.1:0-5332 GCA_043745075.1 Sphingomonadaceae bacterium
GGCCGCGCAGCGTTTCGCGGCAGTCGGCGCAGCCGGGGTCGCGGCGGAGCGCGTCGAGCGCGGCGGCGAAGGCGAGGCGGTCGTCGACCCCCGCCGGAGCGGTCCGCAGCCACGCTTCGAGCGCAGCGAGTTGCGCCGGGTCGACGCTGCCGGGTGAGCCAAGCGCGCGCCAGATCGCCGCCGGGGCCGGATCGACCGCCGTCCCCGCGACCAGCGGCAGGTCGCGATGGGCGAGGCCGTCGCGCTTGCCCGTCAGCCGCCGCGTTTCGTCGATCGCGGGCAACTCCGGCCCGACCTTGGCGACGAACAGCCGGGTCGCCTGCTGGACCTGCTTGATCAGCCCGAGCGCGACATGGGCAAATGGCAGCGCCGCCGCCGGATCGCCCTGCCGCAGGTGAAGCTCGGCCTGCCACATCGCGTCGAGCGCGGCCTTGAGCAACGTCCGCGTCCCCGGGTCGAGCAGCGTCGCTGCCTCCGACTCGTCGTGGACATGGCCGTAGTCGGCGAGCGTATTCGCCTCGCTGCCGAAGCGCGGCGGGGTAACCTTGCCATCGCCCTCGGCGGTCGCGGGAGCCGGAGTCGTCGGTGCATCGGCGGTTGGTGGCGCTACCGCATCGGCGGTCGGCGGCGGCGGCGTTTTCCCCTCCTGCTCCTCGCCGAGGAACTGGCCGTAGCGCAGCCGCAGCAGCCGCTGGTCGGCGCCGATGCTGTCCGACTTGGCGAGAAAGCGCGGCGGCGCCGGGCGCGGGCGCAGCTTGAGCAGCGCCTCGGCGTCGATGATGATCTGGCGCTCGCTGCGGAAATACGCGGGCAGCGCGCGGGTGACGACGCCCTCCATCCCCATCGCCTCACCCTCGCTCGCGGGCCAGCGCAGGATGACGCTTGCACTGCGCGCGGCCTGCGGACCAGGCGTGCGGTTGTCGGCGACGACGAGCTGCGCGACGAGGTCGCTTCCCGCGACGAACTTGAGCGCGGGCAGGTCGACATCGACCATGAAGCGCTTGGCGGTCGCGCTGCCGCTGCCGTGGACGACGATGGCCTGTTCGCGGAACTTGACGTTCTCGCCCTCGCCCTCGGCGATCGTCAGGTGAAGCTGCGCGGTCACGGCGACGCCGTAATCGTCGGTCGCGGCGAACACCAGCGGCCAGCGGCGTTGCCCCGAGGTAACGAGGCTGAGGCTGCGATCGGGGGCGACGACCTTGACCTGCGGCGGTGCGTCGACGACCGCGTCGAGCCGGTGGAGGCGGGGCAGGGCTACTCCCGCCGCGCGCGGCACGATGCGATATAATAATGACCGGTCGAGGGTCCGGCGCGCGGTCCAGACGTCGCCGTTGCGGGTCAACGCGGTCCGCCTGCCATCGGCGATAACGAGATCGGCGGCCTGTGGCTGCGGCGCGAAGGTCAGCGTCCAGTCGAGGCGCGATCCCTGCGGCGCGGCGATGTCGAGGCTCGCCGCATCGCGTGGCGGGAGCCCGGTATAGGCGGGCGGGATGATCCGCAGCCGCTGCCCGATCAGGCGCGGGACACCGGGGACGGCGGGGACGTTCTCGCTGCTCGGGGCTAGGGCGGTCGGCGCTCGCCGGTCCGGAATTACGACAATCGCCGCGACTGCGACGAGCGCCGCGAGCCACGCGAGGGCAATCCGGCGTGCCGACCATGACGGCCGCAGGTCGGGCATCGCGGCGGCGATGCGGCGCTCGATGCGGTCGCGCTGGAGTCGCGAGAGCGGGGTTAGCGCGCCGTCGTCGGCAAACAACAGGTCGCTACTGTCGTCGAGGTCGGGCCGCGCCGCGTCGAGCCGCCCGATCAGCCAGCCGCGATCGAGCCGCCTTGCTCGCTGTGTCGCGACGGCTGCGATAATTGCGAGCCCGATTAAAGCGACGACGACTGCCGGGAGCAGTCCGCCGATCCGCCACGCGATCGCGGCGGCGACGGCGGCGGCGGGTGCGCCGGTAAGCATGTCGTCGGCGATCCGCCGCCGTCGTGCCGGGCGGACGAGGTCGGCGGGGGGGAATGCGGCGGTCATGCGGCTCCCCGGCGTCGACCGGTCGCGAGCCAGCGCTCGATCAGGAACAGCGCGGCGACGATCAGCGCCAGCCAAGGCCGCAGGTCGCGGGCAGGGGGCGGGTAGATCGCGCCGCCGGTCAGCGGCGCATAGTCGACCGCCGCGACCCGCGTGGGGACCGGGAGTGGCGCATCGAGCAACGCGCGCAACTGCTGGGGAAAGTCGGGTTCGAGGAGTTGTGGCATCGTAGCCGGATCGAGCGTGCGGGCGAGGCGGACGATGCGGCCACGACCCAGCGGCTCTGCGGTCGCGAGCGGCGCGCCGGCCGCGTCGCGCCAGACGACTTGTGCGGCCGCGGGGTCGGCGTCGCCGATGACCATCGTGGTCCCGCCGCCTTCGATCCAATCGCGTACCGCACTCGGCAACGGCTCGGGCGCGAGCCAGACGAGCATTGCCGGGTATGGCGGCAACGGCGCTAAAGGCGGCCCGGCGTCGAAGGCGGGGGTATGCCCCGGCGCAGTCCATCCGATCGCGGCGGCGCGAAGATAGCGGACCGCGTCACGATGCGCTGGAGCGTAGCGGACGCTCAGAAGCGGCGGCGGCTTGACCGGTGGCGCAGCGGCGGCAGGCATCGACCCGGTGGTGACCTGCCACGCGACGCGGTGCGACAGGCGCGGCCGCTCGGCGTCGGCCCCGGTAATTTGCGCCGGGACGACGACGCGCAGGCTCGCCCCCGGCGGCAGTTCGGCGTCGAGTTGGCGAAGCAGGCTGGCGACGGGGATCGGCCCGGTGGGACGCGGCGTGTCGAGCGGGGGGAAGCCGGGGGCGAGCCAGCGCCGCTGCGCCCCGTCGTTGCGTGTCAGCGATGCGAGGTCGGCTCCAGGGACGACCGCGACCCAATTGCCGCCGTCGCTGCTGCCGAAGACCGCTGGTCGCGCCAGCCACAGCGCGACGAGCGCGAGCAGGAGCAGCCGCGCGATCAGCAGCGGCCATTCGTCGAAGCGCAGCCGGGTGCGCGGGCGCGGTTTCGCGGCGAGCCAGCGCAGCGCGGCGAAGTCGATCCGCGCGAGTTCGCTGCGCCGCGCGAGGTGGATCGCCAGCGGGATGGCCAGCGCGGCGAGTGCCGCCAGCCCAAGCGGGAACAGCAGCACCGGGATCATCGCGCCGCCGCCTCGCGCGCGCCGAACAGCGACCGCAGCGGTGCGTCGATCGCCTCGTCGAGGACATAGGTCGCGAAGCCGACGCCGCCTGCCGCGAGCCGTGTCGCGAGTGTGGTTCGGGCGGCGGCGAAGCGTTCGATGAAATCGGCGCGCATCGCCGGGCCGTCACCGAGCAGTTCGACCCCGGTCTCGGGATCGACGAAGTGATGTCCCCCGGCGAAGGGGAAGTCGCGCTCCTCGGCGGTGAGCAGCTGGACCGCGAGCACCTCGCGCCGCGCCGCCGCGAGCCGTTCGACCAGCGCAACGCAGGTGTCGTCGAACAGGTCGCTGAGGACGACGACGAGGTCGCGCGCGCCGATCCGCTCCCACAGCGGCGCGAGCCGGTCGGCCGCCGGGAAGCCGCCGGTCGCGGTCAGCGCCGACAGCTCGACGAGCAGCCGGTCGCGCTGGCGGAGGCCGTTCCCGGGGACCGCCAGACGCACGCCGTCGTCGCGCAGGACGATCCAGCCGAAGCGGTCGCCCTCGCGCAACGCAAGTTCGGCGAGGCACGCCGCGAGCGTTTTCGCCGCGTCGAGGCGCGACCAGTGGGGGCGTGCGGCATCCTGCTGCGCCATCGAGGCGCTGGCGTCGATCACGATCCACAATGCGAGGGGGCTTTCGCGCTCGGCCTCGCGGACGAAGAAGCGGTCGGAGCGCGCGTAGAGTTTCCAGTCGATCTGGCGGAGCTCGTCGCCCGGTTCGTAGGCGCGGTACTGGGCGAATTCGAGCCCCGACCCGCGGCTGCGGCTGGCGTGCGCGCCGATCCCGCTCTGTCCCGCCGCGCGCCGCGTCGACAGGCGCAAACCCCGCAACCGGCTGCGAACCTCGGGCGGGATCAGGTCGACCACGTCACGTCACGCTGGAAACGCGACGCCGCGCAGCACGTCGATGATCACATCATCAGCGCTGCGCCCATCGGCCTCGGCGGCGAACGACAGCAACAGGCGGTGGCGCATCACCGGCGCGGCGAGCGCCTGCACATCCTCACGCGTCGCCGCCAGCCGCCCGCGGAGCAGCGCCCGCGCCTTCGCCGCGAGGATCAGCGACTGCCCCGCGCGCGGTCCCGCGCCCCAGCGGACATACTTGCGGACGTCGGGCAGCGCAGACTCCCCCGGGCGGGTCGCGCGGACGATGCGGGTGACCCACAGCAGCAGGTCAGGGCCGACATGGACGTCGCGGACCAGCGCTTGCAGTTCGACGACGGCGGCGGCGTCCATCACCCGCGGCACCTTCGCGCCCGCGCCGCCGGTCGTCGCGACGAGGATGTCGCGCTCCTCGGCCTCGCTCGGATAATCGACGCGGATGTTGAGCAGGAAGCGGTCGAGCTGCGCCTCGGGGAGCGGATAGGTGCCCGCCTGCTCGATCGGGTTCTGCGTCGCGAGGACGAAGAACGGGTCGGGCAGGACGTGGGTCACCCCGGCATAGCTGACGGTCTTCTCCTGCATCGCCTCGAGCAGCGCCGCCTGCGTCTTCGGCGGGGTCCGGTTGAGCTCGTCGGCGAGGAGCAGGTTGGTGAAGATCGGCCCGGGCTGGAAGCGGAAGCTGCGGTGCCCGGTGCCGTGGTCCTCCTCGAGCAATTCGGTGCCGAGGATGTCGCTCGGCATCAGGTCGGGGGTGAACTGGACGCGGCGGAACTGGAGGTCGAGCGCCGCGCCGAGGGTGCGGACGAGCAGTGTCTTGCCGAGCCCGGGGACGCCTTCGAGCAGGCAGTGCCCGCCCGCGAGCAGGCCGATCAGCAGTTGCTCGACGACCTCGTCCTGCCCAACGATCGCGGTCGCGATCGCCCGCCTGAGGTCGCCGAGCCGCGCCAGCCGGGCTTCGATCTCGGCTTCGGAAATCGTCATTGCGGCTCCGCGAACTGAAGGGTCACGAGGGGGCCAAGGTCATGAAGTGAGGGCGTACATCACGATGTTGACCCCGAACTTGGTGTTGTCCTCGGCGAGGAAGCGCTTGTTGTGCCAGTCGTAGTCCCACTCGCAGCCGTAATCCTTGTTGCTGTAGAGCAGGCCGAGGCGGCCATCGATCGTGATCCCGCGCAGGTAATCATGGATGAGGTCGTCGCCCCAGCCGTTCAGTTCGAAGGCGGTGTTCGGCGGTCCGTCGACCTTGAAGAAGCTGCGGAAGACCG
>JAYTTV010000186.1:0-5222 GCA_043745075.1 Sphingomonadaceae bacterium
CGCCGGACCCTAGGGGCGCATCTCGTGCCGCGCCACCCTCAATCCCGCGACCATGGGTCGAGAATCGTATCGCGCGGCACCGCATCGGTCTGCGGATAATCGAGGCTGTAGTGGAGCCCGCGGCTCTCATGGCGTCGCCGCGCCGAGCGGACGATCAGGTCGGCGACCTGGACGAGGTTGCGCAGCTCGATCAGGTCGGGGGTGACGCGGAAGTCGCTGTAATAATCATGCACCTCCTTGCGCAGGTTCTTGATCCGGTGCGCGGCGCGTTCGAGGCGTTTGGTCGAGCGGACGATGCCGACGTAGTCCCACATGAAGCGGCGCAGTTCGTCCCAATTGTGGCTGACGACGACCTCCTCGTCCGAATCGGTGACGCGGCTTTCGTCCCACGGCCGGGTCACCGGCGGCGGCGGCAGCGCGTCCCATCCGGCGGCGATGTCGTCGGCGACCGCTACCCCGAAGACGAGGCATTCGAGGATCGAGTTCGACGCCAGCCGGTTCGCACCGTGGAGGCCCGATTGCGACACCTCGCCGACCGCGTACAGGCCGGGCAGGTCGGTGCGGCCGTGGATGTCGACGAGGACGCCGCCGCAGGTGTAGTGCGCCGCCGGCACGACCGGGATCGACTGCGTCGTGCAATCGATGCCGAGTTCGAGCAGCCGCGCGTAGATCATCGGGAAGTGGTGAGTGATGAACGCCGGTTCGAGATGCGTCATGTCAAGCCGGACGTGGCTCAGGCCGAGGCGCTTGATCTCCGAATCGATCGCGCGGGCGACGACGTCGCGCGGGGCGAGCTCCATTCGCTCGTCGTAATCCGCCATGAAGCGCGTGCCGTCGGGCAGGAGCAGCCGCCCGCCTTCGCCGCGCACCGCCTCGGTGATCAGGAAGTTCTTGACCTTGGGGTGGTAGAGGCAGGTCGGGTGGAACTGATTGAATTCCATGTTCGACACCCGGCAGCCCGCGCGCCACGCCATCGCGATGCCGTCGCCGGTCGAGCCGTCGGGGTTGGTCGAATATTGATAGACCCGGCTCGCCCCGCCGGTCGCCAGCACCACGGCCCTTGCCGTGAACCGCTCAACCTTCCGCGTCTCGGTGTTGAACGCATAGACGCCGTAGCAGTGGCGGTTGACGAAGCGCAGCGTCTCGACGTGGCGCTCGGTGATCAGGTCGACGACTGCGCGGCCGGTCGCCAGTGTGATGTTCGGATGCGCGGCAGCGGCCTTCGACAGCGCGTCCTGCACCGCCCAGCCGGTGGCGTCGTCGACGTGCGCGATCCGGCGGTGGCTGTGCCCGCCCTCGCGGGTCAGGTGGAAGCGCTCGGTGCCGTCCTCGCCGACGTTGAACGGGACGCCGATCGCGGCGAGGCGGTCGATCGCGACGGCGGCGTGTTCGGCGACATAGGTGACGGTCGCGCGGTCGTTGAGCCCGCCGCCCGCGATCATCGTGTCCTCGACGTGACTCTCGATCGTGTCGCCGGGTTCGAG
Organism: Sphingomonadaceae bacterium; assembly: GCA_043745075.1. Lineage (GTDB taxonomy): Bacteria > Pseudomonadota > Alphaproteobacteria > Sphingomonadales > Sphingomonadaceae > Polymorphobacter_B. Next base: position 1,485 of record JAYTTV010000186.1, read on the forward strand.
CACTGCGGCGATTCCGCCCTGCGCCCATGCCGTCGACCCGCTCGAAACATCGCCCTTCGACAGCACGACGACGCGGAAGCGGTCGGCGAGGTTGAGCGCGGTGGTCAGCCCCGCCGCGCCCGATCCGACGATGACGACGTCGTATTCGCCCTTGGCCATATTACGCCGCCTGCCGCGTCAGCTTGAGGAACACGTCCTCGAGGTCCGCCTCGCGGGTCGAGACATCGACGATGCCGATGCCCGCCTCGGTCAATTTGTGGAGGATGTCGCCCGCCTGCGCCTCGCGCTTGTCGTAGGTGATCGACAGCGTCCGCGCGTTCTTCGCCACCGCGCGCTCGCCGAGTCCGGCGGGCAGGGGCCCGAGGTCGGCGTCGGTGGTGACGATCAGGATCTTGTCCTGCGCGGTCGCGAGCAGGGTCGAGGTCAGGTCGTTGGCCACGATTTGCCCGCCGTTGACGATGGCGATGCGGTCGCACAGCGCCTCGGCCTCCTCGAGATAATGCGTCGTCAGCACCACGGTCGTGCCCCCGGCGTTGAGCTCGCGGACATATTCCCACAGCTGCGCGCGCAGCTCGATGTCGACCCCGGCGGTCGGCTCGTCGAGCACGAGCACCGGCGGGGTGTGGACCAGCGCCTTCGCGACGAGCAGCCGCCGCTTCATGCCCCCCGACAGGGTGCGCGAATACGCGTGCGCCTTGTCGTCGAGGCGGACCGCGCAGAGCAGCTCCATCGTTCGCCGCTTCGACTTCGGAACGCCGTACAGCCCGGCCTGGAGTTCGAGCGTTTCGAACGGCGTAAAGAAGGCGTCGAACAGAATCTCCTGCGGGACGATGCCGATCGACGCCTTGGCGTTGCGCGGGTGTTCGTCGATGTCGAACCCCCAGATGTTGGCGGTCCCGCCGGTCTTGCGGACGAGGCCCGCGAGGATGTTGATCAGCGTCGACTTGCCCGCGCCGTTCGGGCCGAGCAGCCCGAAGATGCTGCCGCGCGGGATTTCGAGGCTGACCTTGTCGAGCGCGCGCTTGCCCCCGGCATACGTCTTCTCGAGGTCGACGATCGAAATGGCGGAATTGGTCATGCGCCGGGGATAGGCCCGGGGGCGGGGAGCGGCAACCCTGCCGCTCCCCCTGCGTCGTCAGAAACGCGGGTTCAGAAGCGGTACACGCCTTCGATGCCGAACAGCCGCGGCTGGGCGCGGATGAAGGTCGGGTCGCCGAACGCGCCGCCGGTGTTGCCCGCGTCGATCAGGTAATTGCGGTTGAGCAGGTTGGTCGCATAAGCGGTCAGCTGCCAATTCGCGCGCGGGTTCTGGATCCCGGCGCGGAGGTTGACCAAAGTCACCGGTCCCTGCGCGATGTTCGCCTTGTTCGGGATTTCGAAGAAGATGTGGCTGCGATACGTCACCGTCGGCGTCGCAAACAGTTCGAAGCGCTCGGTCAGCGGGACCGTCAGGGTGCCGCCGCCCGACGCCTGGACCTTCGGCTGGAGGCGGAACTGGTTGCCCGAGAAGGTCGGGTAGAGCGGGTTATTGTCGACCTTGGCGTTGATGTACGCGCCGTTGGCGAACAGTGAGAGCATGCGGCCGAAGCTCGTCGCGATCTCGGCCTCGACGCCCTGATTGGTCGCCGAGCCGGCCGACTGGGTGAGCGATGTTCCATTCGTCTGGATGACCGAGACCTGGAAGTTGCGGTACTTCTCGTAATAATAACCGACGCTGGCGTTGACCTTGCCGTAGGCGACCTTGATCCCGCCTTCGTAGTTGGTGACCTTTTCCTGGTCGATGTTGTTGATCCGCGGCACGCCCCCGGCGGCGGCGTCGAGGTTGACCACCGGCGAGCGGCGGCCGCGCGAATAGGTCAGATAAAGGTTCGCCCAGTCGGTCGCCTTGTACAGGATGTTGGCGCGCGGCAGGAACGCCTCGTAATCGCCCTCGGCGTGAAACACCTGCCCCTTGGTGTCGACCTGACCCGGAATCAGCGGCGCCTTGGTCAGCACCGAGTTCGGCACCGACGCGGTGAAGCCGCTCTCGCGCCGCTCGATCAGCAGCCGCGCGCCGAGCGTCAGTTCGAGGCGCGGAATCGGGACGTAGGTCCCATCGGCGAACGCCGAATAGGTGTCGCTCTTGCCGAAATTCTCGAAGGTCGAGGTGTACGGAATGACGGTCGCCTTGCCGCCGGTCAGGATCGACGTAGCCTGGCTCGCGGTGACGACCCCGGTTGGGCTGACGCAGCCGAGCCCCTTGATGACGTTCGCCGCGCACTGGAGGTACGTGCCTTCCTCGGTCGAGAACGGCACGCGCTGCGACACGGTCTCGTGGAAGAAGGTGAAGCCGGCGAAGCCGCGGAACTTCTCGGTGTCGTAGTTGATGCGGCTCTCACTGCTGACCTGTTCGCCGTGTTCGTCCTCGGCGAATTCGAGATACCATGCCTGGCTGCCGTCGGCGTCGAACACCTCGTTCGAATCGAACTTTCGGTAGCCGACGATCTGGGTGAAGCTGAACGGGCCGTCGGGAGTGTATTTCGCGGTGATGTTGCCGTCGTAGACGTTGCGCGTCAGGTGCGGCTCGCTGTAGCCGAGCACCGCCGCGCTGAGCGGCGAGCCCGAGACCTCGGCATAGGTGAACGGCGAGGTGCTTCCCCCGGTCGGCGCGTAGATGCTCGCCTTGAACGCGGTGCCGGGCGCGCGCTGGCCGTCGTAGGTCGCGACCGCGTCGACGAGCAGGTCGCCCTTGTGATAGCGCACCGAAAGGCGCGCGCCGTACTGGCCCTGGCCGTTGAGCGCGTCTTTCTTCGGGCCGTTTGGCGTCTGCGAATTGGCGCTGCCGGCGATGTTGGGGACGATGCCGTCGCGCAGCTTGACCGCGAAGGCGAGGCGCGCGCTGAGGACGTCGCCGCCGGTGTTGATGAAGCCGTCGACCTTGCGCTGGTTGTAATTGCCGTACGCCGCGCGGATTTCGCCGCCGAAGTCGCTCGTCGGCTTGTTGGTGATGACGCTGACCGCGCCGATCGCCGAGGCGGTGCCGAACAGGGTCGCCTGCGGGCCCTTGACGACCTCGACGCGCTCGATGTCGAACAGGTCGAAGTACGACCCGCGCGAGCGGCTGACGTCGACGCCATTGAGATAGATCGTCACCGCAGGCGAGCCCTGCGACGATCCCGAGTCTGAGGTGATGCCGCGGATGACGAAGCCCGGGTTGTTCGGGCTCTGCTCCTGGACGTTCAGTCCGGGGACGTACGCCGAAAGCTGGTCGAACTGGGTGACGCCGATCTCGCGGAGCTTGCTGCCCGAGTATGCGGTGATCGTGATCGGGACGTTTGAAATCTTCTCCGCACGCTTTTGCGCGGTGACGACGATGTCACTGCCGATGTCGCCGGTATCGGCGGCGGCGCTCGCGGCCGCATCGACCGGGGCGGCGGGTGTCTCGGCGGCGAACGCCGATGCGGTCAGGACTGGTGCGGCGAACATGGCGGCAGTAGCGAGCACCCGAAACTTCACGATTTTTTCCCCTTGGCAAGACGTGTGCAGGTGCAGCATCGACATTGCGCGGGCGTGACAATCAGATGACGGATTCGAGCGCGCCCTTTCGCCGCAACCGGCGACTTTTTCGATCGCGCGAGACGTTTGAAGATAGCGCGTGTCGGCCTCGACGGCAGGATTTCAGCGACAACCCGGCGACAAGCGCAACCCTCAGCGCAGCGGCGATAACGGATCGGTAACCTCGTTGTGGTAGCTGATTAT
>JAYTTV010000187.1:0-5151 GCA_043745075.1 Sphingomonadaceae bacterium
GCGGCCGGCCGCGCCGACCCCCGCGAACGACATCGTCGAACTCGTCCTCCACGGGCGCATCGCCGCCGGCCAACCGATCGAGGCGTTCGAGGACGACCGGCTATTGTCGGTTCCGGCCGCACTGCTCGGGCCGGGCGACCATTACGCGCTCGAAGTCTCGGGGGACTCGATGGTCGACGCCGGCATCCTCGACGGCGATTACGCTTTGGTCCGCCGCTGCGACACCGCGCGTGACGGCGACATCGTCGTCGCGCTGGTCGACGGCAGCGACGCGACGCTCAAGATCTTGAAGCACGCCAAGGGCATGGTCGAACTCGAGCCCGCCAACACGATGTACGCGACGCAGCGCTACCTGCCGTCGCGCGTCCGGGTGCAGGGCAAGCTTGCCGGGCTGCTGCGCCGCTACGGCTGAGGCTGGGCGCTGGGATTGAATCGGGGCGCGAAGGCCCGGGGGGGTGTTACGCCCGACTGCCTGAGCGATCGCCGCGCCTTACTCTCAACTTGGCCGAACGCCTGCACGCGTCCCGCACCTAATACGCCGGCTCGCTGACCGAACTCTCCGGCACGGCGTGCCTGCTCGAACGGACCCCGCCCCCTGCGCGCGGCCTCCAGACGCGCGGCTGTGGCATCCACGGATGGTCGCCGGTCAGCTCGCCGACGGTCTCGACCCTCCGCCCTGCGACCCAGATCGCGACCGCGCCAGTGGATTCGAGCGCGGTCCGGTCGAGCTTGAGCCAGCGCGGTTTGCACCAGCCGGGGAGCCGCCGTTCGCTGACGACGATGTCGGCGGCGGCGCACGCCGGGCCGAACTTCGGCTTCCCGATACGGTCCTTCGACAGCGTCGCCAGCAACCGGATCGCGCTACGCCCGGTGCCGACCCGCGCGACGCAGGCGTCGACGGTGCAGTCGGCGTTCGGCAGGTCGGCGATCGCAGCGTCGGCGGTCGAAGCGGTGACCCCGCCCCAGACGTCGCGCAGATAGTCGCCGGTGCGGTCGCGGAGCAATGCCAGCCGTGGACCCTCGTCGTAATAGGCGTCGAGCAACACCGCGACATGGTGGCCGTCGGCGCTGACGAGCAGGTCGGGCGGGTGCGAGGTCAAAGCCATGACCGCGCCGACCGCGACCGGCACCGCCCCGAGCCAGCGCGCGCGACCCTGCCAGATGAACAGCCACAGCCCGCCGCCGACGAGCATCGCGTACGCGGTGATCGGCATCAGCCCGACCCGAACGACCGACCCCGGCCACCCCGCGACCCAGACCGCAAGCGCGATCAGCGCGTCCATCGACTTGCCGAGCGCCCACCACGCCGGGGCAGCGATGCCGAGCGGGTCGAGCAGCAGCGCCACCACCAGCAGCGGCATGACGACGAAGCTCGTCCACGGGATCGCCAGCAGGTTGGCGAACACCCCGTACGCCCCGGTCTGGTTGAAGTGAAACAGCGCGGTTGCCGACAGCAACGCCTCGGCGATGACCCCGGTGACGAGCAGCCCGGCGAGGTGCTGAAGCGTCCGCGACACCCAGCTTGCGTTCTGCCGCGGCGCCGACAGCCAGCGCCCGAGCCGCGAGTTGAACAGCGCGACGAGCCCGGTGACGGCGGCGAAGGTCAGCTGGAAACTCGGCCCGAGCAGCGCCTCGGGACGGACCGCCATGATGACGAAGCCGCCGCCCGCAAGCAGCCGCAGCGACAGTGCCTCGCGCCCCATGATGACGCCGAGGAGGACGATTACCGTGCCGATGCACGACCGCACCGTCGGCACCTGCGCGCCCGCTAGGATCGTGTAGCCGATCCCCGCGACCGCCGCCGCTCCCGCCGAAATCGCCTTGAGCGGCCAGCGCAATGCGATCCACGGGCTAAGCGCGAGCAGGGCGCGGGTGACCCACATCGTCCCGCCGACGACGATCGCGATATGGACCCCGGAAATCGACAGCAGGTGCGCCATTCCCGAATAGCGCATCGCGAGGTTGGTCGCGGTCGAGATGCCGCCCTGGTCGCCGGTGACGAACGCCGCCGAGATCGCCCCGGCGTCGCCGCCGACCATCTTTTCGATCCGCACAGTCAGCCGCGCGCGAAGGTCGTCGAGCCACGCCTCGACCCCGGCGGGGGGCGGTGCCGTGCGGATGACGACGGTCGGGCCGAGCGGGTAGCCGGTCGCGCCGAGCTGGTCGAACCACTCGCGCCGGGCGAAGTCGTAGCCGCCGGGGAAGCTCGGCCCGGCGGGGGGCAGCAGCATCGCGCGCACCGTCACCCGCGCCCCCGGCACCAGCCCGGCGGGGACATTGGCCTTGAGGCTGATGCGGACGTGCGGCGGCAGGCCGGGATCGTCGGGAGCGAGCTGGAAGCGGACCTGCCCGCGCCCGCTGCGGATCTCGACCGCCTCGACGGTGCCGCTGACGACGCCTTCGAAGCGGTCGCGGAGGACGGGGAGCGCAACGTCGGCGCTGCGCCACGCCGCGATGCCGATGCCGAGCGCGACGAGCACCCCGCCCCACACCAGCATCCGCCCGGCGCTGCCGCGAACGATCGTTCCGGCCCCGGCGACGCCGAGCGCGGCGACGACCGCGGCCAGCCGCTGGCTCTCCCACGGCAGCATGAAATACAGCGTGATGCCGAGCCCGAACGCGACCGGCGACCATAACGGCACCTGTCCCCGCTCGGTCTGAAGCCAATCCTCGATCGCCGCACCCGCTGGACTGAGCCGCGCCGCCAAGCGCGTCCATGCAAGGCGTTTGGGCTTGGCGAGCGTGCTATCAGCCGCGCTTGCCACTGACCTCCGACGTCACTTGCCGCCAGCTCCACCACCATGCCGCGGCAGCTGCGGCGGCGGCGAGGAAGAACATTACAACGCAGGTGGCTTCCATCGTTGCTACCCACTCGCTCGCAGACTCATGACGGAAAAGTAAGAAGGCGCAAAAGTTCAGGCCCATCATGCTAAGGCCAAATAGCATTGTAATCAGCCCCGCCAGACCGATGCCGCGCGTCGCCGCAGTTGAGGGCAGGCGTTCCGGCAGGGTCGGACGCCAGCGGCTGTTCGCCGGCTGATAGCTTGTGCTAGACACGCGCCGTCTCCCCCATCCACCCCTCTTCGCTGGACACTATCACATGGGCGCAGCGCCTGTCGTTACCCGCTTCGCCCCGTCCCCGACCGGCTTCCTCCACATCGGCGGGGCGCGGACGGCGTTGTTCAACCTGTTGTTCGCGCGGCATCACGGCGGGAAGTTCCTGCTGCGGATCGAGGACACCGACCGGGCGCGGTCGACGCAGGCGGCGGTCGACGCGATTCTAGACGGGATGCGCTGGCTCGGCCTCGACTGGGACGGCGAGCCGGTGATGCAGTTCGAACGCGCCGCCCGCCATGCCGAAGTGGCGAAGACGCTGCTCGCGTCGGGCCACGCCTATAAGTGCTTCGCGACCGCCGCCGAACTCGAGACGATGCGTACCGAGCAAAGGGCGGCGAAGCTGCCGCTGCGCTACGACGGGCGCTGGCGCGACCGGACCGACCACCCCGAGGGCACGCCGTTCGTCATCCGCTTCCGCGCGCCGAAGGACGGCAGCGTCACGATTGCGGACGAGGTCCAGGGTAACGTAATCGTCGCCAACGCCGAACTGGACGATATGGTCCTGCTCCGCTCCGACGATACCCCGACGTACATGCTCGCCGTCGTCGTCGACGATCACGACATGGGCGTGACCCACGTCATCCGCGGCGACGACCACCTCAACAACGCCTTCCGCCAGCTCGCGCTGATCCGCGCGCTCGATGCGGTCGAGGGCGGCTGGCCCGACCCGGTCTACGCGCACATCCCGCTGATCCACGGCAGCGACGGGGCCAAGCTGTCGAAGCGCCACGGCGCGCTCGGCGTCGACGCGTATCGCGACGAACTCGGCATGCTTCCCGAGGCGGTCGACAATTACCTGCTCAAGCTCGGCTGGGGGCACGGCGACGACGAATTCATCGGTCACGAGCAGGCGATCGAATGGTTCGATCTCGGCGGGATCGGGCGCGGCCCGGCGCGCTTCGACCTCAAGAAGCTCGAGAGCGTCAACGGCCATTATATCCGGCTCGCGGACGACGCGCGGCTTGTCCACCTGATCGCACCGCGGATCGCCAAGGCGCTCGACCGACCGCCCACCGACGCCGACCGGGCGTTGCTGCACCGCGGGATGGCCGAGCTCAAACTGCGCGCGAAGGACCTCGACGAGCTCGCGGCGTCCTCGTTGTTCTACCTCCGGACGCGCCCGCTCCCCATGGACGCAGGCGCACAAAAACTGTTAGACGACCCCGCCGCATCCGCGGTGCTGACGGCGGTCCGATTGGCGTTCGACGGCGTTGAATGGACTACTGCCGCGATCGAGGCGGCGGTGCGGCAGGTCGCCGAGGCACACGGCCTCAAGCTCGGCAAGGTCGCGCAACCGTTGCGCGCGGCGGTGACGGGGTCGGCAACCTCGCCGGGACTGTTCGAGGTATTGGAGCTGCTCGGGCGCGACGAAAGCCTCGGGCGGATCGATGACGTGGTGACGAAAGGGCCGCGGCAGTGATGCCGCCACTTCTTGGACAAGGACGAGCGATATGACCGGCAACGCCCATCTCAGCATCGACGACGCATCGTTCGACTATCCGGTCATGGCCGGGTCGGTCGGCCCCGAGGTCGTCGACATCCGCAAGCTCTACGCCAACACCGGGCGCTTCACCTATGACCCCGGCTTCACCAGCACCGCGGCGTGCGAATCGAAGATCACCTACATCGACGGCGACGCGGGCATCCTGCTTCACCGCGGCTACCCGATCGACCAGCTCGCCGAGCAGTCGAGCTTCATGGAGCTGTCGTACCTGCTGTTGAACGGCGAGCTGCCGTCGAAGGCGCAGCACGATGAATTCACCCACACGATCACCCGCCACACGATGGTCCACGAGCAGCTGTCGACCTTCTTCCGCGGCTTCCGTCGCGACGCGCATCCGATGGCGATCATGTGCGGCGTCGTCGGCGCGCTGTCGGCGTTCTACCACGACTCGACCGACATCCATGACCCGAAGCAGCGCGTCATCGCCAGCCACCGGCTGATCGCCAAGCTGCCGACGCTCGGCGCGATGGCGTACAAGTACGCGGTCGGGCAGCCGTTCCTGTATCCCGACAACTCGTTGAGCTACACCG
>JAYTTV010000188.1:0-19979 GCA_043745075.1 Sphingomonadaceae bacterium
GGTCCGTCATAGCCGGGCGCGCGCCTCTTGCCGCCGCGCCAGTCGAACCAAAACTTGTCGAGCCCGGTACGCGTCGCTTCAAGCATCGTCACCATTACCTCGGCAAGCGCGCGGTCGCTCGCTGGATCACGCGGCACGACGCCGAGCCGCTTGAGCAGCGCCGCCGTCAGTGCCGTGGTGTAGCGCTCGCCATAGGTTTCGAGCGACGGCTTGAGCGATTCGAGCGGCGCGACGAGCCGCAGTGCGCCGGCGAGCTGGAAGACGTTCCACTGCAGTGCCTCGGGCTGGCGGCCGAAGCTATAGAGACCGTGATGGTCGAAATACGCCGCGGTGAACCCGGGGTCCCAGACCTGCGCAAAACGGTACGGGCCGTAGTCGAAGCTCTCGCCGGTGATGTTGATATTGTCGGTGTTGAGGACGCCGTGGACGAACCCCGCCGCCATCATCGCCGCCGCCTGGCGCGCGGCGTTGGTCACCGCATGGTCGATCACCGCGGCGTACGGATCGGGCGCGTCGACGGTGTCGAAGTAGTTCGCCAGCGCATAAGCGGTCAGCCGCGCCAGCCCGGCCGTGTCGCCAAGCGCCGCGAGCCGCTGGAAGCTGCCGTAGCGGATATGGCTGTGGCTCAGCCGGACGAGCACCGCGCTCCGCGTCGGCGATGGTTCGTCGCCACGGTCGAGCTCCTCGCCGGTCTCGATCACCGACAGCGTCCGCGATGTCTCCACCCCGAGCGCTTCGAGCATCTCGGTCGCGAGCACTTCGCGCATCGCTCCCTTGAGCGTCAGCCGCCCGTCGCCCGCGCGGCTCCACGGCGTCGTCCCCGACCCCTTGGTGCCGAGGTCCATCAGCCGCCCGCGATCGTCGGTCGCCTGCGCGAACAGGAAGCCGCGCCCGTCGCCGAGGTCGGGATTATACGCGCGGAACTGGTGGCCGTGATAGCGCAGCGCGAGCGGCGTCTCGAGGCTGCCGGCGAGCGGCGCGAACCGCCCGAAATAGGCGAGCCATTCGGCGTCGCTCAAGCCGTCGAGGCCGACGCTTTCAGCGGCACGGTCGTTCCTGAACCGAAGGATCGTTTGAGGAAAATCGGCGGCGGCGACCGGGTCGTAGAAGCTGGAGCCGAGGTCGAGGATCGTCCGTCGCGGGGCGAAAATCACCAGCCCGTGTAACCGCACGCGGCGCGAATGAATCGCACCGTTTCGGCGACGACCGCCGCGCGATGGCCGGGGTCGGTCGTGCTCAGCACCGCCTCGATCGTCTCACCGACGGCGGCGTAAGTCAGCGACGCGGCGACCGGGATGTTGATGCCGGTAACGCCGTGCTTCGCCATCGCGGCAGTCATCTGCCGGGCGATCCACGCGACCATGACTTCGCGCGACGCGTGGTAGAATGGCTCGGCCTCGGCCGCCATCATCGCCTTGGGCTTGCCGTCGCACCCGACGTCGCCGGTCAGCTGCTCCCACTCGCGATGCTCGATGCAGAAATCGATGCAGCGGGTGATCATGATCCCGGGCTCGAGGTCCTCGAGCGCGTCATCCCCCTGCGAGACCGCGATCATCCGCTCGCCGTACATCTTGCCGATATCGATCAGCAGATTCTTCTTCGACCCGAAATGGTAGAAGATCGAGCCTTCCGACACGTCCGCCGCGCGAGCGATGTCGGCGGTGCCGGTGCAGGCATAGCCCTTGGTCGAAAACAACAAATTGGCCGCCTCGAGGACGCGTTGGCGGGTTTCCGCTGGGTCGTAGCGGCGCGCACGGGTATCGAGGGCTCGGGTGGCCACGGTCATCCTCTTCAGCAAGCCAAGGCAATTTGTATGGCGTCAATCTGAGCCATAGTCAAAAGCTTATGACCAGAGGCTGAACGCTCGTCGCAACCCGGCTTATGCGACCTTGGCGGGGGCGTATTTCTTCATCGCTTTCTTGACGACATAGCCGCCCAAGGCGGCGACGATCATTCCCTGCGGACCCATCCGCCGCAAGACCGTTGGCAGCAGCACGCCGATCACCGCGCCCGCCGGTCCCGACGCCGCACCGCCGACCGTCCGCGCGATGCTGCGCCCAGCGACCATCGAGATTATCCGACCAAGCATGACCATTCTCCACTGATGCCGACGGAAATGCTTATCACCGCCTCCGGGTTCAATAGTCGCGCTTGAGCCGCAGGTTGACGCTGGTCCCGCCGAGCGTCGCGACGTCGGACAGGATCGACAGCGACCGCGTCAGCGCGACCTCGATCGCGCTCGCCGAATAGCCCTGCGCGTCGGTCGACAGCTCGACGTACAGCCGCCGCCCGATATACTCGCCCGCCGCGATCGACGTCTTGCGTCCGGTCGAAATGTCGGCGGGAAGCACGCGCAGCCGGTCGATCCGCAGCGTCTTGCGGACCGCGTTGAACGGATCGAGCCTGCCGCCCTTGCCGCCGCGCAACGACGCCAGCGCCCCCGCCAGCTGGACCGCCTCGGGGGCAGACAGCGTCGTGATCGACGTGCCGAACAGCACCCGCGACAACACCTCGTCCTCGGGCAGCGCCGGGGTCGAGCTGAACTTGATGTCGGGGTGGAGCGCGGTGCCGGTCAGGCTGAGCTGCGCGGTGAACCCCGAGCTGGTGTTCTCGGCGGCGAGATCGATCACCGGGTCGGGCGGGTTCTTGCCGTCGAAACGGACGTCGCCGCGGGTCAGGTTGAAGCGCTTGCCCGCAAAGTCATAGTCGCCGCGGACCATCTTCACGACGCCCGAGAACTCCGGCGCGGTCGCGCGGCCCTTGAGCTTGAGGTCGCCACGCCACGTCGACGTCAGGCCGAGCCCGGCGACATCGACGTTGTCGCGCGCCGACGCAGCGATATCGAGCGACCACAAAGTCGGCTTGACCACCCGCGGCGGGGCGCGGCCGAGGAGCTCGACGTTGCGCTCGGTCACCGCGACGACGGGGATGTCGCTCGTCGTGCCGCCGCGCCCGAAGCGGTAGCGCGCGCGGACGATATCGAGCGCCCCCGAGATCTTGCCGCCACTCTCGTCGCTGTGGAGCCGCAGCGTGCCCGTCGCGGTGGCGCGCAGGTCGTCGCGGTTGAGGATCTGGGCGTTGTCGAGCTTGGTCGTGACGTCGACCGGGAAGCCGCGTTCGGCCGACAGGTCGACCCCGCCGCTCCCCGATATCCTGCCGTCCTTGCCGACGGTGCCCGAGAACGATGCGAGGTCGAGCCGCGACCCGGTGAAGCGCCCGTCGAGCTTGACGTTGTCGACCACCGTGCCGAGCGCGACGTTCTCGACCCGCCCGCCCGCCACCGCGATCGACCCGGTCAACCGGGGGTCGCCGAGCCGCCCGCCCGCGTCGACCGCAGCGGTGATCGGCCCCCGCACATCGAGCGCCTCGACCCCGCTCAGCAACCACACCGCCTCGGCCGGACCGGCGAAGCGTGCCTGTGCGAACAGCGGCGCGGCGAGAAGCCGGTCGCGCAAATTCGCTTCGCTGCCAAGGGTCAGTTCGGCCTGCGCGCGGCCGAGCGTCGCACCGCCGCGAACGACGACCGCGCGCGCGCTCGCCGAGGACGCCGACAGCGCGGCGTTGACCGCGAGGTCGACCGGCTGCGACGACGACGCGAGCCCTGCGCGGCTCAACCCGGCGATGCGCAGCGCGAGCGACCCGGTCGGCGCAGCGGTGGCGTGCGCGGCGAAGGCGATCGTCCCCGATGCGTGCCCGGCGAAATTATAGCCGGGGTCGAACAAGGTCAGCAGCGACAGGCCGAGGTTGTCTAGGCGGGCCGAGCCGCTGACCCCGCCGCCGAAACTACCGGCGAGTTCGACGCGGCCGTCGGGGGTTTGGACGACGACCGGCGCGAGCCGCCACGCCGCTCCGGCCCGGTCGATGACCGCGCGGTGGTCGAGCGTCAGCTTGCGCCCATCGACAGTTGCGAGCGCGCCGACGTCGACATGATCGCTCGATCCCCGCGCGTCGACAGTTGCGTTGAACGGCACCCCGGCGACCCCGGCGAGCGCGATCGTCGCGGTGCCGCGCCCGGCGGCGTCGGCGATCGTCCCGGACAGCGTCGCCAGCGTCGTCCCGGCGAAGCGCACGTCGCCGAGCGCGAACTTCGCATCGATCGACGGCTCGCCCGCTCCGGCGATGATCCGCGCGGTGAGGTTGCCGCGACCGATCGCGACACTCACGAGCCGGGCGCTGGCGGCAGCGAGGACGACGTCGCCGCGCTGCGCCGCCCCGGCGGGCGCGAGGACGACGCTTCCGCTCAGCCCCGCGCCGCCGACCGCGAGCTGCCCTGCAACGAGCGCGTCGGTGTCGGGGACCAGCGTTCCGCGCAGGGTGACTCCGGCGGCGGCGGCATCGACGTCGATCGCGGCTCCGCTCGTTCGAACCAGTGCGTTCGCCATCGCCGGTCCGATCGCCGAGCCGCCGCGCGCGGCGATCCGCCAGCCATCAGGAGCCGCGACCGCGTGCGCGGTTACAGCGGTGAAGCCGAAACCCGGCGCGGCGAGGGCGACATCGACGACCGGCGAGTCGAGCTGCCCGGCGAGATCGATCGTCGTGGCGCCATAGGTCTTCGACGCGCCGCGAGTGACGAGATGGACACTGCCGTCGGGCGCGCGCGCGCCGCTCCCCGTCTGCTCGAATCCCGGGGCGACGAGGCGGAGGCCGGTGAAGCGCATCGACAGGTCGGGGGCGACGTCGATCGCGGTCGTCAGCACCGGCAGCCCGGCGAAGATGCTGCGGAAGAAGCCGCCGTCGATTTGCGTCGCGGCAGCGCGAACCGTCCCGGCGACGCGCGTCCCGCCGCTGGCATCGGGGGCGACGCGGACCTGCGCGGCGACGTCGGCGACACCGATCTCGCCGATCCGATAGCGCGGCAGCCGTCCGTCGAAGCCGACCGCATAATCGCCGTCGGCGAGCCCAAGCCGCAGCGTCATCGTGCCCGCGATCCGCGCGCTTTGCACCGCGAGGGCAGGCGACGTAACCTGCCCGTGCGCGACACTGAGCGGCCCGGCGATCCGCAGGTTCGCCAGCAGCGGCGCGATGTCCTCGCCGACATTCTCGACGCGCGCGGCGGTGGCGACGACGGGGATCAGCGAGCCCGTTGCGCGGCCGGTGGCGCGGAAATCGACGAAGCGGGTCGGTCCCCAGGCGAACGACGGACTTTTGAGGACGTAGTCGACGACCGGGGTGGCGAAGGTACCGCCGAGCGTCGCGTCGAGGGTGATGTCGCGCCCGGTCAGGCGCGGGAGGAAACTCGACGGTTTGAGCAATCTCGCATCGATCTTGAGGCGGTCGAAGCGCTCCGAACCGAAATCCGCACTTCCGGTAGCGGTCCCCGTGATGACGGGCGAGGCGGCGGAAAAATTGCCCGACAGCACGCGATCCCTCAGGCGCACATCGGCCCGCACATGCACGAACGGTGACGTCAAACGCGCCGCACCCCCGCCGAGCAACGACGACGGCGCCGTCGTCCCCGTCACGACAAGTCGCCCAGCATTTGCCGCCAGCGCGAGATCGGCGAGGCGCACCCGCCCAAGCCGCGCGGTCGCGCTGCCGTGCCAGTCCTGCCACGTCCCCTTCCCCCCGACCGTGACGTCGAGCGGTGCGGTCAGCCCGCCCAGCCGCGCGATCGTGCCGTGCGCCGGGGCGGCGATCGTCGCGGCGAGGTCGAGTGCGTCGCGGTCGGGGACGGCATCGAGATGGACGCGGACGGTATCGCCGCCGGTTGCGCTCGTCGCGGCGGCATCGACCTGCACGCGACCCTTGCGGATGTCGGCCGAGCCGCCGAGCGCGATCGTCTCGGCGATCCCGGTGACCGCACGGCCAAGGACCAGCCGGTCGATCCGCAACCGGTCGACGACGATGTCAATGCTTGGCAAAATGCGCTTGTCAGCGCTCGGACGGAGCTTCGGACGGCGCAGCACGATCGCCTCCCCCGCCACCGCCGACCGCACGCTCAGCCGGTTGTCGATCAGCGCGAGCGGCCGCCAGTCGAGGTCGAGCAGCGGCACCCGCGCGAACACCCCGTCCGGGTCGGCGAGCGTCAAATCGTGGAGCCGCGCGCGCCCGAAGATATCGCCCTCGATCCGCCCCACCCCGACGCGCAAGCCCGACTTCGGCGCGTACAGCCCGAGCAGCCGGACCACCGCGCCGCGACCCGCATCGCTCGCGAGATACAGCCGCCCGCCCCAGACCAGCCCCGCCAGCGCCAGGGCAACGGCGATGATCGCCGTGACGAGGCGCAGGTGGCGCGTGACCCAGCCGGTGCGGGCACGCGCCATCAGAAAGCCTGCCCGATCGAGACGTAGAACTGGACGCGGGCGTCGCCCTTTTGCGGGTTGATCGGGGTGGCGACGTCGATGCGGACCGGGCCGAAGCTCGTATAATAACGCGCGCCGATGCCCGCGCCGTAGCGGACGTCGCGGAAGCGCGGAATCGTCGCGGTGTCGATCTCGCCCGCGTCGAAGAACGGAACGACGCCGAAGTCGCCGAGTCGGAAGCGCGCCTCGACACTGCCCTCGACGACCGAATCGCCGCCGCGTGGGCTCCCGTCGGCGTCCTTCGGCCCGACCGCCTGGTAGCCGTAGCCGCGAACCGACCCGCCGCCGCCGGCATAGAAGCGCCGCGACGGCGCGATATCGCCCTTCGATGCCCCGGCGATGGTGCCGAGATGACCGCGCGCGGCGAGGGTGATGCGGTCGGTGAGCGGGACGTACTTGGTCGCCTCGATCTGGAGCTTGATGTACGGGAAGGTGCCGCTGGCGAACGACAGTTCGGGCGAGGCACGCCCGGTCAGGCGAAATCCGCGCGTCGGGTCGAGCAGGTTGTTCGACCCGTCGTATGTCAGACTCGCGGGGGTCGCGACAATGTAATAGGTCTTGAGCGGGTTGTTCGGCGCGCTCTTGTCGCGCTCGATCGAGATCAGCGCCTGCGTGCCTAGCGAGTAATACCACTGCTTCTGCCAGATCAGGTTGGTCTCGCGCTCGATCGTCGCGCCGATCTGGACCGTTCGCGCGTTGAACGCATCCTGCGTCGCCGAATCGCCGAACAGGTCGAAGACGAGTGTCGTGTCGCGCGTCCGCCAGTTCTGGCGGCGCAATTCGACCCCGAGCAGTTGCTCGTGCTCGGCGGCGATCGCGCGGAAGGTCACCGCGCCGTTCGGCGGCAGCAGGTTGCGATGCTCCCAGCTCGCCTCGAGCCGCGCCCCCTGCGAGGTCGAATAGCCCCCCGTCGCGGCAACGGTGCGGAGCGGCGCGGTGTCGGTATGGACGACGACGTCGATCGTCTCGCCGCCGTCCGAAGCCGGTCCGGCGGCGACGGGCGCGAGCGTCACCCCGCCCACCAGCCCGGTGGCGATCAGCGCGCGGCGAAGGTCGTCGAGGTCGGCGGCGGTGTACGGGTCGCCGGGGTGCCAGCGCGCAAGCCGTTCGATCCCCGCCTGGCCGACGACCGACTTGCCGTCGACGCGGATGCGCCCGAAGCGCCCCGCCGCGCCCGGGTCGACGTGCTGGGTCAGCGTCGCGGTGCGGGTGGCGTGGTCGACCTCGATCTCGGGCGGGTCGATCGTCGCGAACGGATGACCGCGGACGCTGAGATACGCCTTGAGCCCGTCCTGCCCCGCCGCGATCGCCGCCGCGCCGAGCGGATCGCCCGCCTTGATGCCGATGCCGCCCTCGACCAGCCCGGCGGGGGTATTCGGCGGCATATCGAGCTTGACCTCGGCGACGTGGTAGAGCGGCCCCGGATCGACTGCGAGCGTAACCGCGACCGGGGTCCCAGGCGTGATCCCCGGAGAAATCGTCGTCACCGTCCGGCCGCCGTAATAGCCGAGGCTGCGAAGGAGCAGGTCGATCAGGTCGCGGTCGTCGGCGGCGCGACGGTTGATCTGCGCGAGGTTGGCGATCGCGCCACGCCCCTTGAACAGCGCCGATTCGGTGCGGAAGCGCGGAGCGAGGCGGTCGTCGAGCCCGGTCAGCGTGACGGTGTAGCGGACATCGCCGGCCATGACTGCGTCGGCGACGGCGGCCCCCGGCACGGCGGCAGCGTCGGGCCACGGCACTGTAATTCCGGGGCGCGGCGCGAGCATGTCGGGTGGGCCGATCTGGCCCGCCGCTCCTTGCGCGAGGGCCCCCTGCTCCCCGGCTACCGGTGCGACGACCCCCTGCGCGACGGCGACATTCGCCCAGCCCAGTCCCGCCCAGCACCCTCCTACTGCAAGCGCAGCGCGGACGCCGGCGGAACAAACGATCATGGCACAAGGTCTAACGCGCGGCGCCGGGGAGCGCAAAGCACCGCTTGGGCGGGCGGGCGTCCCGACGGCACGTACAGTCGCACCGCTTGCGCTCTGCCGCGATCCCCGCGATGAGGCTCGCATGCAAAAAGGCGGCGGCATCATCCTCGCGATCTCCCTGCTCGTCGGAGCAGTCGTCGGGGTCAGGCTCGGCGAGGGATCGCTCGGCATCGTGATCGGGCTCGGCGTCGGGCTGCTCGCGGTCGTGCTCCTCGGCTGGTTGGACAGCCGCCGGAAGCGCTGAGGTGCCGGCGGAGACGGTCGCCGCCGATGCCGCCGGGATCGCGCAGGCGGTCGCCCTGCTCGCTCAAGGACAAATCGTCGCGCTGCCGACCGAGACGGTTTACGGCCTCGCCGGGGACGCGACCGACCCCGCCGCGGTTGCGGCGATCTACGTCGCGAAGGGCCGTCCGGGGTTCAACCCGCTGATTGTCCACGTCGCCGATCTCGCCGCCGCCGAGCGGCTGGTCGAAGTCGACGATATAGCGCGGGCGCTGGCGGCGCGGTTCTGGCCGGGGCCACTGACGCTTGTTCTCCCCGCTCGCCCCGACAACGGCATCGCGCCGGAAGTCACCGCCGGGCTGGCGACGCTCGCGGTCCGCGTTCCCGCCCACCCCGTCATGCGCGCGGTTCTGACCGCGTTAGGACGGCCGCTCGCGGCTCCGTCAGCGAATGCGAGCGGGACGATCAGCCCGACGACCGCCGCGCATGTGGCCGCGAGCCTCGGTGGGCGCATACCGCTGATAGTCGATGGCGGCGCAACCCCGGGGGGCCTGGAAAGCGCGATCGTTCGAGTCGACGGCGGTCGCGTCTCGCTTCTCCGCCCGGGCGGGATCGACGCGGCGCTCCTCGGGATCACCGCCGCTGCCGGACCGGGCATCACCGCCCCCGGCCAGCTCGCGAGCCACTATGCCCCGGTCCAGCCGCTTCGACTTGACGCGACCGCAGCAGAAGCGGGCGAATTCATGATCGGCTTCGGACCCGTCACGGGCGACGCGACTCTGTCGGCATCGGGCGATCTAGACGAAGCTGCGGCGGCGCTGTTCGCAGCACTCCACACCGCGCAGGCGAGCGGCGCGACCCGGATTGCCGTCGCCCCTATCCCTGACACCGGCGTCGGTGCCGCGATTAACGACCGGCTCCGGCGAGCGGCGGCTCCGCGCTAGATCCTCCCCGCCTTCGGGGAGAGGGACCGCGCGGCTTCTTCAGCCGAGTGGTGGAGGGGCGGTGGAACAAACTCACACTGTGAGTCCGCTCAACCGCTCCACCGTCGCGCAAGGGCGCGCCACCTCGCCGGAGCCGGGGAGGATCAAGATAGGCCAAAATTATTATTGCAATTCATTCGCAATAGCGGTCAGATGCGCTCGGGTGATGGAGCGCTGCACATGCTGATCGACCACGAAGCCTTTCACCGCCAACCGAGCGTCTGGACCGATCTGCCCGGGGACGAGGGGCTGATCCTGTGGTCGTTGCGGCGGATGGTCGTCGCGTGGCCGCGCTGCCATACCGTTCAGGCCGCGCTCCATGTCCGCTACGGCGACGACGGGCTGGCGATCGAGCATCTGCTGCGCTGCTGGCTGCTCGGCCTGTCTAACCACGCCCGCCGCCGCCTCGTCATCGGCGACCCGAACTGCGCAATGCTCCTCGCCGACGAGGGGGTGCTGCTGTTCGTCCTGCGCCCCGCGACCCCCGAAGCCGCAGCGGGCGAGGCGCTGATCGAGCTGACCGGCAATCCATGCGCTGCCTGCCTGCTGCCGCTGGCGCAGTCCGCTCGCGCTGACCGCTCAGTTGTAGCCGAGTTGGCGTCCGGCGAGGTCGAGCATGATTTCCTCGCTGCCGCCGCCGATCGCGTTGACGCGGACCTCCCGGTAGATGCGTTCGACCTTGCTGCCCTTGAGATAGCTCGCGCCGCCGAGAACCTGCGCCGCCTCGCGCGCGACGCTTTCGAGCATCCGCGTCGCCTGGACCTTGAGCATCGCGAAGTCGGCGGGGAGGCCTTTGCCCGTCTTGACCTGCCACGCGCACAAATCGACCCATGCCTGCGTCGCGTTGATCTGCCGCGCCATGTCGGCGAGCTTGATCCGGATCGACTGGTGCTGCGCGAGCCGCTTGCCGAAGGTCTCGCGCGTCGTCGCCCACTCGACCGCTTCCTTGAGGCAGACCCGGGCGTAGGCGCAGCAGCCGTGCGCCATGCCGAGCCGCTCGCCGTTGAAATTGCGCATGATCCCGGCGAACCCTGCGTTCTCCGGCCCGATCATGTTCTCGGGCGGCACCTCGACATTGTCGAAGTACAGCGCGGCGGTGTCCGAGCAGTGCCAGCCCATCTTCTCGAGCGGGGTCCGCGTGAAGCCGGGCATGTCCGCCTCGATCAGCATCAGCGAGATACCGCCCATGCCTGGACCGCCGGTGCGGACCGCGACGGTGACATAGTCGGCGCGCATTCCGCTCGTGATGAACATCTTGCCGCCGTTGACGACGTATTTGTTGCCGACGCGCTCGGCTCGCGTCGTCAGCGCGGCGACGTCGGACCCTCCGCCCGCCTCGGTGATGCCGAGCGCGATGATCTTGTCGCCGCTGAGCACCGCCGGGGCGACGCGGCGCTTCATCTCGTCCGGCCCGAGCGCGAGGATCGGCGGCAGGCCGATGCCGTGGGTCATGAGCGACGCGGTCAACCCGCCCGCGCCGACGCTCGCGAGCTCCTCCGATTGCGTCAGCGAATGGAAGATGTCGAAGCCGTCGCTGTGGCCGCCGTATTCCTCGGGATAGCCGAGCCCGAGGATGCCCGCCGCCGCGGCCTTGCGGTGAAGCTCACGCGGCAGCGACCGCGCATCCTCCCACGTGTCGATGTTCGGCGCGACCTCGGCGGCGACGAAGCGGCGGACCGAGTCGGCGACGGCGGTATGCGTCTCGTCGTAGAACGGCGAACGCGCCCGCCAGTCGTCGAACATCGTCATGGCATTCTCCCCTTATTTTGGGGAGGTTACGCCGCCTTCAGCCGCGCCGCATAGCCCTTGCGGAACTTCGCCATCTTCGGCCCGACGACCGCTGCGCAATAGCCGGCGTTCGGATTGTTCGCGTAATACTGCTGATGGTATTGCTCGGCCTTGTACCACGGCGCGAGCGGCTCGATCGTCGTGACAATCGGCTGGTCCCAGTCGGCCTGGTTACGCTTGATCGCCTCCTCGGCCTCGGCCCGCTGCTCGGGCGAATGCGGGAAGATCGCCGAGCGATACTGCGTCCCGGCGTCGGCACCCTGGCGGTTGAGCGTCGTCGGGTCGTGGGTGTGGAAAAAGATGTCGAGCAGGTCGGCATAGCTCACCTGCGCCTCATCGTAGGTGATCCGCACCGCCTCGGCGTGGCCGGTCCGCCCGGTGCAGACCGCGGCATACGACGGATCGGTGACGTGGCCGCCGATATACCCCGACTCGACCGCGATGACCCCGGTCAGTTCGTCGAACACCGCCTCGGTGCACCAGAAACAGCCCCCGGCGAGCGTCGCAAATTCGGTCATCATCGTCTCCTCGATTACCCGGCGAATGTGGGCATGAAACGTGACGGTGCAACTAGCGGGCGTGGGCGAAATGCGCCTCGATCGCGCGGGCGATGCCTTCGCCGATGCGTTTCTGCCCGGCTTCCGATTCGAGCAGCCGGGCATCGCCATCGTTCGACAGGTAGCCGGTCTCGAGCAGAACCGACGGCACGTCGGCGGCCTTCAGGACGCGGAACCCGGCGAAGTGGTGGAACTCGCCGCGAAAGCCGATGCGGTCGCCGAGGCTGGTTCCGAGCGTCTCCGCGAACCCGACCGAGACGTTCATCGTCGAGCGCTGGACGAGGTCGATCATGATGTCGCCGACCTCGGGGGCGTCGGCGCGAAGGTCGACCCCAGCGATGACGTCGGCCTGGTTCTCGCGCGCCGCGAGCCGCGCCGCGACGACGTCCGACGCGGTTTCGGACAGGGTATAGACGCTCGCGCCGTGCGCATCGGGGTTGGGCGCGCTGTCGGCGTGGACCGAGACGAACAGGTCGGCTTTTTCGCGCCGCGCGATGGCGACGCGCTCGCCCAACGGAATGAACGTGTCATCGTCGCGGGTCATCTTCACCCGGACCTGCCCGTCGCGGCGCAGGACATCGGCGGCGGCGCGCGCGATGGCGAGGACAACGTTCTTCTCATACCCGCCGAGGCTGCTGATCGTCCCCGAATCCTTGCCGCCGTGGCCTGGATCGATGACGACGAGCGCGCGCTTGCCGGGGCGTCTCGGCGGCGGCGGTGGCGCGACCGTGTCGCCGCCCATGACGTCGTCGCCAAGGTTGAAGTCGACCGCGAGCAACGTCGTCGAGACCGGATGGCGCCCGCGTGCAACCTCGCGCGCGAACCCGGCGGCGTCGACCGGCGTCAGGCGGAGAACCAATGCGTGCCCGTCGATCGCCGCCGCGCCGAGCCCCATCGGTCGTGGCAGGTCGATGACCAGCCGCGCCGTCTCGGCATCGAACGGCCCGATCCGCGCCCGCGTCGATGTCGCCGATCCCGGCACCCCCGACGTCGCCATCCGCCGCGCGGCGTCGGCCCCGCCGATATCGACGACGAGCCGCGGCGGCGTGTCGAGCGCGAATAGCTTGACCGTCTCGACCGGCCCATCGATCTCGACCGTCACCGTCGCCGGATCGCCGGTGACGGTCAGCCCGGTGACGCGCGCGGCGTTGGCGGGCGCCGCCAGCAAGACGATCGACAGGACGGGGACGAGTGCTCGCATCCCCGTTAGCGTTACCGGCGGCCAGCGCGCCGGGCAATCGGCCCGATTTTCCTTAACCTTACTCCCCCCCCTTTCCCCGGGCGAAGCCGCGAGGGTGGAGGCCGGGGAGCGGCAAGGGCGCGCGGCCAACAGGCAGTAAAGCCCGCAGTTGTAGCGCCGCCGTTCCGGTGCTACTCCTACCAAGACGGTTTGTGAGACAGGGGTTTGTCCCGGTTCGCGCCGCCACGAATATGCCGCATCGATGACCGGGCGAAGTTCCGGTCGCGTATTCCGGTGCCAAGGTTAGGGTCGCATGACGTCGAAGCAGCAGCGTATAGCCGGAGCCGCCCCTTGGGTCGGTCCGGTGCTGCGCCCGACGCCCCCATTTACTATCCATCCCATCCCGGGCCGGTCGCCGCTGCGTCGCGCGACCGCCCTATTTTCGCGCGCCGCCGGCCTGTCCGCATCATCTGCCGAAGGTCGCCCGCGCGCGCAGGAGCATCTGAATGTCCCAGCGCATGCTGATCGACGCCCGCCACCCGGAGGAGACCCGGGTCGCCGTCGTCAACGGAAACCGCATCGAGGAATTTGATTTCGAGGCCGCCGAGCGAAAGCAGCTCAAGGGCAATATCTATCTCGCCAAGGTCACCCGCGTCGAACCGTCACTCCAGGCGGCGTTCATCGATTTCGGGGGCAACCGCCACGGCTTCCTCGCCTTCAGCGAAATCCACCCCGACTATTACCAGATCCCCAAGGAGGACCGCGACGCGCTCCTCCGCGAGGAAGCCGAACTGACGCTCGACGAGCATCACGACGAACCGCATGAGGGCGAGGACGGCCCGGAAAACGGCGACGAGGTCGCCGTCACCGGCGGGGCCGACGACGCCGGCTCCGACGTACTGCGCCGCCAGCGCCAGGCGCTTCGCCGCCGCTACAAGATCCAGGAGGTCATCCGCCGCCGCCAGGTCCTGCTCGTCCAGGTCGTCAAGGAGGAACGCGGCAACAAGGGCGCAGCGATGACGACGTATTTGTCGCTCGCCGGGCGCTTCTGCGTCCTGATGCCGAACACCGCGCATGGCGGCGGGATCAGCCGCAAGATTTCGAACCTCGGCGACCGCAAGCGGCTGAAGTCGATCATGGCCGACCTCCAGCTTCCCGCCGGGATGGGCGCGATCGTCCGCACCGCCGGGCTCAAGCGGACCAAGGTCGAGATCAAGCGCGACTTCGACTATCTGACGCGCCTGTGGGACGAGATCCGCGAGACGACGCTGAGCAGCGTCGCGCCGTGCCTCGTCCACCAGGACAGCGACCTGATCAAGCGCGCGATCCGCGACATCTACAGCCGCGAGATCGAGCAGGTCCTCGTCGACGGCCCCGAGGGGTACGCCGCCGCATCGACCTTCATGCAGCTATTGATGCCGAACCACGTCGCCAAGGTCGTCGAATACGCCGACCCGGTGCCGCTGTTCCAGCGCTTCGGCGTCGAGGCGAGCCTTGCCGGCATGTACCAGCCGGTCGTCCAGTTGAAGTCGGGCGGCTATATCGTCATCAACCCGACCGAGGCGCTCGTCTCGATCGACGTCAACTCGGGCCGCTCGACCCGCGAGCACGGCATCGAGGAGACCGCGTACAAGACCAACCTCGAGGCCGCCGACGAGATCGGCCGCCAGCTCCGGCTGCGCGATATGGCCGGGCTCGTCGTGATCGACTTCATCGACATGGAAGTCGGCGGCAACAACCGCCGCGTCGAGCGCGCGATGAAGGAGGCGATGAAGAACGATCGCGCCCGCATCCAGATCGGCCGGATCAGCTCGTTCGGGCTGATGGAAATGAGCCGCCAGCGCCTTCGCACCGGCGTCCTCGAGGCGTCGACCCACATCTGCCCGATGTGCGACGGGTCGGGCTATGTCCGTTCGGTGGCATCGGCTGCATTGGCCGCGCTGCGCGCGCTCGAAGCCGAGGCGATCAAGGGCCGCGCGACCGAGTTCTCGCTCCGCGCTGGCCTCGAAGTCGCGATGTACATCCTCAACCGCAAGCGCGCCGACGTCGTCGAGCTCGAGGAGCGCTACGGCATCGCGGTCGAGACGATCCCCGACGAGACGCTGATGGGGCCGAACTTCGTCCTCGATGCGGGCGGACCCGCCCCGGCGCACCCGGTGGTGATGTCGCTGCTGCCGCCGCCGGTGAAGATCGACGATGACGACGAGATTTCCGACACGGTGGAGGAGCATGGCTTCGACGACGACGAGGACGAGGAAGCCGAGCGTCCCGCGCGCCGCGAAGGCCGTGGCCGCGGGCGCGGCCGCTCGGCTCCCGCCGACGACGCTGGCGAGGGCGACAACGCCGAAACCACGACCGACGCCGAGGGCGACGATAGCGAGGAGGGAGCCGAGCGCCCCGCCCGCGCCGAAGGTGCCCCGGACGGTGGCCGCGACAGCGAGCGCGGTGGCCGTGGCCGCCGCCGCCGCCGCCGTGGCGGCGGGCGTGACCGCAAGCCCGAGGGCGATGCCGCTGGCGAGGGCGTCGAGCCGGTCGCCGATATCGCGTCGAACGCCGATGTCTCGGTCACCGGTGACGACGCTGCCGAGGTCGTCGCAGGCGACGGCGTCGCGCCGCTCGTCACCGCCGAGAGTGCTGGCGAAGGCGAGGCCCGCCGCCGCCGCCGTGGCCGTCGCGGCGGTCGCCGCCGCGAGGGTGGCCCGGCTGCAAGTGAGGTGAGCACCACCGACGACACCGTGACCGATAGCGCCGACGATACCGGTCTCGTCGGCGGACCGATCGAGGCCACCGTCGAAGCGCAAGCCGAGGTTGCTGCGGCCACCGTCGCAGCGATCGACCCGGTCGACGCGCCGGTCGAGGACGCCGTTCCGGCGAAGAAGCCCCGCCGGTCGCGCGCCAAGAAGCCGGTAGCGGGTGCGGAGGCTCCAGCAGCGGAGGCACCTGCTGCCGAGCCGGTCGCCGAGCCCGCCGCCGAGCTGCCGCTCGAACCTGCCGCCGAGCCAGCCGTCGAGCCGGTCGCCGACGCCCCCAAGCCGCGCCGCTCGCGCCGCAAGGCCGTCGCCGTCGAGCCGGTAGCCGTCGAACCGGCAGTCGTCGTCGAACCGGCAGTCGTCGCCGAACCCGACGCCTTCGTCGATAGCGCGAAAGTCGTCGAGGCCGAGCCCGTCCGGCCCCCGGCGAACGACGCAGCTCCCGCGACATCCGCGAGCGACGAACCCGCCGCCCCGCGCAAGGGCGGCTGGTGGCAGCGGACCTTCGGCAACTGACCTGAGATCCTCCCCCGAAAGGGGGAAGGGGACCGCGCCGCCCTTCGCGGCGTGGTGAAGGGGCGGTCGCGCGAACTCACACGTTGAGTCCGCTCGACCGCCCCTCCGTCGCGCCAGTGCGCGCCACCTCCTCCAAGCGGGGAGGATCGCGCCCACCCCCTCGCCTTAACGCCGGGTTCAGCGTATCCCCGCCACATGCCCGGCATGCCCGCTCGCCTGATCGCCCGTGCCGCGCTGACTCTCGGCGCGGTCGCGATGCTGCTCGGCACCAGCGCCCCAGCCGCGGCGCAGTCGGTCCTCCGCGATGCCGAGACCGAGTCGCTGTTCCGCGATGTCGCGCGCCCGCTGATCATCGCCGCCGGGCTGACCCCGGCATCGGTCCAGATCGTCCTCGTCGGCGATCCCGAGATCAACGCCTTCGTCTCGGGCGGACAGAACATCTTCGTCTTCTCGGGGCTCATCGAGAACGCCGACAACGTCAACCAGCTCCAGGGCGTCCTCGCGCACGAACTCGGCCACATCGCCGGGGGGCATAATGTCCGCTCGAACGAGGGCATCGGCCCGGCGACGCACATCTCGATCCTGTCGCTCGTCGCCGCCGTCGCGCTCGTCGCAGTCGGCGCTGGCGATGCCGGGATCGCCGCGCTCGGGCTCGGCACCGCGACCGCGCAAAGCCAGTATCTCGCGTTCAGCCGCGACCAGGAGAGTCGCGCCGACCAGGCCGGGGCGGTCTACCTCGGCAAGGCCGGGGAATCGGGGCGCGGCAGCCTTGAGTTCTTCAACAAGTTGCTCGGCCAGGAATATCGCCTCGGGCTCAAGCAGGACAACGCCTACAACCGCACCCACCCGCTCGACGGCGAGCGCATCGCGTATCTCGAAGCGGTCTACAAGGCGTCGCCGGCGTGGAATACGCCGCCTGATCGCGCGCTCGATGCGCGTTTCCAGCGGGTCAAGGCGAAGCTCGCCGGGTTCATCGAGGAGCCGCACCGGACCTTCCAGATGTACCCCGAGGGCCTCAAGACCGAGCCCGCGCGCTACGCCCACGCCTACGCCTACCACAAGTCGGCGTACCCCGACGCCGCCATCGGCGAGGTCGACGCACTGCTCGCGCTCCACCCGGCAGACCCGTATTACCTCGAGCTCAAGGGGCAGATCTTGCTCGAATCGGGCAAGATCGCCGAGTCGCTGCCGGTCCTCCGCGCCGCCGTCGCTGCCGCCCCGACCGAGCCGCTGATCGCGACGCTGCTCGGCCACGCGCTCGTCAGCACCGAGAACCCCGCCGACTTCGCCGAGGCCAAGCCGCTACTCCGCAAGGCCGTCGTCCGCGACCGCGAGAACCCCGATGCATGGTACCAGCTCGGCGTGATCTACGACCGCGAGGGCGACACCGCGCGCGCCGCACTCGCCACCGCCGAGCGTTTCGACCTCGAAGGCGAGCCGAAGCAGGCTGCGGCGAACGCCAAGATCGCGTTGAGGGGCCTGTCCCCCGGCACGACCGACTGGCTCCGTGCCGACGACATCGCGCAAGTCGCGCAGAACGACCTAGTCAAGAAGAAGCACAGATGATCAACGGCTTACGGATTTCGACGGCGCTCGCTTTGGTGCTCGTCGCGAGTTGCGGCGCGGGCGACCCGGCGGCGCGGATCGACACCAAGGACCGCGCCGCGATCGAGGCGATCGTCCGCGACTATATCCTCAAGCACCCCGAGATCATCCCCGAGGCGATCAACGGCATGCAGGCGCGCGACGTGTCGAAGCTGCTCGCGAGCAACCGCAACGAGATCGAGACCGCCTTCCCCGGCGCAGTCGCGGGCAACCCCAAGGGCGACGTCACGCTCGTCGAGTTCTTCGACTATGCCTGCCCGTACTGCCGCGCGGGCCACGCCGACGTCCGCAAGCTGATCGCCGACGACCCCAAGCTCCGCGTCGTGTACCGCGACTTCCCGGTCCTGTCCGAAGCCTCGGGCGAGGCGGCGATGGCGGCGTTGTCGGCGGCGAGCCAGGGCAAGTATCTCGCCTTCCACGACCGCATGTTCGAGACCCCGGGCAAGGTCGATCGCGAGCGGACGATCGCGGTCGTCCGCGCGTCGGGGCTCAACGAACTGCGCACCGCGAAGGACCTGACGAGCCCCGCGCTCAAGGCCGAGATCGCCAAGAACATCGACCTCGGCCGCGCGCTCGGGCTGACCGGCACCCCGACGTATATCGTCGGCGACCGCATCCTCAGCGGCGCGGTCGGCTACACCAAGCTCGCCGAGGCGATCGCGGCGGCACGGGCGGCCAAGTCCGCATGACGCCGCCCGCCGGGGCACCCCGCCTCGACGTCGCCCTCGCGCTCCAGCGGATCGTCACGGTGTTCTGGCACGACTTCGCCGCGATCGTCGTCCTCGGCTTCTTCATGGTGACGCTGCCGGGGGTCGTCCTCGCACTGGCTGGGACGCATGCCGGGTCGACGATCGTCGCGACCTTGGGTGGCATGCTCCGCGTCCTTTATGTCGTCATCGTCACCCACGGCGTGTTGGCACGGCTGGGCGGGCAGCCGCTGGCACCGCGCACATTCGTCCGCTCCGGGTTCGCCGCGTCGCCGCGCGGGTTAAGCGTCGCGCTGCTGCTCGGCGCGGCGACGGTGCTAGTGATGGTCGCGCTGTTGCTGGCCGGGCTGGCAGGGCCGTCGGCGCTGGCGGTGCGGGTGGCGATCGTTGCTGCGGGATTCGCCGGCGCGGTGGTGCTGATCGCTGCGATGCCGGCGGCGCTGGTCGAGCGGTTGAGTCCGGTTGCCGCGCTTGCCCGTTCGTTGACGCTGATGCGCGGCAACCGGGGGCGGATCGCGGTAGTTCTGGGTGGTGTCGCGCTGACAGTGGTGCCGGCGCGGCTGGTCGTCGCGGCGACGGTATACGGGTTCGGCGCGAGCGCGGCGCACGTCGCGGCGGTCGATGCCGTGATGACGCTGGGCAGCCCGGGGCTGTGGCTGCTCGCGCTGTTCGACCTGCTCGCCTGGGGGATCGGCGCGGTGGTGCCGGGGGTGATCTATGCGGGGCTCGCCAAGCCGTGACGATCAGCGCCAGTCGACGACCCGCCATTTCCGGACCGCCGCGAGCCGCCGCAGCGCCGCCGACGGAGTGACGGCGACCGGCTCGTCCGCCAGCGCGAACAACGCCGCGTCGGAAACATGGTCCGAATAGGCGCGGACGAAGCGCTCGCCGGGAAATGCCGCCGCGACCATCACCGCCTTCACCGGGCCGTAGCAATTGTCCCCCGCGATCCGCGCCCGAAGCCGGTCGCCGTCCCACACCGACCCGGTGGCGACGATGCGGTCGACGCCAAGCGCCGCCGCGATCGCGCTGGCGTAGAAGGCGTGGCTCGCGGTGGCGATGACGATCTCATGCCCGTCGGCGCGGTCGGCGGCGAATTGCGCCACAGCGCCGGGCATGAGCCCGCGCCCGGCGATCCTGCGGGCGAAACCAGCGGCGCGCCTGTCGACGCGAGCACGCGGCGCTGCATCGCCCATCAACAGCAGCTGCGCGATCTCCTTGAGCCGCTTCCGCGACAGCAGGCCGACGCGGAAACCGATCCCGGCAACCCCGGCCACCGGCAGCAAGCCGAGCCGCCACGGCGCTTCGCGGCACGCCCAATAAACGAGCCAGCGCGTGTACGTCGGCGCCCGCGTGATCGTCTTGTCCATGTCATAGATCACGCGGGTCATCATCCCGC
>JAYTTV010000189.1:0-5099 GCA_043745075.1 Sphingomonadaceae bacterium
TCACGAACATGCCGAAGGGGACGTAGAAATAGCCGAGGTGTATCAGGAGGTTCTTGAAGACCGGCAGGGCCAGTTGATCGGTCAGGGCGGCGGGATGGAACCTTGCTGCAGCATATGTGGCCATCAGGGCGATCACGAGGCCCGCGATCATGCGGATGCGGCTGGAGACGCCCTTGGTGTTTTGCTTAGTGACCTTGGCATAATCGTCGGCAAAGCCGATCAGGCCAAAGGCGAGGGTGACCAGCAAAACGATCCAGACATAGGGGTTGTCCAGACGCGCCCAGACCAGCGTGGACAGCATCAGGGCCGACAGCACCAAAAGGCCGCCCATGGTGGGGGTGCCCGCCTTGGCGAGGTGGCTTTGCGGGCCGTCATCGCGGATCGGCTGGCCCTTGCCTTGCTTGCGCCTGAGCAGGTCGATCAGGGGTTGGCCAAACAGGAAGCCAAAGATCAAAGCGGTGGCAAAGGCGCAACCGGCGCGGAAGGTGATGTAGCGGAACAGGTTGAGGACGCCCTCGAACCCCGCCATCTTTGCCAGAATGAAGATCATGCCGCCGCCTTTCGCAAACGCGCGACGAGTGAACCGAGGCCGACGCTGTTCGACCCCTTGATCAGCACCACATCATTTGCCGCAAGGGCCTTGTCGAGGATCGCGAAGGCATCCGTCGCGTCGGCGGCGCGGGTGGTCGTAATTCGGCGTGGAAGGGCGTTTGCGAGTGCCGCCATCGCGTCGCCGACGAGGATCGCGCGGTCGACCCCCGCCGCCTCGACCGCCGCCGCGAGCCCGGCGTGGAAGTCGTCCGAGCCGGTGCCGAGTTCGCGCATTTCGCCGAGCACCGCGATCCGCCGCCCCTGCCCGCGCGGCACGACGCCGCCGAGCACCCCAAGCGCCGCCGCCATCGACGCCGGGTTGGCGTTGTAGCTTTCGTCGATCACCGTCGCGATGCCGTCGTCGCGGGCGACGGTGAAGCGCGCGCCGCGGCCCGCGAGCTCGGTCAATTCGGCGAGCGCCAGCCCGGCGAGCGCAAGGTCGCCGCCGACCGCGTCGACCGCGGCCAGGACCGCGAGCGTGTTCGACAGCCAGTGTGCGCCCGCCATGCCGACGCGGAACATCAGCCGATGCTCGCCGATCGTCGCGGTCGCGGTGATGCAATCGGGATGGAGGGTGAAGGCGGTGGCGCGGACGTCGGCGCCGTCGCCCAGCCCGAAGGTGACGATCCGCGCGGCGTGGTCGCGGGCATGGCCGATCAGCCGGTCGCGGTGGGGCGAATCGAACGGGACGATCGCGACGCCGCCGGGTTCGAGCCCGGCGAAGATCTCGCCCTTGGCGTCAGCGATCGCCTCCTCGCTGGCAAAGAATTCGCGGTGGGCGCTGGCGATCGCGGTGACGACGGCGATGTGCGGGCGAACGATGCGCGTCAGCGCGGCAAGCTCACCCGCGTGGTTCATCCCCATCTCGAACACCCCGGCGCGCGTATCGGCGGGCATCCGCGCGAGGCTGAGGGGGACGCCGGTGTGGTTGTTGTACGACTTGACCGAAGCGTGGACGCGGTCGGGCATCGCGCGGGTCAGCGCGAGGCGGATCGCCTCCTTGACCCCGGTCTTGCCGACGCTGCCGGTGACGCCGATGATCTTGGCGTGCGTTCGGGCGCGAGCGGCGACGGCGAGCGCGGTCAGCCCTGCGGTCGTATCGGCGACGCGGACGTGTGGCGCATCGACGTCGTTGCTGACGAGGAACCCGCTGGCGCCGCGCTCGCGCGCCTGTTCGACGAAGCGGTGGCCGTCGGTTGCCTCGCCCGACAGTGCGACGAACAGGTCGCGCGGGCCGACCTCACGCGAGTCGAAGGTCACGCCGTCGACGACGAATGGAGCCGAGGCGATGCCGCCTGTTGCGGTCACGATTTCTTCGGAGGTCCACAGCGGCGTAATCGCGGGAGCCGTCATACCGCGACCTCGCGCGCGACGACGACGTCGTCGAACGGCAGGACGCGGTCGCCGACGATCTGACCCTGTTCGTGGCCCTTGCCCGCGATCAGAACGACGTCGCCCGGACCGCTCGCGCGGATCGCAGCGGCGATTGCGGCGCGGCGGTCGCCGATCTCGGTTGCTCCGAGGGCCGCTGCCATGATCGCGGCGCGGATCGCCGCCGGGTCCTCGGTGCGTGGATTGTCGTCGGTGACGATGACGTCGTCGGCGAGGTCGACCGCGACCGCGCCCATCAGCGGACGCTTGCCTGTATCGCGGTCACCGCCCGCGCCGAACACCAGCCGCAGCCGGCCATCGGTATGCGGGCGGAGTGCCTCGATCGCGGCGCGGAGGCCGTCGGGGGTATGGGCGTAGTCGACGTACACCGGGGCGCCCGACTTCGCGATCACCGCGCGCTCGAGCCGCCCGCGCACCGGCTGAACCCGCGCGAGATTGGCGAGCGTGCCCGCGACATCGCCGCCGGTGGCGATCACCAGTCCCGCCGCGACGAGCGCGTTTGCTGCCTGATACGCGCCGATCAGCGGCAGTTCGACGCGGTAGTTCCTGCCGTCGACGACGAGATCGAGCGTCTGGCCGAGCCGGGAAGGTGTGCGCCCGGCGAGCCGGATCGTGTCGCCTGCAGGACCGACGGTGTGCGGCACTTGTGCGCGCTTGTGCGCGGCGGCAATGACGCGGCTGCTCCACGTCGCATCGTCGTCGCACCAGACGACGGGAATGCCTGCGGGATCAAGGACTTCGCTGAACAGCCGGAGCTTCGCGGCGAAATACGACTCCATGTCGCCGTGGTAATCGAGGTGGTCGCGGCTCAGGTTGGTGAAGGCGGCGGCGGCAACATGAAGCCCTTCGGTGCGGTACTGCGCCAGCCCATGACTCGACGCCTCGAAGGCGACATGCGTCAGCCCCTCGCGCGCCAGCCCGCCCATGTTGGCGAGGAAGGTGACGACATCGGGGGTCGTCAGCCCGGTCGAAACCTGATCCCCGGCGGTGGTCACCCCGAGCGTGCCGATGCTCGCGGCATGGTGACCCGCAAGCCGCCACAGCTGCCGCGTCAGTTCGACCGTCGAGGTCTTGCCGTTGGTCCCGGTGACGGCGACGGTAACCTCCGGGAAAGGCGCGAAGAACTTCGCCGCCATCGCCGCGAACAGCCGTCGCGGCTCGTCCGCCGTCAGGTGCGGCACCCCGTCGACCCGCGCCCCAACCCGGGCGACGACTGCGACCGCGCCATTGGCGATCGCCGCGGCGATATAGTCCTCACCGTTGACCGTGCTGCCGGGGAATGCGCCGAACACCGTCCCCGGCGCGACCTTGCGATGATCGAGCGCGAAACCCGTCACCGGCTGGCCGCGATGCGCCTGATCGACCTCGGCAAGGTCGCCCAAGTTCATATTATTCCTTGTCCGGCGCTGTGACGGCCAGCCCGAGAATACCGTTGACGTCGATGTCGTGCGTCATGTCGGGCGCAACCCCCAGCATCGGGCCGATCCGTGTCACGATCTTCTCGATGATCGGTGCCGAAACCTGCCCGGCCGTCGAGTAACCCCCGGTCTTCTTCGTTCCGTGCGGCGCGTCGAGCAGCGCGATCACGACATAGCGGGGCGCATCCATCGGGAAGGCGGCTGCGAAGGTCGAGATATTGACGTGCTTTTCGTAGTGTCCGCCCTGTTGCTTTTCGGCGGTTCCAGTCTTGCCGCCGACGCGATAGCCGGCAGCGTTCGCCTTCCGCCCGGTGCCCGACAGAACAACCATACGCAGAAGTGCGCGTATCTGGTCGGAGGTGCTTTCCTTGAAAATGCGCTTGCCGGGTACCGCCTGGCCGGGTTCGACCTTCAGCATCGTCGCCGGGCGAAAGATGCCGCCGTTGACGACAGTCGCATACGCCGTCGCCAGATGAAGCGGCGTCACCGCGATGCCGTGACCGAAGCCGACCGTCATCGTCGCGATCTCGCCCCAGTTGTTCGACGCGGGGTACAGCGTGTGCCCGCGTTCCATCAACTCACCGGTGACCGGTGATAGGAAGCCGAGCGCGTCGAGATAGGCGCGCTGCCGGGTCGCGCCTAGTTCGGCCGCCATGTGGGCGGTGCCGATGTTCGACGAATGGATGAAGATGTCCGGCACAGATGCCCATCGACGCAGTTCGTGACCGTCGGGATCGTCGTGGATGGTGAAACGGCCGATGTGGATCGGTGCGGTCGCATCGTACTTCTGGTTCATCGACTTGATGAAACCGTCGTTGAGCGACATCGCGATCGTCAGCGTCTTGAACGTCGAGCCAAGCTCGTAGACCCCGAGCGTCGCCCGGTCGAAGCGGGCATTGTCCTCGGCATGGCCAGCCGCGTTGGGATTGAAATCGGGCAGCGACGCGAGCGCGATGACCTCGCCGGTGTGGACGTCCATAACGATTCCGGCGGCGCCGATCGCGGTGAACTCGGCCATCGCCGCGCCGAGTTCATTCTCAAGCGCCTGCTGGACCCGGCTGTCGAGCGCCAGGAAAACCGGCTTGCCCCGCGTCGCCGGTGCGGTCAGGCGGCCGTCGAGCGCGCGCTCCATCCCGTATTTCCCATGCCCGTCGATATCGGTGTAGCCGATGACGTGCGCGGCGAGGTCGGCGTTGGGGTAAAGCCGCTCGGGCTCGCGCTCGAGCGTGATCGCCGGCTCGCCGAGGTCGTTAATCCGCTTTGCCTGCGCCGGCAGGACGCGCCGCGCGATATAGCGGAACGCGCCGGGATGGGTCAGCTCGAAATAGATCTGCCCGGGCGTCTTGTCGGTCAGGATCGCCGCCAGCGACTGGGCGAGTGCGTGCGGATCGCCGATCAGCTTGCGCGGGGCGACCGCGACCGCGACCGCGTCGAAAGTCCG
Organism: Sphingomonadaceae bacterium; assembly: GCA_043745075.1. Classification (GTDB taxonomy): domain Bacteria; phylum Pseudomonadota; class Alphaproteobacteria; order Sphingomonadales; family Sphingomonadaceae; genus Polymorphobacter_B. The sequence continues at coordinate 4,843 of JAYTTV010000189.1, forward strand.
TGCGAGCTCGACACCGTTGCGGTCGAAGATGTCGCCCCGCGGCGGGATCGGTGCGGCGAAGACTTCGCGCCCGCCGGGGTCGCGCTCGTGGAGCACTGCGAGGTCGACGAGGCGTAGCGCGAGGATGCCCGCGATCGCGACGAACAGCAGGACGCAGGTCATCAGACGCGTCCGCGCGCGGGCCAGCGCCGACTGCCGTTGACCGGCAAGCGGGTGCGTGCGCCGCGGCAGCGCCGCCATGATCACCGCAGGGCGAT
>JAYTTV010000190.1:0-5016 GCA_043745075.1 Sphingomonadaceae bacterium
GACGCGGCCCTTGACCACCCGCCCTTCGAACGATTGATTCTTGCCGAGCGAGCTTTCGAGCATCGCCGCGAAATCGTCGCGGGTCGGTTGGGCAGCGGAGGCCATATAAATCAGTACCTTTTCAGTCGGGTCCGGCACCATGCCGCCCGTTCAGCGCCGACGACGAGCACCATGCCCGCCGCCTTGATAACAGCCCCAGAAAACTGGAATGGGCCCGGACGCCGGCTGTGCCTGCGCCCGATCCCAATGTCTGCTAGCCGCCCCGCAGCCGCGCTTCGACGAGCGCGATAGCCTGTGTGACGGCGGAGTCTATATCGAGATTCGTCGTATCGAGCAAGACGGCGTCGGCAGCCATCGTCAGCGGCGCGGCGTGGCGCCCCGAATCGCGCGCGTCGCGAGCGAGGATGTCGCCGAGCACCGTCTCGTGGCTCAACACGTGCCCAGCGCGAGCCAGCTCAGCGGCGCGGCGCGCGGCACGGACGTCGGGTGACGCAGTGACGAACAACTTGGCGGGAGCATCAGGCGCGATCACCGTGCCAATGTCGCGCCCGTCGAGCACTGCGCCCTTGGCATGCGCCGCGAAGGCGCGCTGCCGGGCCAGCAACACGGCGCGAACCGCCGGGTGCGCCGACACGATCGACGCGGCTTGAGCATTATCTGCGCTCATCAGGTCGGGCTCGTCGAGCAGTGCCTCGTCGAGCGCGATCGCCGCCGCTTCGGCCAGTGCCGCATCGCCGGGGTCGCCGCCGCTGCGACGCACCGCCAGCCCGACCGCGCGATACAGCTTGCCGGTGTCGAGGTGACCGAGCCCGAAATGGCGGGCAAGTGCGCGCGCCACGGTGCCCTTGCCACTGGCGGCGGGGCCGTCGACGGCGATCACGAGGGGAACGGGCTGGGTCATGCAGCGCCACGCATAGCGGACGCGGTGGTTGTGTCGACCCCAACACCGGCCCATGGTCGACCGCGATGAGCGGGGGCATAGCATCGGGGGGGGGGAGTGGTGTGCGTTCTCGGGACGCGGCCCGAGGCGATCAAGCTCGCACCTGTCGTATTGGCACTCGCAGCACGCGGGGTTGTCGTGACGCTATGCAGCACCGGGCAGCAACGCGACCTGACCCGGGCGACGCTCGACGATTTCGGGCTGGTTCCCGATATCGACCTCGACCTGATGCAGCCGGACCAGTCTCCCCAGGCGTTCGTCGCCACGGCAATGCCCTTGCTCGGACAAACCATCGCGCGGCTTTCCCCCGATATGGTCATCGTCCAGGGCGACACCGCGACGACGCTCGCCGGAGCGTTGGCCGGGGCATACGCCCGCGTCCCCGTCGCGCACGTTGAGGCGGGACTACGCAGCGGTGCCGCCGAGCCTTTCCCCGAAGATATGCACCGGCGGGTCATCGCCCAGCTCGCGACGCATCACTTCGCCCCGACACGGGCCGCACAGGCGGCGCTCGTCCGCGAAGGCATCGCGTGGGGCGCGATCAGCATCACCGGCAATCCGGTCATCGATGCTCTACGGCTCGCCGAGACGAGACTCGCGACCGACCCTGTACTGCGGGCGCGCATCGACGAGGCGCTGCCGCCGCTCCGCCCGGGCCCTGCGCTGGTGCTTGTCACCGCCCACCGCCGCGAGAATCATGTGAACATGGCCGCGATCGCCGAGGCGGTGGCCGCGATTGCGGCGGCGCACGACATCGACATCGTCGTGCCGCTCCACCCGAATCCTGCTTCCGGAGCGGTATTGCGGGATCGACTGGCGACGATAGCGAACATCGCACTGGTGCCTCCGCTCGGTTACCTCGCCTTCGTCACGCTGTTGCGCCGGGCGCGACTTGTGATGACCGACTCGGGCGGGGTGCAGGAGGAAGCGCCTGCGTTCGGCTGCCCAGTGTTGGTGCTGCGCGACTCGACCGAGCGGCCCGAAGGCATCGCGGCGGGCGCGGCGCGGCTGGTCGGCACCGATCCGGCGACGATCATCGCCGCGGCGGGTGAACTTATTGAGAATGAGGCGGTTCATGCCGCGATGGCAACCGCGATCCTGCCTTATGGCGACGGCTACGCAGCCGATCGTATTGCCGCGATCATCGCGCAGGAGATGGTTGCCCGGTGACTATCCTCGTTACCGGAGTCGCGGGATTTATTGGCTTTCACACTGCCAGGGCGTTGCTGGCGCGCGGTGAGACGGTGGTGGGGATCGACGATCTCAACGACTATTACGACCCCCAATTGAAGCGCGACCGGCTGGTGCAACTCAGCGGCGCCTTCACTTTCATCAAGTGCGATTTCAGCGCCTTCGCGGCGCTGACCACGGCGTTGAAAGGCCGTTCGTTCGACCGGATCGTCCACCTCGGAGCGCAGGCCGGAGTCGGATATTCGCTTAAGGACCCGCACAGCTATGTCCGGTCGAACCTCGCCGGGCATCTCAACTTGCTCGAGATCGCGAGGCAGACCAGCGGGTTGCGCCACATGGTCTATGCGTCGTCATCCTCGGTCTACGGGGCCAACACCAAGCTGCCGTTTTCGGTCGACGACCGCGCCGACCATCCGGTGTCGCTCTATGCGGCGACCAAGCGCGCCGACGAGCTGATGAGCGAAAGCTACGCGCACCTTTTCGCCATCCCCCTGACCGGACTGCGTTTCTTCACCGTGTACGGGCCATGGGGACGCCCTGACATGGCGATCTGGCGCTTCACCGAGCGCATCCTCAAGGGTGCCCCGATCCAGCTTTACAACGCCGGGCGGATGCGCCGCGACTTCACCTATATCGACGATATCGTCGGCGGCGTGCTGCTCGCGCTCGACCGTCCGCACGGGGCCGGACACCGGGTCTATAACCTCGGCAACAGCCGCTCCGAAGACCTCGCGCACCTCGTCGAGCTGATCGAGGCCGCGACCGGCAAGAAGGCCATCCGCGAACTGCTGCCGATGCAGCCCGGCGACGTCCGCGAAACCTACGCCGACATCGCCGCGACCACCGCCGCCCTTGGCTTCATCCCGACGACGAGCATCGAGACCGGCATTCCGAATTTCGTCGACTGGTTCCGCGGTTACGCCGGGCTTTAAACTGCCCCCAAGGCCATCATCAACGCGACGAAGCCGGGGAAGCTCGTCGCCACCGGACGCGCGTCGTCGACGGTCACCGCCGCCGCAGCGCGCAAGCCCAAGACGGCGAAGCTCATCGCGATACGGTGATCGAGCAACGCCGCCACTGTCGCGCCGCCCGCAACCATCTCCCCGCCATTGCCGTGGACGATCAGCCCGTCGGGCAGTTCCTCGACGCGGACGCCGCACGCCGTCAGCCCCGCCGCCATCACCGCGATGCGGTCGCTCTCCTTGACCCGCAACTCGCCGAGGCCGCGCATCACCGTGGTCCCCTGAGCGAAGGCGGCGGCGACGAACAAGACGGGGAATTCATCGATCATCGACGCGGCGATCTCGGGCGGCACCTCGATCCCGCTCAGCGGCCCGGCGGCGATCGTGATATCGGCGACCGGCTCACCGCCGACCTCACGCCGCTGGCCGAGCGTGACGTCGGCCCCCATCATCGCCAGCACGCGGAGGAGCCCGTCGCGCGTCGGATTGACCCCGACCCCGCCGATCGTCACCCGGCTGCCCGGCACGATCAGCGCGGCGACGATCGGGAACGCCGCCGACGAGATATCGCCGGGGACGACGATTGCCTGCGGGCGGAGTTCGGCCTCGCCGGTGATGGTGATCGCGCGGCCCTCGGGCGTATCCTCGACACAAACCTCGGCCCCGAAGGCGCGGAGCATCCGCTCGCTGTGGTCGCGTGTCGCCTCGGGTTCGACCACCGTCGTCCGCCCGGGAGCATTGAGCCCGGCGAGGAGCACCGCCGACTTGACCTGCGCCGACGCCACCGGGAGCACATAGCGCAACGGCACCGCCGGACAGCGCCCGGTCATCGTCAGCGGCAGCCGCCCGCCCGGTGCGGTGGCAAAGCTCGCCCCCATCAGCCCAAGCGGGACCGTCACCCGCGCCATCGGGCGACTCGACAGCGAGGCGTCGCCGGTGAAGGTCGCGGTGATCGGGTGCGACGCGATCAGCCCCATCAGCAGGCGCGTCGAAGTCCCGCTATTGCCCATGTCGAGCGCGACCTGCGGCTGGAGCAGCCCGCCGACGCCGACTCCCCCGATCCGCCACCTGCCGTCTTCCTTGACGATCTCCGCCCCCATCGCCCGCAGCGCGGCGGCGGTCGACAGCACGTCCTCGCCCTCGAGCAGGCCATCGACGACCGTCTCGCCAACCGCGAGCGCGCCGAACATCAGGGCGCGGTGTGAGATCGACTTGTCGCCGGGAACGGTGACGGTGCCCGACAGCGGCCCCTCGGCGCGGAGCGATAGCGGCTGGGGAGCGTCCATGGGGTTCCGAACGGGGCTGGGGGGCGGCAGGAAGGCCGCGGGCTTTTGACAGCCCCCCGGGGCTGTGGCAATGACCCGCCCTTGTCGCGCCGGGGCCTCACTCCGCGCTGCCCGGAGTTTTGTCATGGTCAATCCCGAATGGGGCACCAAGCGTGCCTGCCCGAAATGCAACACGCGCTTCTACGATCTCGGCAACGAAGACCCGGTCACTTGCATCAACTGCGGCAACGTCTGGATGCCCGAGTCGATGCTCAAGTCGAAGCAGCCGCTGCCGTTCGAGACCGCCAAGCCAGCCGTCAAGACGAATGAGGACGGCGAGGTCATCGACGCCGACGACGAGGATCTCGACGTCGCCGAAGACGCCGAGGAGCCCGATGTCGACATCGGCGACGACGAGGATCTGGCCGTTGTTGTCCCCGACGACGGCGAAGAAGAGGCCTAGCCTGTTTTCCCAGCTCCCCCACCGCGCCCTCGCGCCGGTGGGAGAGCAGAAAGCAAACTGTCCAACCTATCGTCTTGCGCCCGTCGCGCGCTTGGCGTAGTCAGCCGCTCCGCCCGGCCCAACGGGTGGATCATGTGGTACGGGGCCTTAGCTCAGCTGGGAGAGCGCTACGATGGCATTGTAGAGGTCAGCGGT
>JAYTTV010000191.1:0-54717 GCA_043745075.1 Sphingomonadaceae bacterium
ATTGCGGTCGGCGCCGAGCTCGGGAAGCAGTGAGTAATTCACCGTCTCGGAGGTCAGGCCCGGCACGGGCGAAACGAAGAACGGGTTGGTGTTGCGGACCGTCGCCGTGAAGGTATCGCCAGTCCCAAGCGAGAGGCCTTCGCGGTACGAGTAGAACCCGTCGGCGAACAGCCTGATGCGATCGCCGATCTGCTGGCTGAAATTGCCGACGGCGCTGACGCGCTGCTGCTGGGGAATGACCGCATCGTTGGTGTTGTAGAAGCAGCGGTTAGCAGTGCCCGCGACGAGTGAGCCGGCGTTTGCTCGCGTTACCCCGCCCGTCGGAATTGCATAGGTGCTCCCGCCGGCCGAAATCGTCCCCGGATTGCAGAACGTCGTCCGCAGATCACGCCCGCCGCGACTGAGGTTATTGTCCTGATAGAAGGGCAGGTCCCCGCCCAGCAGCGCGTCGTTGCGGGTATATTCGCCCGCAAGCATCGCCGATCCGGTGGCCCACGTCTTGCCGACGATGCCGGCCGCTTGTTGCTCGTTATAGCCGCCTTCGGTCAGGCCGCTGCGCAGCCGGAATTCGGCGCCGTCGACCTTCTTGCGCAGGATGAAATTGACGACGCCGGCGATCGCGTCGGATCCGTAGATCGCCGACGCGCCATCGGCGACGACCTCGACACGCTCGAGGGCGATCGACGGCAGGACGGCCGGATCGGTGTACTGGCCCTGCGTGCCCTGCGGCGGAAAGCGCTTGCCGTCGTACAGTAGCAGCGTCGCATTGGTGCCGATGCCGCGAAGGTTGATGCCTGCGCCGCTGGTCGCATTGGCCTGACCGTTCTGCGCCGAGCCGCCGTTGCGGTTGGTGCCGAGCCCGACGACCTGCGGCAGGCGGCGGAGAAGGTCGTTGGTCGAGATCACCGGCTCCTCGGCGATCTTCGCCTGATCGATGGCGATGACGTTTGATCCGGTCGCGGTGACGCCCCGAATACGGCTGCCAGTGACGACGATTTCGGAATTGGCCGCACTGGAATCCGCTGACTGAGTCGAGGCGGCAGTGGCCGCGGGGGCGACCGCCGGATCGCGCGGCTCGGCGGTCTGGCCGAAGCCCGGTGCCGCGAAGACCAGCGCCAGTGCGCTGCCTGCGATCTTCGCCGTCCGTTGCGTGTGAATGTGCTTCATGTCTCTCCCCTTGGGCTGAGCCGGTGCGTCTCTGCGGACGTTGCGGCGGTGATACGCGATGGACTTTTGTTACTGGGCCTCGGCGAGTGCCCGGCGCTCGGCGCTGCCAATGCGTGGTGCGACCGACAGCAGCACGATCGCGCCGATCAGGATGACCGCACCGGTGAGTTCGGCGGGACTGGGCATCCGCAGACCCCAGCCCCAGGCAAGGAGGATCGACCCGGCAATGCCGGCGAGCAGGCTCGACGCGCGTTCGAGCGGGACGCAATAAGCGTTCTCGCGGACATCGAGCAGGATGATCGCCGAGAAGATCGAAATCGCCGTCAAAGTGACCGCGATCAACCCGATCCAGACCATCACCGGATCGCTCCAGATGGTGATGAAGCCGAAGCTGAGCTCGCCCGATTGGCCGCCGATACCCGACGCCGAGACTGTCGCAAGCAGTGCGACCGACAGCGGCAGCGCGACCATCTTCTCCTCGACAAAGTAGCGGCGCACCGACGCCGGCTCGCCGGTCTTGGCGACGCGGGTCATCACGGCGAGACGGATGAAGTAGCCGAGCGTGTAGAGGACGACGGTCAGGATCGCGAGCGGCGGCAGCTTGAGCCCGCCGCGAGCGTGGAGCGTGATCGCCAGCGCGACCGCGACGAGTGCGAGCGCGGTCCAGCTCCACCAGCGGACTCGGCGGCCGTAGATCAGGTCGACCAACGGCGCGATGATCAGGATATCGCCGCGCATCATCAGCTGGATGAAGGGGATGCTGACGCCCTTGAAGGTGAACGACAGCGGCACGGTGAACAGCACCAGCGCAGTTCCGATTCCCGACAGGACGGTATAGCGCGTCGGCACCGGCAGCGTACGTCCGGCCACGGTCACGGTGTGCGCGTCGCGGTACCAGCCCGCGAGCCAGATGAAGAGGTAGGTGAGGATGGCGTTGAGGATCAGCGAGGCGGGCAGGGTCTCGAGGCCAGTCAGCGGCGGCACTCCGGCCCCGCGCGGGAGGCTGGTGATCAGCTTGGTGATGATGACGTTGGGCAGATAGACGAGGAAATAGACGCCGACATACGCCTCGAGCGGAAAAGCGCGCCGCGTCGTCATGCGGCCAGCTCCAGCTCGACCATGTCGTCGCAGCTCCGGTAGCGGGCGTTGAGCCCGGCTTCGGCGGTGATCGCGGTCATATAGTCGACGATCTCGGCGTGGCGCGCTGATCCCCGTGCGACAAAGCGTGGAATCGCGTCGGTGCCGATGTCGAGCGGCAGGAAGCCGGCGCGGACGACCTTGCCCGCGGCGATCTCGAACCGCGCAACCATCGATGCCCGCGCCGCGTCGGGGAAATTGTACAGGCTGTCGAAGTCGGGCTCCCAGACTTCGGCGAGTGCGCGGATCTCGTTGAAGCTCGCCGATGCCGCGTGGGCCGGGTCCATCCGCAGGTCGGTGGCGAAGTTGCACAGCGAGTAAAATACAGGCTTGCCGTCGATCAGCTCGCAGCCCTTGAGGATATGCGCATGCCCCCCGAGGATGACGTCGGCTCCGGCCTCGACGGCCGCACGGGCGACGTCGCGCTGGTAATCGGCGATGCTCGCGCGGACGAAATGGATGCCCCAGTGGTGCGACACGAAAACGATATCGTTCGCCGCCTTCGCCGCGCGGATATCCGCCGTCATCGCCGCAAGGTCGCCGCGGTGGGGGAAGGTATGGATGCGCGGCGGCGTTCCCGGCTGGTCGTGCTCGATCTGTTCATAGACGGTGAACGCACGCATCGGCGCGCAACCGTGCCGGCGTTCGTCGGCCCAATATGCCTGCGGCAGGATGCTCGAATAAGCGAGGAAGGCGACCGTCGTGCCGTCGGGCAGGGTGAAGCGCGCGGGTGTCCGCGCCGCGGCGATGTCGGGCCCGGCACCGACGACCTGCATGCCGGCCGCACGAAGGTGGTGCTGCGTCTCGGTAAAGGCCTCGTTTCCCCAGTCGAGAACGTGGTTGCCGGCGCACGAGATGACATCGAAGCCCGCCCGGCCAAGCGCCGCCGCTCCTTCGGGCCGCGCGAGCACGGCATGCCGCGCCTGGGGCAGGCGCGTGCCGTTCGCGGCGAAACTCGTCTCGAGTTGACCGAAGACGATGTCCGCCGCCGACAGCACGTCGCGCGTTGCCACGAAGCTTTCGTCGCAATCGGCGCGGTCCATCGCGAGATCGCCGGTCGCGAGGACGACGGCGGTCACTGCGCGGAGCTGAACGTGATCGGCACGCTCAGCGCGCCGATTTCGGGAAAGCGCGTTGGCACCGGCTCCCCCGCGAGGGTGAACGACGGAGCGGCCTGAAGCAACTCGTCGACCGCAACGATCAGTTCGAGCCGGGCAAGCGCCGCCCCGACGCACGCATGCGGACCACGGCCGAAGGCGACCGACTCCTTCATGTTCGGCCGGTCAATGCGGAACGTGTCGGCGGCTTCAAACACATCCTCGTCGCGGTTGGCGGACGAATAGACGAGTGCGATCGGTTCGCCGGCGGGGATCGTCCGTCCGCGGATCGTGACGTCGTGGATCGCGGTGCGGGCGAAGCCGCGATACGGTGTGTAGAGCCTGAGGAACTCGTCGATTGCGTCGGGCAGCAACTCGGGGGCGGAGCGCAGCCGCGACTGGAGCTCCGTGTCGCGCGCGAGATGGACCGCGATCGAGCCGATCATCACGCTCGGCGCGATCAGCCCGACGACGAGGACCTGCCGGATCGTACCGACGATCATCTCGTCGGGCAGCGGCTCGCCGTCGGCGCGGGCAGCGAGCAGCGCGCTCGTAGCGTCTTCGTCGACCGATAACGGCGCGGCGCGGCGGTCGGCGACGACCTGCCTCGCCATATCGTAGAGGAGCAGGCTGGTTTCCTTGGTCGTCACGAGGTCGGCGGACTGGACCGCGATATTATACTTCCGCCCGGCATCGGTCAGCGCTGCGATCGCCGCCGCGTCGAGGTTCATCCAGTGCGCGAAGATGGCGACAGGCATCGGCGCCGAATAATCCGCGCAGACGTCGCCGCCACCCCGTGCCACCATTGTCGCCAGCAACCCGCGGCAGATATCGCGCATGACCGGTTCGAGGCGGGCGACGCGCTTTTCGGTCAATAGTGGCGACAACGCGCGGCGGTACGGCGTGTGCTCGGGTGGGTCGAGATGGAGCGGCGGCCGGCGGCCGGTGAACGCGACTTTCGGCACGACATTCTGTGTCGAAGTCTGGAACGTCCGCCAGTCCGCCGCCGCCGCGACAACATCGTCGTGCTTCATCAGCGCCCAGAAGCCACCCCACGTGTCGCTATGGGCGACCGGACACGTCTCGCGCAGGGCGCGATACTCGACCTGCGCACTATCGAAGGTTTCGGGCAGTAGGGGATTAAAGTCATCTGACATAACATTGCCCGTACGAAAGCGTGTAAGCGCTTGCAAGCTTCTTTTTGCGTCGCACGCTTAATCTGCTCTAAGTCGAGGGGTGATACCGCCCCCTACCGATCGTACCCGCGCGCCTCGCCTTGAGGAGGTGGCGCGCGTCGCGAAAGTCTCGTCGGCAACGGTCTCGCGCTATTTCAACTCGCCGGGCGTGGTTGCCCCGGCAACGGCGCAGCGGATCGAGGCGGCTATCGCGGCGACCGGCTATCTGCCCAACCTGACTGCCGGCGCGCTCGCCTCGAGCCGGTCGCGGCTGATCGCGGCGCTGGTTCCCGACATCGCCCAGTCGATCTTCAACGACACGATGGAGGCAATGATCGATGCGCTGTCGGCCGAGGGCAATAGTGTGATCCTCGCCTTGACCGGGACGACCGATGGCCGCCTCGGCGCGCAGATCAACGCCGCCTTGTCGCGTCGGGTCGATGCGATCATTCTTACCGGCATCGTGGCGGACGCCGCAATCCGCACGCAACTTCGCTCCAGCCAGGTGACGGTGATCGAAACCTGGGGTTTGCCCGACGATCCGATCGACATCGCGATCGGCTTTTCGCACCGCGCGATCGGCGATGCGCTCGCCGGCTTCCTGCACGACCGTGGTTATCGGCGGCCCCATCTGATCGTGCCGCGGTCGCCACGTGCAGAACGGCGCGCCGCCGCCTTCGCCGAGCGCTGGATTGCCGATGGCGGTGAGATGCCGACCCGGTTCGAGGTCAGCGCCCCGAGCCACTTCGGCCAGGGGCGGCTGAGCTATCGCGCGCTCGCCGATCTGCCGGTTCAGCCCGACGTCGTCGTCTGCGGCTCGGACTGGATCGCGCAGGGGCTCATCGTCGAGGCGCAGGTCGCCGGAATCGCCGTGCCCGGCCGGCTCGCGGTTACGGGCTTCGGCAACCTGCGGATGGCCGGCGACATGCGGCCAACGATCACCTCGGTCGATGTCGATGGCACGCGCATCGCGCACGAGGTCAATCGCGTGCTGCGGTTACGCGCCGCCGGGACCAGACTCGTCGAGCGGTCGATCGACGTCGGCTTCCGGATTATTGCCCGCGATAGCGCATGAAAGGGCTTGCATCGGCTTCGGGCGGCGAACAGTATTGCGACATAACAAGACGGAGAAGCGTGATGCGGGGATGGATTCGACTGATTGCCGCTTCGGCGGTCCTCGCCACAGTGGCGGTGGCGCAGCCCGTTCCAGTCATCCCGTCGACCGACATGGCGCGCATGGCCGCCGCCCGCGCGGCGGCGGATGCCCTGCCCGATACTCCGGGAAGCGGCCCGTACCCGGCAATGCGGACCATCGAGCAGGGTCTGCCCGACCATGTGGTCTATCTTCCGCGCGACCCGACCGGCCTCGGCGCGCGCAAACTCGGCGTTCTCGTCTGGGGCAATGGCGGATGCAGTGACGACGGCGCGAGCGCGCGGCAGCATCTCGCGGAGATCGCCAGTCACGGCTATGTCGTCATCGCGCCCGGCGGGGTGCTGTCAGGACCCGGGGCTCCGCCGCGTCCCGCCCCATCGGCTCCCGCGCCGCTCGGGATCAAGACCGACTCGGCCCAGGTTGCCGCTGGGATCGACTGGGCGCTCGCCGAAAACGACCGGTCGGGGAGCCTGCTCTATCACCGGATCGATCCGGCCTTGGTTGCGGTCTCGGGCCATAGCTGCGGCGGATTGCAGGCGCTCCAGATCGCCGCCGACCCGCGTATCCACGCGGTGATCATCCATAATAGCGGCGTCTTTACCGATGGCGGAAACCCGATCGCCGGGCTCAAGGTCGACAAGGGCCTGCTCAAGACGCTGCACACGCCGGTCCTGTACGTCATGGGCGGCACGACGGACGTCGCATGGCCGAACGGCAGCGATGATTACGACAAGATCACCGTCGTCCCGGCGATGCTCGTCAGCCACGACACCGGGCATGGCGGCACTTTCGGGCTGCAGAATGGCGGCGACAATGCGCAGGTCGCGGTCGCGTGGCTCGACTGGCAGCTGCGCGGTGACGCTGCTGCAGCGCACTGGTTCAGAGGTGCCGACTGCCGCTTGTGCACCGACAAGGCGTGGACTGTCCGCAAGAAGGGTATCGACTGAAGCCGCAGCCTAGCGGCAAGCCGCGTCGCGGATGCACGGACGGAGCATCGGCGGTGGCTCGTAGGCGACAAAGTCGGCTGGCCGCGCCGGCCACCGTCCGGTGTCAATGCGGGTTTCAAGCTGATGCAGCGACGCGAGCACCGTCGGCGTCGCAAAAGTGCAGTGACCCGCATCCGCCACCCACAGGCCGCTTGCCATCCTTGGCGCGCGATGTTCGGCCGCCTCGAGGTATGCGCGCTGGAGCGACGGAGAGGTCAGGCCGTCGCCGATATTCTGCACCGCGAGCGTCGGCACCGTCGGCCTCGCGTTCGGGGTATAATGGTCGAGCATATAGCGCGTCGCGGCGGGATCGGCAGCGACGCGATGTCCGGCGTTGAGCGCGTCGAGGTCGCTGTCGAGATCGAGCCCGGCGGCGGCGTACAGCTTCGCGACGAACGCGCGTCGCTCGGAAAGCTGCAACTTCGCCCGGTAATCGACGCCGGTGTTCGACGAAAAGACGCCGTGCGCGCGCTGTTCCTGGTCGACCCGCGGCAGGAAAACCCCCATCGCAACGGTCTTCGCCATCTCGGCTTGCTGCGCGGTTGCGTCGTCGTCGGCAGGACGCGGGCCGTCGTGCGTCGTCCAGCCGGGTAGCCCCGCGAGCACCGCCGCCAGCGCGATGCGCGCACGCCCCGCCGGGGTCGCCTGCGCCTCGGCAAGAACCGCCGCGACGCGCCGGGCGTTGTCCAGATCGCTGTCGACTCCGATCAGCCGGATCGCCGAATCGGGCGCGAGCAGGGTGCGGAAGGCATATGCCCCGTCGAGCGCCATGTTCATCATCCCGACCGCGCCGCCGATCGACCCGCACATCGGCAGCGCGCCGTCGATCAGCCGTCGCGGGCGCTCCGCGAGCGCGACGGTTACCAGCGCGCCCATCGAGTAGCCCCATGCGATCGTCCGCTTCGGCCGCGAGAAACGTTCGCTAAACGCCGCGATCGTCGCCTCCTGATCGGGCACAGCGGTCGCCAGCGCCCAGCCACCCTCGCTATAGCTCGATCCCGCGAGCGCATAGCCGGCGGCGAGCAGCGCCTCGCGCGCCGCCGCCGGAGCGTCCTCGGCGGCGGAACGCGTCCGGGCATAGCCGTGCGACCACAGTAACAATGTGCCGTTCCAGTTCGGCGGCACCGTCGCGCGCCATGTTGCGCCATCGGCGAGGGTACCCGTCTCGGATTGGACAATGCCGCCTGCACCCGACTCTGCAACAGCCGTCGCGGTCGGCGTCGCGACCAGCAGAGCGAAAGCGAGGCAAACCGGCGCGAACGGTCGGCGGCGTGCCCGCGACTTGTTGGTGGTCATCGGCAATCGCCCCATACTTATTGTTATAGGACATAGCACAGGACGCCGATGCTGCAATGTGTCCGCGGCGTCAGGCTCAGGAGCTGGGGATCGTCATCCGATGACAGGAGAATGCGTCATTTCACGCCGGCGCAGGCGCGGGTTCGATCAGCCGGCCGTCGACCCCAAGGTTGACGATCGTCGATGAGCTGGCCAGCGCAAAGCCGTTTGCTCGCAGCGCCGGAACGATCGCAAACAACAGGTCGCTGCGGATCCGGTAGACGTCGCGTGCCGACGCGACGAACGCGAAGCTGGTGAACTCGAGCCCGCCGTCCTTGGCGTCGGTCAGATAAACCGCGGGCGGCGGGTCCTTCAAGACCTCCGTATGTGCCTCCAACAGTCCGAGCACGAGCACTCTCAGCGCGAGTGGGTCCGCGTCATCATTGACCCGAATGACGATGCGCGCGCGGCCGAGCGCGCCGGCGTGCGTGACGTTGCGGACCGTCTTGGTGATGAGGTCGAGGTTCGGCACGATCAGGCGCGACTGGTCCTTCATCTCGATCTCGGTCGCCCGGACATTGACCTTGCGGACGTCGCCTTCGAGGTCCCCGATCGCGATCCAGTCGCCGACCTTGATCGGCCGTTCGACCAGCAGGATCAGGCCGGAGACAAAATTGCTAGTGATCGACTGCAGGCCAAAGCCGATGCCGATCGACAGCGCGCTGGCGAGCAAGGCGATCCGGTCGAGGCTGACGCCGAGAAAGATGCTGGCGAACACGACGGCCAGCACCGCGCCGAGGTACGATACGCCCGATACCAGCGACGTTCGCACGCCGATGTCGATGGCTGTCGCGGGTAGGTATCGCGCCTCAAGCCAGCCGCGAATGCTGCGGGTGATGAGCAATCCGACGGCGAAAATAACAATCCCGCCGAGGATCGTGCCCGGCGAGATCGACGTCGTGCCAAGGTGGATGACGAGGTCGTCGGACGTGATGCGGCCGAAGATGTCGCTGGCACCGGCACCGAACGGCGCGACCACCAGCGTCCAGCCAACCAGCAGGAGCGCGACGCGGGCCAGACCCGACAGGACGATACCGGTCTGCTCGAGCGTCGCCGACGAGACGCCGACCGCGACGATGATCGCGCGTCCGAGCCGCGAACTCGGCTGGAATAGCACCGGGAACAGATCGTCGGCGCAGCGGACGAGAATGAACAGGCTCGATAGAACGACGGCGATCCAAACAATCTCGCGCGTGATGAAGTTGGCCAGCGCGAGGTAGCCGAGGACGACTGCGAAAGCGGCGGCGGCGAGGCCGATCCACGTGGTCAGCGCAGCAAGAATCCATGGCAACTTGGCTCCGCTCGGCGCGGTTGCGAGGTCGCCCGCCTGCCCGCGGTCGCGCCCGGCGGCCGTCAATGCCAGCACGATCACGGCGAGTTCTAGGCATACGCCAAGACTGTCGCTGGCAATCGAACTCGCGAGGCTCGTCCCGAAGATGCGGTGGATCCCGGCGGCCATGCCGGCGAGCGCGATAGCGACACCGAGGATCGCGGGGAACCAGCGCAACCGTGCGGCGAGCGCATCCCCAATCGGGACGATACGCGCCGACGAAGCTTCGACCGACAGCAAGGCGCGACCGAGGCCGTCAACCAGCGCGGCAAAAGTCACTGCTGCGATGATGATACTCGCCATTTGCGCGAACGCCAGCGTCAAGGCGCCGGTCGCAACGAGGACCGTCCGTGTCAGCCACGCCGCGGTGAGCGCCGTCAGGACGATGACGACGACGCGCCACAGCGCGAGAAGCGACCAGCCGAGGCGTGACGCCGCCTGTGCTGCCCGCCGACGGCCGATGCCGAGCAGAATGCGCCGCCCCAGAACAACGATCACGGCGGCAACCGCGATCGCCAGCAGCCAGCCGATCACGACGCTGGGGTTCGCCGCAGCGGCGCGGGCCTGTCGCACCTCGGCTGCTGCGGGCAGCGACAGCCTGCGAATGTCGGCGGGCATGGCGGTGATGACGTCGCGCCACAGGTCGGGGCTGATCAGCGATCGGCTTTGCGTCCAAAGGTTGCGCGCAAACAGCTCGCGGCGCTTCTGCTCGAGCGCGGCAACGGTCTGGTCGAGCTCGACGATGATGAGGTTGGCCTGCTTCAGCTCGGTCGCTACCGCGACGCGGTCGGAAAGTAGCTTGGTCCGCTCGGTCGCGATTTCACTCGTTTCCGGAGGCTGACCGGGCTTCGGCGCGGCTATTCCCAGCTCTGCCAGCCGCGCGTCGATTGCAGCGAGGCGTGGCGTCAAGATCGCCACGGCCGCATCGAGTGCCTTATCCGGCGCTGCAAGTGCGGCAATATTCGCCGTCATCGCGGCGTCGTCTGCGAGAGGCCTGGCGCTCGCATCCTCCACGGTATCGAGCCGCGCCTCGGCCGAGTCGATTTGCCCGGCCACGTCGGAGATGCTTGCTGGCTCGGGCTGGGCCGATGCCGGGATCCTCAGCGCAACCAGCAGACCGAACGCCAGCAAAAGTCGAAAACCGCGGTACATCATGGCCGTGTGTATGCTGTCCCGTCGCGCGCTTACAGTGGCATGATCCGGTAAACGCGGCAGCGGGCGACGATGGTACGAAAGCCCGGTAGCGGCAATCTACGCGCACCAAGTCCAGGCGGACAGCGCGCTTTTATCCGACGTCAAAGG
This sequence comes from Sphingomonadaceae bacterium, assembly GCA_043745075.1. Lineage (GTDB taxonomy): Bacteria > Pseudomonadota > Alphaproteobacteria > Sphingomonadales > Sphingomonadaceae > Polymorphobacter_B. The sequence goes on from JAYTTV010000191.1 coordinate 10,683, forward strand.
TCGACCCCGGGAAGCGTCCCATGCGACGCGAACTGGCTATGCTACGCGCGCTAAGCAGCGCGTCGGGTCATCATCGTATTCGCTCCCGCTGCAGCGTCGAACGCCCGGTAGAGCGCCTCCGCCAGGGTCCGAACGCCAAGCCGATCCATCATGCTCGACCGATGCATCTCGACGGTGCGAATGCTGATCCCGAAATCGAATGCGAGCAGCTTGTTCGATCGCCCGACAGTCAAGCCACGCAGCACGTCGGTTTCGCGCGCGGTCAGCGTGGCAAGACGTTCGCTCGCCGATGTCCGGCGGTCGTGGTCGCGAACCAAAGTGTCGAGGTTGTTCAATGCATGAACGACGCTCTCGAGCAGGGTTTGGTTCTCCACCGGCATCGTGATGAAGTCCACGGCACCAGCCTTCATCGCCGCAACCGCCATCGCAACATCACCGCTGGCGGTCATGATGACGATCGGCAATCTGACGCGATGGTTCGCTAGCGCAGTCACAAGGTCGAACCGCGCAGGTTCGTCGGCACACGTTTCGAGTAAAACACAACCTGGTGCCAGATAGTCGAGACCAGCCGTAAATTCATCTGCTTTACTACATACATGGACAGTGAATCCCCGCGTACCGAAGAAAAATGAAAGATTTGTCCGCAACACGCTATCGCTCGCCACGATATATATCTTTTCGATATTACGATCGATACTCTGCATAGCTTTTGCCATATAATGTGATGCTAGAGCTAATTAGAGGATGATAAGTTCCATTACTTCCTAGAAATCGTCAATAATTTACGTCACGTTACGGATCTTACTTACACACAAATTCTCATTATTTCTGGTCAATTATGAACAATATCGATCTTAAACTTCAGTCTGAAGACAAATTTACACATAGCCCATAGTCCTTAGAATTAATTAAGAACTAACGGCCACCCCAGTAGAATCCACGAATGCCCAACGATCGCGACCACGGCGATTACCCGAGTACGGCACGCAAACTGCCGTAACAAAGCGGTCGAAGGGTGCTGTTCGTGAAGATTTCGTTAATTGGTGGTGCCTGCCTGATGATCACCGGCGCGGCCGCGGCACAGCAGGTTCCGAGCGCCGGCGGCCAGTTGTTGCAAATCCCGCCGGGAACCGAGCAACTGAAGGCCGCACCCCGGGTAACGGTCGATCGACCTCCTGTCGCAACGCCTCTCGCGGCGGCAGGTCCGGGAATCGCCGTGGCGTCGCTCGCCATCACCGGCGCGACCTTGTTCAGCGAGAACGAACTGATTGCCGCGTCGGGCTTTCGCGCTGGATCGGTGATGACGCTTGCCGACCTCCAGCTGCTCGCTTCGCGAATCGCCGATTTCTACAATTCGCGCGGCTACTTCGTCGCTCAAGCATACCTGCCGCCGCAGCCGGTCAATGGCTGCCGCATCGTCATCGCGGTAGTCGAGGGCCATTACGGCAAGATCACGCCCCACAATACGAGCCGCGCTTCGGATCATACCATCGACGGCGTCCTCGCGGGCCTCGCGCCCGGCGACATCGTCGCCAACAAGCCGCTCGAGCGGCGCCTGCTCCTCCTCGGCGACCTCCCCGGCGTCGGTGTCCATTCGAGCCTTGCCCCCGGCACCGCGATTGACAGTTCGGACCTCGGCATCGATGTCACCCCGACCCATCGCGTGTCGGGCGACATCGAAGGCGACAATGCGGGCAATCGCTACACCGGCTATTTCCGCGCCGGCGGGACGGTCAACCTCAACGAGCCGTTCGGCTTCGGCGATGTCATCAGCCTTCGCGGGCTCGTCTCCGACGGCGGGCTGACCTATGTCCGGGGCGCGTATCAGGCGACCGCCGGGGTCGCGACGATCGGCGTCGCTTATGCCCGGCTCGACTATCGCCTCCACCGCGAATTCGAAAGCCTGAAGGCACACGGTTCGGCAGACATCGTCAGCATCTACGGCAGCTATCCGCTGATCCGGTCGTACAACTCGAACCTCAACGCGCTCGGTGGCGTCGACTTCAAGTTCTTTCACGATCAGGCGGACGCCGTCGGCAGCACGAGCAGCAAGCAGTCGCAGGTCGACACGATCGGGCTGAGCGGCGACAGCCGCGACTCGTTCGGCGGCGGGGGCGCCTCATTTTATTCGCTCGGCGGAAGCTACGGCAATCTCGACATCCGAACCCCGGCGGTCCTCGCCGCCGACACGGCGTCAACGCGGAGCAACGGGGGCTTCGGCCACTTCAACGCCGCGCTCGGCCGCGTCCAGACGCTCTCGGGGCCGCTATCGCTCTATGTCGCGGTTCGCGGCCAGATCGCGACCAAGAACCTCGACATCTCCGAGAAGATGGAACTCGGCGGCGCCTATGCGGTCCGCGCTTATCCCGAGGGCGAAGCTTATGGCGACGACGGCTATGTCGCCACCGCCGAACTGCGCCTGACGCTTGCGGCGCTCGCGCATCGCATCCCCGGCGACGTCCAGTTGTTCGGCTTCGTCGACAATGGCGGCGTTACCTTTAATCATGACCGCTTCGCCCTCGGGCGCAACCACGCCAACCTGACCGGCGGTGGCGCGGGGATCAGCTGGGCACGCAATGGCGATTTCCTCGTCAAGGCATCGTACGCGCACCGCATCGGCAGCGCTCTCGTGACCTCCGAACCCGATCACGCCGGACGGTTCTGGGTCCAGCTCGTCAAGTCCTTCTGATCATGGCCGTGCACCGCCCCCTCACTCAGTCGCAAAGGTTGCTTTCGATGGTCGTCCTGTCCCGCCGCATGCGCTCGATCCGCGCCAACCTGTTGGCCGGCAGCGTCATCGCCGCTGCCTTCGCCACGGGCGCGCAGGCGTTGCCGACCGGCGGCGCGGTGGCGGCCGGGGCAGCGACCATCACTGCTGTCCCGTCACAGCTGACGGTCCGCCAGTCGACGCAGAACGCGGTGATCAACTGGCAGAGCTTCGGCATCGGCCTCGGCGAGGGCGTCACCTTCGTCCAGCCGAACAGTAATTCGGTCGCGCTCAACCGCGTCCTCGGGCAGGACCCGACCGCGATCCTCGGCAGCCTGACTGCGAACGGCAAGGTATTCATCGTTAATCCGAACGGCGTGCTGTTCGGCCAGGGCGCGCAGGTCAACGTAGCGGGGCTCGTCGCGTCGAGCCTCGGGATCACCGACAGCGACTTCATGGCGGGGCGCTATAGCTTCACTGGCAGTGGCGGCAGCGTCGTCAACCGCGGCAGCATCGTCGCCGACGGCGGCACCGTCGTCCTGCTCGGCGCGCAGGTCAGCAATAGCGGGTTGATCGCGGCGCGCCTCGGGTCGGTCGCGCTCGTCGCCGGCACCGCTGCGACGCTCGACTTTGGCGCGACGGGGCTGCTCACCGTGACGGTCGACCGCGGCGCGGTCGATGCGCTGGCGGATAATGGCGGGATGATCGTCGCCGATGGTGGCACCGTGCTGATGACCGCACGCGGCGCGAGCGGCCTGCTCAAGACCGCGGTCAACAACAGCGGCGTCATCCAGGCCCGCTCGATCGGCACCCGCAATGGCAGCATCATGCTCCTCGGCGACGCGACGAACGGCGTCGTCTCGGTCGGCGGGACGCTCGACGCCTCGGGCACCGCCGCCGCGACCACTGGCGGCACGATTGTCGCAACGGGTAATGCTGTGGCGATCACCGGCACCGTCGATGCGTCCGGCAGCGCGGGCGGTGGGTCGATCGCGCTCGGCGGCGGTTACCGCGGGAGAGACCCGGCAATCGCCAACGCCGCGACGGTCAGCATGGCCGCCGGGGCGACCGTCACCGCCGACGCGGTTACTTCCGGCAACGGCGGGCGCGTCGTCCTGTGGTCGACCGGCGCGACCGAGGTCGCGGGGACGATCTCGGCACGCGGCGGGAGCGTGTCAGGGGCCGGCGGTCTCGTCGAAACATCGGGCGCACACGTCACGCTCGCCGACAGCGCGCTCGTCCGCACCACAGCCGCACATGGCAGCACCGGCCTGTGGCTGCTCGACCCGGTCGACTATCTGATCGCGACCGCAGGCGGCGACGAGACACCGTCGCAGGTCACGCTCAGCCTCGCCAACTCGAACCGGCTGATCATCGCCGACCATAATATCACCGTCGCTGATGCGGTGACGTGGACGACGCCGCAGACGCTCGAGCTCCGCGCGGGCAACGATGTCCTGATCAACGCCGCCGTCGCCGCGAGCACGGCGGGGTCGAAGTTCATCATTACCGCCGGGCATAATGCCGAACTCAACGCCGCGATTACCGCGAGCGCGCTCGGCTCGCAGATCAACATCAACGCGGGCCAGGACATCAACCAGAACCAGGCGATCACCGCGAGCGCGGGCGGGTCGGTCCTGCTCGTCGCCGACTCCGACGGCAGCGGCGGCTTGACCGGCGGTACCGTCCACCTCAGCTCGCTGTTCCCGGTGACATCGACGTCGAAGACGATCTATTATTCGCCCGAGCACGGCTATGGTGCGCCGAACGATTACACCGGCTTTACCGCGTACATGTGGGTGTTCGTCGCCGCAAAGGACAAGATTTACGACGGCACGACCCCTGCGGTGCTGACCTTCCGCGGCGATCCGACCGTCGGCGGCGCGGTCGACGTCCGCTTGAGCGGGGGCACCGGAACTTTCGACAACGCCAATGTCGGGACGCTCAAGCCAGTTACATTTACCGGCGCCGGCCTCGCCGGGGCGGACCAGGCGCGCTATGCATTATTTGCCGCCGCAGGCGTGACCACGGCGTCGATCACCCCCGCGCCGCTTATCGTCACCGCCAACAACGCCAGCAAGAATTATGGCGATACGCTTGGCTTTTCCGGATCGGAGTTTACCTCGACCGGGCTGGTCAACGGCGAGACGATCGGTTCGGTTACCGAGGTAAGCCCCGGCACTGTCGCCACCGCAAGCGTCGCCGGCAGCCCGTATGCGATTACGCCGAGCAATGCGATCGGCGGCAGCTTCAGCGCATCGAACTACACCACGACCTACGTCAACGGCGTGCTGACGGTGGCAGCCGCGCCGCTGACGATCACCGCGAACAACGCGAGCAAGACCTATGGCCAGACCGTCGCGTTCAGCGGCTCCGAATTCACCAGCAGCGGGCTGCGCAACGGCGACGTCGTCGGCGTGGTGACACTCGCCAGCCCGGGGGCCGCGCCGACCGCGAGCGTCGCGGGTAGCCCTTACGCGATCACACCGAGCGGCGGTTCGGGGGGCAGCTTTGTGCCGACCAACTATGTCGTGACCTACGTCAACGGCACGCTGGCGATCTCGCCAGCGGCGCTGCTCATCACCGCGAACCCGACTAGCAAGGTCTATGGCGACGCGCTGACCTACACCGGCTCCGAGTTCACTGCGAGCGGCCTCCAGAACGGCGAGACCGTCGGCAGTGCAACCCTGACCAGTGCGGGTGCAGCTGCAACCGCCGGGGTCGCGGGCGGGCCGTACCCTGTTACCGTCGCTGGTGCAGTCGGCGGCAGCTACACGCCGGCAAACTATTCGACGACCTATGTCGGCAGTTCGTTGACCGTGACCCCGGCTACCCTCGTCGTGACCGCGAACAGCACAAGCAAGGTCGCCGGGACCACGCTCACCTTTGCCGGCACCGAGTTCACCAGCACGGGTCTGAAGAACGGCGACACCATCGTCCATGTCGACGAGACGAGCGCGGGCGCAACAAGCACTGCGACGCCGAGCAGCACGACCTATGCCATCGTCGCGAGCAATGCGACTGGCGGAAGCTACAGCCCGACCAACTACACCACGAGCTACACCGATGGCGCGCTGACTGTGACAGCAGCGGCCAGCCCGACGCCGACCCCAACTCCCATACCCACCCCGACCCCGGTCGGCGGCGGCGGCACAGGCGGGACCGGTGGTACTGGCGGTGGCAGCGGCGGCACGGGTGGTGGCGGTGCAGGTGGCGGGTCCGGACAGGGCGCACAGTTCGCCGGCGGCGGGTTGCTCACCGACACGCCAACGCTCGAAGCGCTGGCTGCCGGCAGCGCCGCAGTTCCTTTGGCCGTGACGAGCAGTGCGCTGCCGGCAGGAGTGCAGTTCGCGGTGCTCGGGGGCGGCGTCCGTGTTCCGACTGTTCAGTTCGCTTCGACCACCCCACAAGCAGCGGTACCGTATCCGACCCCGGTCACACCCGCTGTCGTGCCCGCCGCACCGGCGGCGGCACCGGCGATGCGGCCACGCAAGCAGGACCGGAACTAGCACGCGTGATTTTCTCCGCGATTCGTCGAAGCTTAAGCCGGGTCGCGCGAGTGGGGCTGCTCGCCGCTGCATTCGGCACGACCGCGCACGCCGCACCGCTGACCGGCGCCTCGGACGCAGTTCGTTCTGTCGCGGGGTGGGTCGCTGCGTCGGGCGACGCGCGCGACCAGCCGTTCGTGATCATCGACAAGCGCGAGGCGCGGCTGTTCGTATTCGACAGCGCCGGCGCATACCTCGGCAATTCGCCGGTGCTGCTCGGCCTCGCGCGCGGCGACGAAAGCGTGCCGGGTATTGGCAGCCGCCCTCTGTCCGCGATCCGCCCCGCCGATCGCACCACGCCCGCCGGGCGTTTCGACGCAGCGCCGGGAATGAATTCAGCCGGCCATGCCATCGTCTGGATCGATTATGCCGCGAGCATCTCGATGCACGCCGTGGTCCCGGGCGCTCCAACCGATCACCGGCTGCAACGCCTCGCCACCGCCTCGCGCGATGACAACCGGATATCCTACGGCTGCGTCAACATCCCGACGGCCTTCTTCACCGATGTCGTGCAGCCCGACTTCGTCAAAGGCGGCGTCGTCTATATCCTGCCCGAGGGCAGGCCTCTGCGCGAGGTGTTCCCTATGGCCGTTACGCCGGGCGGCAAAGGTCACTAGGGCGCAGACTGACCAGCTCGCAACACGTTCCTAGTTGCGCGATTGCCATCACCGCATCATCCTCGTGTTCAAATCAACGCGGGGTTTATCATGGTCGTGAAGCTGCTCGGGGGGATTGCAGGCCTGGCGCTGCTGGCGAGCGTCGCGACGGCGCAAAGCTATACCGAGCGCCCTGCGTCGCCGAAACTGGTGAACGAGGGGGCCAATTACGACCGCGTCAGCGTCGACATCCCGATGCGCGACGGCGTCACGCTCCATACCGTGATCCTGACGCCGCGTGGGGCAGCGGGTGCCCCGATCCTGCTGACGCGCACCCCGTACAATGCCGAAGCGGGGACGACGAACACCAAGGCGGGCGATCTCGCTGCCGCGCTCGAAGGCTATGATAACGCCTATGACGTGATCGCCGATGGCGGCTATATCCGCGTCGTCCAGGACATCCGCGGCAAGTACGGGTCGAAGGGCGATTACGTCATGAACCGGCCGCTGGTCGGCAGTTCGCTCAACCCGACCAAGATCGACGATTCGACCGACTGCTACGACACGATCGACTGGCTGGTGAAGAACCTCAGGCAGTCGAACGGCAAGGTCGGCATCATGGGCATCAGCTACGATGGCTACGAACCGCTCGTCGCGCTGATCAATCCGCACCCGGCGCTCAAGGTTTCGGTGCCGATGAACCCGATGGTCGACGGCTGGCGCGGCGACGACTGGTTCCACAACGGCGCATTCCGCCAGATGAACATGGACTATCTCTGGGAGCAGGTCGCGACCGCCGACAATTCCTCGCCGTGGTTCCACAACTTCGCCGACCAGTACGACGAGTTCATGGACGCGGGCAGCGCCGGCGAGCTCGGCCGCCGCCACGGCCTCGACCAGATCGCGACTTGGCAGAAATTTACCCAACACCCGGCGTACGACAGCTTCTGGCAGGAACAGGCGATGGACACGATCCTCGCCAAGGCCCCGCTCAAGGTGCCGGTGATGCTGGTCAATTCGCTGTGGGACCAGGAAGATATCTACGGCGCGACTGCGGTCTACCGCGCGCTCAAGCCCAAGGACGCGGGCGGCGACATGGTCTATCTGTCGATGGGTCCGTGGTACCATGGGCAGGAGATCGAAAAGGCCAGCAAGCTCGGCAACGTCGAGTGGGACCAGGACACCGGCAAATGGTGGCGACATCACGTGCTTGCGCCATTCCTCGCACACTTCCTCAAGGGCACACCGATGGATGTCGCGCCGGTGACGGTGTTTCAGTCGGGGACGAACCAGTGGCAGCGGCTGCAGAACTGGCCCGCCGCTCCGGCGACGACGCCACTTTATCTCAAACCCCGCGGCGGGCTCGGCTTCACCCGCGCCGACGGGCCGGTGGCGACCGAAGATTATGTCAGCGACCCGGCTCATCCGGTGTCGTTCGTCGCGCGCCCGGTCGCGCCGATCGGCTATGACGGTGATCACTGGACGGCGTGGCTGACGAGCGACCAGCGCAACGCGGCGTCGCGTCCCGATGTGCTGACATTCACCACCGAGGTGCTGAGCGCGCCGGTGACGATCGCCGGAGCACCGGAGGTTCATCTCAACGCGGCGACCAGCGGCACCGACAGCGACTGGGTCGTGAAGCTGATCGACGTCTATCCCGATCAGGTCGGCGGCGACCAGAAGATGGGCGGCTACCAGCTCGCGGTGGCGATGGACATTTTCCGTGGTCGGTATCGCGAGGGGCTGGACAAGCCCAAGCCGATCGTCGCCAATCGCGCGTTGACCTACAAGTTCGACCTGCCCGCCGCGAACCACGTCTTCGCCAAGGGTCATCGCATCATGGTGCAGGTCCAGTCGAGCTGGTTCCCGCTCTACGACCGCAACCCGCAGAAGTTCGTCCCCAACATCTTCTTCGCCAAGCCCGGTGACTATCAGAAGGCAACGCAGCGCGTCACGGTAGCGGGGCCGGAGGCAAGTTTCATCGCGCTACCCGTCGTCAAATGACCGGGTCGGGTGGTCGATTCGGAACGGCAAAGCTGCGGATGATTGAGAGCATCCGCGAATAGCTTAGTTGCATTTACCATGCTTTCACGCCGATGAGGGCAATAACGATGGGCGATGGCGAGGAACGTCCATTCGGATTCTGGACCGCGACCGCGTTCGTCGTCGGCGGGATGATCGGGTCGGGCATTTTCCTCGTCCCCTCGGCACTCGCGCCGTTCGGCTGGACGGGTACACTCGCGTGGGTGATCGGCATCGGCGGGGCGCTCACGATCGCATGGACGCTGTCGCGGCTCGCGCAAACGATGCCCGAGGCAAGCGGCGCGATCGCGGTCGCTGCGGCGGTCGTCGGCCCGCTTCCGGGGTTGCTGATCGGCTGGAGCTACTGGGTCGCGGTGTGGTCGGCGAACGCCGCGATCGCGATTGCCGCGACGAGCTATCTCGCTGCGGTGGTGCCGGGGCTCGACGCGACGCCGCTGACGGGTGCGCTCGTCGCGATCGGACTGATCTGGGCGCTGACGCTGCTCAACATCGCGGGAGCGAAGTGCGCGGGTGAGTTTCAGATCGTGACGACGCTGCTTAAACTTGTTCCGCTCGTCGCGGTGGTCGTCATCGTCGCGTCGCTCGGGGCGGCGGGAACGCTCGCGCCGCCGCCGCTGCCTGCACCACGCGCCTTGTTCTCCGGGCTAGCAGGAGCGGTGACGCTGACGCTGTTCGCGCTCGTCGGGTTCGAGGCGGCAGGTGTCGCCGCCGAGCGTGTCCGCGACCCGGCGCGGACGATCATTCGTGCGACGATGGCGGGGACCATCGTCACCGGGCTGCTGTATGTCGTCGTCTGCTCGGCGATCGTGCTGCTGCTGCCGCCGCGCGCGGTCGCTGCGTCGCCCGCGCCGTTCACCCTGTTCGTGGCGACTTATTGGGGTCACGGCCCGGCTCTGGGGGTCGCATTGTTCGCGGCGGTCGCGGCGATCGGCGCCTTGAACGGCTGGGTGCTGATCCAGGGCGAGGTCCCGCTCGGGATGGCGCGTGCGGGGCTGTTGCCGCGGTGGTTCGCCCGCGTATCGCCGCGCGACGTGCCGGTAAGGGTTCTCGTACTGTCGTCGGCGCTCGCGAGCGCGCTCGTCCTGTCGCATGCGAGCGGGTCGCTCGGCGGCATCTTCACCTTCGCGATGCTATTGTCGACCTGCTCGACCCTGTGGCTATACCTCGCGATCTGCGCCGCTGCGCTTGTTCGCCGCGTCGCGATGATCACTGCAGGCATCGGGCTGGCGTTCACCCTCGTCGCCTTCTGGGGAGCCGGTGCCGAGGCGAGCGGGCTCAGCGTCGTGCTGATGCTGACCGCGCTCCCCGCATACTGGTTGCGGTCACGCGGCTCGGCGGCCGAACAGCCGGCCTAGCACGCCGCGGTCCTTGAGGATTTCGTGCGCTGCATTGTGTCCTGGCGCGCCGGTGACGCCGCCGCCGGGATGGGTGCCGGAGCCGCACATGTATAGCCCGCGAATCGGCGAGCGATAGTCGCCGTGGCCAAGCATCGGCCGCGCCGCCCATAATTGGTCGAGGCTCATGTGGCCATGGAAGATGTCGCCGCCGATCAGGCCGAACTTACGTTCGAGGTCGAGTGGCGAATGGATCTGCCGCGCGATGATCGCTGCCTTGAAGTTCGGCGCGTGCGCAGTGACAGTATCGACGATCAGGTCGGCTGCGGCTTCGCGCTCGGCGTCCCACGAGCGGGGTGTGCCGTCGGAGTTGGGGGGCAGCACCGGCGCGAACTGCTGGCAGAACAGGCTGGCGATATGCCTCCCGGGTGGCGCGAGGCTGTCGTCGACCGAGGTCGGCAGCTTCATCTCGACGATCGGCGCCTTCGACCAGCCGAGCGCCTTCGCGTCGGTAAACGCGCGGTCCATGTAATCGAGTGTCGGCGCGATGATGATCCCTGCGGTGTGATGCTCGGCCTTCACCTTGCCCGGCAGCACGGTGAAGTCGGGCAGTTCGGTCAGTGCGAGGTTCATCCGGAACGTCCCCGATCCGGTTTTGAACCGGTCCATCCGCCGGGCAAACCCCGCGGGGAGGTCGGATCGGTCGACGAGCTGGCGGAACAGCAGCGCTGGTCCGGCATTCGACGCGACGATCGGTGCGGCGATTTCCTCGCCGCTGACAAGGCGCACGCCCGCGACCCTGCCGCCATCGACGAGCACCTTGGCAACCGGCGCCTCGAGGCTGATCTCGACCCCCGCCTCGACGCACGCCTCGGCCATATATTGCGTGATCGCGCCCATGCCGCCAACGCTGTGGCCCCACATCCCCTTCTTGCCGTTGATCTCGCCGAAAACGTGGTGGAGCAGGACATACGCCGACCCCGGCGTGTCGGGGCTGGCAAAGTTGCCCACGACCGCGTCGAAACCGAACGCCGCCTTGATGAAGTCGTTCTCGTACCAGCCGTCGAGGAAGTCGCGCGCCGACTTCACGAACAGGTCCATGACGTCGCGCTGTGCCTCGACGTCCATCCCCGTCAACAGCCGCCCCTGTGACGCCGCGGCGAGAAGCGCGCGCAAGCCGCCGCCGGCGTTCGGCGGGGTCTTGAGCGACAGGTCGCGCAGGACTTCGGCGACGCGCTCGAGCGCCTCCTCATATTGCGGGAAGGTCGCGGCGTCCTTGGCGTTGAAGCGGGCGAATTCGGCCTGCGTCCGCGCAGTGCCGCCGCCGAGCTTGAGATAGCCGTCGTCGTGCGGGAAGAAGTTGGAGATCGTTCGCTCGATGATCCGCCAGCCTCGTTCGTGCAGCCGCATGTCCTTGATCACCTTGGGACGGAGCAGGCTGACGGTATAGCTTGCGGTCGAGTTCCTGAACCCGGGCGCGAACTCCTCGGTCACTGCCGCGCCGCCGACGATGTCGCGGCGTTCAAGCACGCGAACCTTTAGTCCGGCGCGGGCGAGGTAGAAGGCGCAGACGAGCCCGTTGTGCCCGCCGCCGACGATCAGTGCGTCGTATTTTTTGGTCATGCATCCCCCATGGCGCGCGGACGCCGGCTCCAGCCCGGTGCGGGCGCGCGTGGCAGCCGCGCCTCGGGGACGAGGTCGCGGATCTTACGGGCGAAGCTGCGGAGGCAGACCTCGCTCGCCCCGATCGGACCGGCGGTATAGCTACGCGACGCCATCCCCGCCTGGACGCGCTCGATCAGCCACGTGTCCTCGGCGTTGACGACGCGGTTGATCCGCCAGTTGGCGTAGCGGACGAGCTTCATCGTGCGGCGGTCGTCGGGCAGTGCGAACGACATCTCGCGGAGCACGCTGGTCGTCGGCGTCAGCGGCAGCCATTGCATGAAGTCGACCTGGTCGGGGTAGAGGTCGAACGCCATATTCGGCCACAGCTTGAAATACAGCCACAGCCGCTGGTTCGCCGCGGGCAGGTGGTCGACCCGTGGCAGGTGATGCTGATAGAATCGCTCCCAGCGGTCGGGCGACGCGCGGTCGACGAGTTGCCCCGACATCTTGTCGACCCACGGCGCGGCCGCGATCGCATAGCTTTTGCCGAACAGCCGCGTCAGGCCATCGTGGGCGACGGGGATGTGGAGGTTGTCCGAATAATTGTCGCCGACATTCTTCCAGTTGACCGCCCGCTCGCGCAGCCGCACCGGGCTGAGCGTGCGAACCTCGTCGAGTTGGTAGGGCGCGATCTGAGCATCGTACGGCGCCATCATGCTCGCGACCGAAGGGCCGCCGCGCTCGTCGAGCCGAACGAAGACGAACCCGCGCCAGACCTCGACGCCGACGCGGGCGAGGCCATTATCCTCGAGCCGGAGTGCGGGATAGTCCGATCGCATCGGCACCCCGCTCAGTCGTCCGTCGGTCTCGTACACCCATGCGTGATACGGGCAGACGATCTTCTTCGCGCAGCCGCGCGGCCCCTCGACGAGTCGCATCGCGCGGTGGCGGCAGACGTTGTTGAAGGCCCGGATCGTGCCGTCGTCGCCGCGGACGACGATCACGCTTTCGCTGAGATAGTCGATCGTGTGGAATTCGCCCGGCGCGGCGATGTCGCTGGCGTGGCAGACGATTTGCCACGACGGGCGGATCACCGCCTCGGTCTCGACTGCGAAATAGTCGGGGTCGGTGTAGAGCCAGCCGGGCAGGCTCCAGTCGGCGTTGGGGTCGGCCGCCAGATCGGCGTCGCGCTGGGCCATAAGTGAGCGGCGCTCCTCAAGAGTTGCGATCGGTGCCGCGTGCACGACTGTTCCACTCTAGACCGACGGCAGCCGGGCACAAGAACGCCGCAGCGCTGAGGGTTTGCGGCTTCGTCCCCGCAACGGTGGCATGATGTCGGGAATGGATGACGTTGTCGTTCGGCTCATCGGTGCAGAGGTGCCGCCTTTCAGTTGGCCGGCGGTTGATCGCGCCAGATCCAGCGAAGCACGTCGGGTAGGATCCCGCCGCCATCGGCGTCCGAATGCGCGCCTTCGGTCCAGACATGGTTCACGTCATAGCGTGCGCCGGTGTGGCTTTCCGCAGCGGCATGCGCGTTTGCCCAGTCGAGAGCCTTGAGCATTTGCTGGTTGGCGAGGAACCAGTTGCCATGCTCATTATCAAGGTCGTTGCGTCCATCCTGAAGAAAAATCCGCAAGGGGCGGATCGGGCTTTTGCGGATCAGGCCGGGATAGGTGTCGCCGCCATACGCAAGCGGCGTGCCGTCGGCCCCGAGCTTCAGCCCAATCGACGTATAGCTGCCGATGAAGCTGATGACGTTGCCGAACGCCTCGGGATGACGCCACGCCACCGTCCATGAGGCAATCGCGCCGCTTGAGGTGCCGCCGATCGCCCGTCGCTTCGGATCTGCCGCAAACCGCCATTTCTGAGCGACCGCCGGCAGCAACTCCTCCAACGTCATTCGGGAATAATCGTCGGACAGCGCGTCATATTCTTCCGGGCGATGGTTCGGGTTTTGCGTGCCGAGATCGTCGGGATAATGCGCCGACAGGTTGCCCGGTGTCACGAACACCCCGAGCGTCGACGGGATGGCGTGCTGCCCGATGAGCTTGTCGAGCAGGGCAGGGACCGCCAACGGTCCGCCCGGATTCGTTGCGCGCTGTCCGTCCTGGAACAGCAGCAAGTTTGGCGGTCGCGACGGATCGTAGTCGGCGGGGACATACACCCAATAGCGGCGCACGGTGCCCGGATAAATCTTCGAGTGAAGTTCGAGCGGCCCTTCGAGGCGACCCTGTAGCGCTGCGGGCTGCGGAACAACAACAGCTTGCGGCGTCGCTTGGGGCACCTGCGCACCAGCTCCGGTCGCAAGAAGCACCGCCGCCAAAATCAAGGCCCTCATCGCTGCTCCTCCCCGTCCAAGTCCGGTCTAGCACAGCCATGCGGGTTGGCGAGCGATCCAACTGCGGTCGTGCACCGTCCTATCGCCGATGTGCCACGAACATTGCCGGAGGAGGACGTCCAGCCGTCGAAGCGGTGAATAGATGCTTGGACCGGCACGTATCTCGACCTACTGCTAAGCTCATCTATTTGGGGGATGCAGATGATTATCACTCGCCGTGCGCTACTCGGCGCGACTGCGCTTATGGCGGTCGCACCTGCGGTTGCGGCAACCGAGGCATATCCAGGGCGCGTCATGCTCCGAGCGCCGGGCAAGCGAGACTATGCGGCGGCGATCGAGGCGATCCGCACCTGCGCGCAGGCCGAACTTATCGCGACCGGATTGCCGGGCATGATCGTCTCGCTGGTCGACGATGAAGGCTTCGAGGCCGATCTCTGCATCGGCTGGGCAGATCTCGCCAGTCGCACGCCGGTCGGCCCCGACCATCTTTTCGAGATCGGCTCGATCTCCAAATCTCTGGGAGCGCTGGCACTGTGGCAACTGGCAGCCGAGGGCAAGATCGACCTCAATGCGCCGGTCTCGCGCCATCTGCCGCTCCACTGTCTGCCGGCAGAACCAATCACCGCGCAGCACTTGCTCAATCACGTTGCTGGGCTGGCGGACGGTGCCCCGATACCGCCGGATTCTCCGGACGGACGGTTGTGGACCGGCGCACAGCCCGGCACCAAGTTTTCCTACAGCAACACCGGTTACGAATTGATCGGCCTATTGATCACCCAGATGACCGGACGTCCCCACCCGGAGGTCATCCGCGAACGCGTGCAAAAACCGATCGGGATGATGCGAGCGACGGCGCACATCCAGATCGAGGACCGCCGTCGCATGGCGTCGGGCTATGTGACTGCCGACGACCTGCCGCCGATGTTCGGCTGCCCGCTGGTCGAAGGCCCGTGGAACGAGATGGACGAGGCCGCGGGAAGCGTCATGGCGACCGCGGCGGATATGGCGGCCTATCTGCGCTACGTGATCGCGCTCGGCCGGGGCAAAGGGGCACCTCTGCTCCCCGATGCGAGCGCCAAGGCCATGCTCGGCAATGTGGTCAAGGCCGAGGAGATCGGCGGTGGCTATTCGTCCGGTTTCATGCGGACGAAAATCGATGGCCGCCCGATGCTGCATCACACCGGCGGCATGCAGATTTTCACCTCGTCGTTCGACGTCGATGCGGACGAGGGCGTCGGCGCGTTTGCCAGCACCAATGGCACGCTCGCCGAGCACCGACCGGTCGCGGTGACCGCCTATGCGATGCGGGCATTGCGGGCGGCACGTGCGGGCAAGCCGTTGCCGCCCCAGCCCGATCCGTTCGTGTCGCGCCGGGTCGACAAGCCCGAACGCTATGTCGGTCGATGGGTCGCTGCCGATGGCGCGGTCCTCGAGTTCGCGCGCGGCGCCACCGGTCTCATGGTTCGTTCGGGCGATCAGACCGGACGTGTGGAAGCAGCGGGCGGCAAGCTCATGACCGACCTGCCGGGCTATCGCGCCGGTATGTTGGAATTCTCTACGAGCGTACCGGGCAAGGAGACCGCACTTCCCGACCGGCTCTGGTACCGTGATCGCGCCTTCGGCCGTGACAAGGCTTCCGACCTCGCATCGCCAGCCGCCCCTGAGCGGATATTGTCGCTGGCCGGCAATTATCGTTCGGCTAACCCGTGGTTTGGCGGAGCGGACATTATTGTCCGCGGCGACCGGCTGGTGGCGCTCGGCGCTGGACTGCTCGTGGAAGACAAGGCCGGGTTCTGGCGTGTCGAGGAAGACAAGGGCGGGTACGAGCGCTTTTGGTTCGACACTCCCGTCGGCGGCCGAATGTACCGACTGGTCTTGTCAGGGGCGACGATGACACGCCTTACCTGAGGCTTTGATCGCCCTGGTGCCGGCGCGCCGCAGCCAATCCTGTTATTTTGATAGCGAAACCGAATCCCGGTGGACGACACGGATAGGCAACGTCGCTGACGGCGTCTCTTCGCCGTTCATCCGCCGGAACAGGAACTCGACGAGTGCGGCCGCGCCATGCTTGAGGTCCTGATGAACGGTCGTGAGTCGCGGGTTTGAATGTTCGGCGAGCGCGAGATCATCGAACCCAATCACCGACACGTCTTCGGGGACCGAAACTCCGCTGGTTTGCAGCGCCCGCAACGCACTGAGCGCAATCACGTCCGACGCCGCGAATACGCCATCGAACGCCACCCCGCGTGCAATCAGGTCCTGAACGGCAGCGAGCGCGGTATCCCCGGTAAAATGCGCTGGCTGGATCAGTTCATCGACGATTGCAATGCCGGCACGCTCGAGCGCCGTCGTATATCCGCGCAGCCGCATCTGGATTTCGGGCAGCGACGATGCGCCAAGGAAGACGATCCGGCGCCGGCCCGCCTGCAGCAGCGCGTCGACCGCCGCGCGAGCGCCGCCGACATTGTCCGATCCGACCGAGCAATACGCCTGTTCGGGCAAGTGTGCGCCCCAGACTACGAGGGGAAGGAAGGCGCGCGCCGCCTGATTGATCTCGTCGTGCTGATCGCTCTGCCCGACCACGATATAACCATCGGCCTTCTGCGTCTGGACATGGCGCGACAGCCAGCCCGGTGCCGGTGATGGAATCCGCGACAGCAGCACATCGTAGTGCCGCGACGAAATCTCATCGGCGATATGGCCGAAGAGCTGAAGGAAGAACGGATCAGAAATCATCTGATCCGTCTCGTGGCCGAGCGGGATGGCGACGCAGATCGTCCGGGTGCGGCTGGAGCGCAGTCGTTGTCCCCGCTGGTCGATGACATAGCCATGCTCAGCCGCGATCTGCTGGATCTGCTGGCGCGTTTTCACCGGGATCAGTGCGCTTTCGGCCAACGCGCGCGATACCGTAGAGGTCGAGACACCCGCCAGCCGGGCGATATCGGTCATCTTCAGCGGACCCGCAGGCGCACTGCTCGGTGGTGTGGACTTGGATGATCGCATAGCGCCACTTACCGCATCGCGGCTGCTCCGCAACGCCCTGCCGTGTCGGTCTTCGATCCGCCGTCGGCCTTGCGGCGATGTTGGCGCTTGCCGCGCGACGGTCATTGCGATGTGACCGTGTTGGCATTAGAACTTCGCAATCGATTGCAGGACCAACTGCGGCGATCGAGGGGAGGAGGTTTTACGATGTTGACCCGGCGTGATCTGTCGAAAGCCATCGGTGCGACCGGGCTGCTGTTGTTTAGCCCCGCGGCGGTCCGTGCGGCTGGCAACGCGGTTCCGATCGACCCGCTGCGGCTTGTCGATCCGGAGTTGCGCGCGGCGGCTGCGGCGATGCTGGCGCAACAATTTCCGCCGATGACCCGCGCGACGCTGCCCGCCGTCCGGGCGTCGTGGGTTGCGCCCGCCGCGCTGCCGCCACCCGCGCCGACGGTCGATGCGCGCAGCATTCCGGGCCGGCGCGGGGATCCCACCGTCGCGGTGCAGGTGATCGGCGTACGACAGGGTGCCGGACCCCGACCGGCGATCCTCCATATCCACGGCGGCGGCATGGTTTCCGGTCGCGCGCAGAATATGACCGCATTCTGCCAGACGGTTGCAGCCGAGCTCGACTGCGTCGTGGTCAACGTCGACTACCGGCTGTCCCCGGAAACGCCCTATCCCGGTCCGGTCGAGGATAATTACGCCGCGCTCGTCTGGCTCGCGCGGAACGCTGCGGTGCTCGGGGTCGATCGCTCGCGGATTGCGGTCATGGGTGAAAGCGCCGGCGGCGGACTCGCGGCGATGGTGGCTATCGTCGCGCGCGATCGCGGCGAGGTTTCGCTGTGCCACCAGACGCTGATCTACCCGATGCTCGACGACCGGACCGGCAGCGGCCGGCCGGTCCCGCCGTATATCAGTGCGATCGGCTGGTCGCCCGAGGCGAACCGCTTCGGCTGGACCGCCTTTCTCGGGGGGCCTGCCGGTGGCGATCGCGTGCCAGCCGGCGCAGTGCCCGCGCGCGAGGTGAATTTGTCGGGGCTCCCGCCGGCGTTCATCGGGGTGGGCGCGATCGACCTCTTCGCGGACGAGGACATGGCGTATGCGCGCAGACTTATCGACGCGGGTGTGCCGACGCAGGTTCAGGTGACGCCGGGCGCCTTTCACGCATTCGACTTCGTCGTGCCCGACGCCCGTGTCTCGCGCGAGTTCACCGCCGCGTGGAAAAGCGCGCTCAAGGCCGCATTCGCGGTGCGCGCTTGATGACCCCGGCCGGGCCGGAGCGCGCCAGCGGGCCGACACCGGAGATCGATCGCCGCGCCCTGCTGGTTGCGACCGGAGTCGGCCTTGCCTTGGCTGGTGGAGCCGAAACGCGCGCCGAGACACCCCATTCTCCCGACACGCCGGCATCGTTGGACCCGCTCGGCCCGCTGCCACCAAGTTGGCGCAGTGCCGAAGTCCTGCCGCTATGGCCGGGCGCGCCCCCCGAAGGCGGCTTTGCCGCTAAGCCGGTCCCGCCAGGATCGCCGCCAGGTTTTATCCGCAACGTCGCCACGCCCGATCTTCGCGTCTTCCGCCCGCGGCAAAGCAACCGGCGCGGGATTTTGCTGATTCCGAGCGGTGCCTACACCTTCATCGTCGGCACGCATGAAGGCGCGGGCACGGCGGAGGCGTTTGCCGCGATGGGCTACACCGTCTTCGTCCTGACATATCGCCTCCCCGGTGAGGGTTGGCTCAATCGCTGGAATGTCCCGCTTCAGGACGCCCAGCGCGCGATCCGCTTGATCCGCGCGAATGCCGGGCGCTTTGCGATCGACGAAGCGCGGGTCGCGGTGCTCGGCTATTCGGCAGGCGGGCATCTCGCAGCATCGCTCGCCACCGAATTTGCCGAGCCGATCTACGCGCCGCGCGACGCCGTCGATGCGCGCGATGCTCGACCTGCCGCGGCGGGCCTGATCTATCCGGTGATTACGATGGATGCGCGGCTTACCAATCCGCAAAGCGCGGTGTCGTTGCTCGGCGAAAACCCTCCGGCGGCACTGGTCGCACTGCGCTCGGCCGAACTTCACATCGCGAAATCAACGCCGCCGACCTTCCTCGTGCATGCGCTCGACGATCCGGCGGTGCCGCCCGATAACAGCTTGATGATGCTGTCGGCACTGCGCACGGCGCGCGTCCCGGCCGAGGCGCACTTCTTCGAGACCGGCGGCCACGGTTTCGGACTGGGTAGACCCGCCGCGACCAATAGCGCGTGGCCAGCACTGTTCCACAAATGGCTGGGAATCCATCTTGCCACAGGGTGACGTGAAGCCGGCCGGGTCGCGCGTGGCCGCCGTGATCGACGCCCTCAAACCGCGTCTTCCGCTGATGCGAATCGTCGAGATGAATCTCGGTTTCCTCGGGCTGCAGTTCAGCTTCGGCCTGCAGCAATCGAATATGGCACCGATCAACTCGTACCTCGGTGCGAGCGAAGCCAACATCCCGTTGTTGCAGCTCGCTGGGCCGTTGACCGGGCTGCTGATCCAGCCGCTGATCGGCGCGATGAGCGACCGGACCGCGTCGCGCTGGGGTCGTCGCACCCCCTATTTCATGGTCGGCGCGGTCCTGTGCTCGATTGGCCTGTTCGTGATGCCGCTCGCGCCGACGATCCTCGCGGCGGTCTGCACGCTGTGGCTGCTCGATGCCGGAAACAACATTACGATGGAGCCCTATCGGGCCTATGTCAGCGACCGGCTGTCCGACGAGCAGCGCAACTTCGGCTTCCTGTCGCAAAGTGCTTTCACCGGGCTTGGCCAGATGCTGGCGTACCTGGCGCCGAGCTTCATGGTCAACGCGCTCGGCTTCGACCTCAATGCGGTCGACGCGCACAACATCCCGGTCATCACCCGCGCGGCGTTCACGATTGGGGCAGTCCTGTCGTTCACGACGATCGTCTGGTCGATCATCCGCGTTCCCGAACTCCCGCTCAGCGATGCGGCGCGGGTCGCTATACGTGCGAAATCGCGCACCATTGGCGCGACGCTGGGCGAGATTTGGGACGCGATCGTCACGATGCCAGTTACGATGCGCAAGCTCGCGCTGATGAGTCTGTTCCAATGGTATGCGATGTTCGCCTATTGGAATTACGTCGTCTATTCGATCAGTCGCTCGGTCTATGGCGAGACGAATCCGCTGTCCGAGAACTTCCGCCGGGCCGTACTCGACAACGGCATTCTCGGCGGCTTCTACAATGGTGTTGCGTTCGTTGCGGCGTTGGCGATGGTGCCACTATCGAAACGGTGGGGACCGGCGACGACGCATGCGGTCTGTCTGGTTGCTGCCGGGCTGGGAATGGCGGCGATTCCGCACATTTCGGACAAGTCGTGGCTGTTGGTACCGGCGATCGGCATCGGGGTCGGCTGGGCGAGCATCATGGGCAACCCGTATATCATTCTCGCCCGGAGCATCCCGCCCGAACGGACCGGCGTTTATATGGGCATTTTCAACATGATGATCGTCACGCCAATGCTGCTCAACGCCGTAACGATGCCGCTTTACTTCAACACGCTGCTCGCGGGCGATGCACGAAATGCGCTGACATTGTGCGGCGTGCTGATGGTTGCGGCCGCGGCGAGCGTATTCTGGGCACGCGAACGCCACGCGCTCACCGGCCGCACATGACCGCACGCCTGGCTGCTCCCAAGGCAACACTCGGCAGCATGAGCGACCTCCGCTACCGCGCCTTGTAGATCCGGATGTGGACCGCGGGCTTGCCGTCGACCTTCGTCCCCTCGAGCGTCCCCCAGTAAGCCCCGTCGTTGAGCCACGCATAGCGTCCGAGCGGTGCCTCGAAGGCGGGCACGGTGATCATCCGCGCGCCCGGCTCTGCGAGTTCGCGGCATGCGGTCCCGCGGTTCAAGACGTTGATGACCGTGCCGTCATCGGTACGGATCATGTAGTTCGCTTCGAGCTTGAAGCAGCCGCCGGGCGTTGCGAGCTGCCAGTCCCAGCCGCCCGGCACGATCGTGCCGCGGAGCCGCGGCCCCTCGAAGTTGCCCCCGGTGATCGGTACGATGTTCCGGCTGCCGAACGGCGTCGGCCCGACTTTGATATCGGGCGCGAGGGTGACGATTTCCTCGAACACGAATTCGGCCACCGGGGGCTTTTCGGAGGGCGTTGCAGCGATGGCGTGCACGAAAATCCCGGCAACGACCGCTCCCAGCATGATTGAGCGACGGATCATGGTCTTCCTCCCAGCGGCTCGGTCGAGCGGCGCATCCTGCGGCTAAAATCGTACGGTTGCACGAAGCCTATAGCGGCGCTGCGAGGACGAAGCCGAATGCATCGTCGAGGCGCGATCGCCACGCGTCTTCGTCATGGCCGACACCGGGATAGCCCCGCAATGCCATGTCGACGCCTTCGACATAGCCCAGCCCGGCCAGCGCCTCGCCGAGCGCCGCATGGCTGGACGGGTAGAAACGATCGATGCCGAGCGCGCTGCGGTCGAGCCACAGCCGGTGGCGGCCTGCGGAGGGCAGGCTCGCGCGCGCGAAACTTCCCACCGCCGCGGTCACCGCCTCGGCGAAACCATCGGGCAGCAACTCGGTCTCGGTGACCGGCAACAGGCTGAAGTGCCCCGACAGGCAGACGGCACCAGCGATCTGGTCGGGATAACGTGCGAGCAGCTCGATCGCGGCCACCGCGCCCAGCGACGATCCACCGACGAAGGTAGCGCCGGCGGTCATCGCCGGGAAGTGCGCGTCGATCAGGGGCCGGATTTCGTCCATCACCATTCGCGCATAGGCCGCCGATCGCACCGGGCCGCCCCAGGCGTCCTCGATTGCCCCCCGGGCCGGTTCGGCGAGCCGATCGAGGATCAGTTCGGGAGCATATTCGATGAAGCGATCGGCGGTACTGGCGATGCCGACGATGATCGCCGGAGAGATGACACCGGCGTCGCCGAGCCGGGCCATGCTGCGATCGGCCTCCCACGCGGTGCCGAACGCGACGAGGCGCGCATCGAACAGGTTCTGCCCGTCCTGCATATAGAGCACCGGGAAGCACTCGCCCGTGTATGCCGCATCGGGCACCCAGACGAAGATGTCGCGGGGCAGCAAGTGGCGCGGGCGGAAGTCGCGGTAGACGAAAAGCCGTCCGCGACCCGATGGTCGCTCGAGCGGCTCGAACGGCGACGCCGCCATCGCTAGCGGCCGAGATGGCGATCGAAGAAGCGCACCATCACGTCATAGGCCTCACGCGATTCGGGGACATCGGCGTTGTAGAAGAAGCCGTGGAACAGCCCTTCCCAGACGTGGAGTTCGGCGTCGACGCCGAGGCGGACGAGCTGCGCGTGGGTGTGAACCGCCGAACTATACTCGAAGCCGCGTGTCGCGGTGATGATCAGCGTCGGCGGGAAGCGGCGCATCACCGCATCCGATACCCCCGGGCTGACGAGCGGATCCTTGGGATCGGTCCCGGCGAGATACGGCAACTTGGTCCCGGCGTTCGGCTCGGCGGGCGGCCATGCCGGAGCAGCGCGCGCCTCGCCGATCGGGGCGGCAACGAAATCGGCATCGCCGCCGAAGCCCAAGGCGGAGATCGTCGCACCCGCGCAGAAAATGCCGATCGCTCCGGGGCGCGGCAGGCCATGCTTGTCGAACCATGCCATCGCCATGCCGGTCAGCATGCCACCCGCCGAGCAGCCGTAGATGCCGATATTCTGCGCCGGATATGATTTCAGCAGCGCACGATAGACCGACGCGACATCTTCGCTCGCAGCGGGAAATTTGTGATCCGGCCCCTCACGGTAGTCGATCGAGACGACACGGACCCGGCCGAGCGCGGTCACCGGAATCGACTCGAGCTCAGCACATCCCGGGAAGCAGCCCGAAAATCCGCCGCCGTGGAGGTTGATAAGGACGCGATGCTGGTTGGCCGGCGCGATCCCGGCGGTGGGTGCATAATCATAGACGTGGACGCCGCCTATCGTCGCGTCGACCTTCTTGTGCGGAAACAGCGCGTTTTGCCGCGTGAGGTAAGGCTGCAAGAACACCGGCACGCCGCCGACCTGCCGCAGCAGGTCGGGCTGCTGCATCTGGCTGAGATGCTCCGCGACATAGGCCTGCGCCTCGGGGCTCATCAGGCTCGACACCGGGACCGACATCGCCGGGGCGTGGACGGTCCCGTCCCGATCGATCCGGACCTCGGCCGGCTTGGGCGCCTGCGCGTGCGTCGTCGATGCCGCAGCCAAGCCCGCGAGCAGGAAGGCCGCTGCCCGAACGATGCCTGCCCAGTACGATGGAGACCGCTTCATCCCACTTCCCCTCGGATCAATCTGGTGCCGCTTCATCGAGTCATCCTGTGCGACCGCGACCGATAAGCAACAGGCTGCAATCGTTTGCAAGATACTATGCGATTCTCCTTGCAAATAGCCGCTGGGGACGCAGTTTGACTAAAAACGCGCGCAGACGCTGTTGGGAAGGATGACGCCATGACGATGACGAGGCGCGGCTTTCAGTTCGGCTTGGTTGCAGCAGGACTGACGCTGCCGGCGGTGATCGCCGCAACGTCGGCCGACGGCGCGGGGCTCGTACCGGCGGGCGATGCCGCTCTCGCGCGGGTCGATCCCGAGCTTCGCGATGGCGCGCGGGCGGTGATGTCGCGCCCGCTGCCGTCGCCGCTGACCGATGAGGCGATCCGGACGATCCGCGCGAAGAATCCATCGCCGCCAGCGCCGCTCCCCCCTCCGGCGCCCGCCGCCGAACGACGCTCGGTTCCGGGCACGATCGGCCAGCCCGCTGTGCCGATCTGGGTTATCGGCGCGCGGATCGAAGGCGCATCGCGTCCGGCCATCCTGCATATTCACGGCGGCGGGATGATCCTCGGCCGCGCCGAGGACACGATCGTCGCCTCGCAGAAATTGGCGGCGGAGCTCGATTGCGTCGTCGTCGAGGTCGCGTACCGGCTGTCGCCCGAAACGCATTTTCCGGGTCCGATGGAAGATTGCTACGCGGCATTGGCGTGGCTTCACGCCAATTCGGCAGCGCTCGGCGTCGATCGGACCCGGATCGCGGTCATGGGCGAAAGCGCGGGCGGCGGGCTCGCGGCGATGGTTGCGATTGCGGCGCGCGATCGCGGACGGATACCGCTGCGCTATCAGGTGCTGATCTATCCGATGCTCGACGATCGGACCGGCAGCACCCGCCGCGTGCCGCCGTTCATCGGGACGATCGGGTGGAATGAGGCGGGCAACCAGTATGGCTGGTCGAGCTTTCTCGGGCATCCGGCGGGGACCGGGACACCGCTATACGGCGCGGTGCCAGCGCGCGTCGCCGATCTGGCCGGTCTGCCGCCAGCCTTTATCGGCGTCGGCGCGATCGACCTGTTCGTCGATGAGGACATTGCCTACGCCCAGCGCCTCGCCGCGGCAGGAGTGCCGGTCCAGCTCCACGTCACGCCGGGCGCCTATCACGGCTTCGACTTCATCGCCCCCGCCGCACGTGTCGCGATCGAGTTCACCGGGGCGTGGAAGAGCGCACTCCGCGCTGCATTCGCGACCGCCTAGCGCGACACTTTCGCCAACGGCAGCTGCCGGCGTGAACCGGATTGCACAGCCGTTTCACTCGTGATAGCAACGTGCAAACGATTGCAGAAAGCGATCGAGAAACAGGGGAGTTTGAGAATGAACACATCTGCAAATTTGACCGTAGATGCGCCGCGCGCTCGCTCGTTCGCCGCTGTGCGCAGCCGTCTGCTGCTGACCAGCGCGGGCATGGCGCTTGCCTGCCTCCCGGCCGTTGCCGCCGCGCAGGAAACTGTCGTGCAGACGCCCGCCGCCGTGCCGGGTGTGCCGCAGACGGCTGCAGCGTCGAACGAGGACATGGGCGAGATCGTCGTCACCGCGCTGAAGTCGGGCGCAACGAAGCTCGACCGCGTGCCGATCGCGATCCAGGCGTTTTCGGGCGCGACGCTCAAGGAGCGCAACATCCGCGACGGTGGCGACCTGATCTCGCTGATCCCGGGTGCCGCCGAAACGCAGGAAATCGGCGCGGGTTACCGGATCTTCTCGATCCGCGGCTCGGGCGCCGGCGGGCCGATCGGCGACGGCCTCGTCGGTTACTACCTCGACGACACTCCGTTTGGTGTTCCCAACAACCAGAGCGCTCCGCCGCTGCAATATTTCGACATCGACCGCGTCGAGGTTCTGCGCGGCCCGCAGGGTACGCTCTACGGTCAGGGCTCGTCGGCGGGCACGATCATCTTCCACACCAAGAACCCCGATCTCAACAAGATCACCGAGGCGGGCGAAGCTGAAATCTCGACGACGAACGATACGCACCAGATCAACTATCGTGGTGCCGCCGCGATCTCGGTGCCGATCGTCCCGGGCAGCCTCGCGCTGCGGGTCAGCGGCGGGTACGATTACCGCGCTGGCTACATCGACGTCTATCCTGGCGCGCCGACCGGCACCCCGACCAAGCGCGGCGCCAACGATGTCATCGCCAAGGATCTGCAGGCCGTCTTGCTGTGGCAGCCCGACGCGTTGACGACCGTCCGGCTGCGCGCATGGTATTTCAGCACCGATCAGGATTATCTGAGCGTCTTCAACTCGGTCAGCCCGCCGTATGCGGCGTATCAGGGCAATGTCGTCGGCTTCGACCGGCGGCGCGCCGAATATTTCTCGGGAACGATCACGCGGCAGGTCGGCGAATTCACGCTGACCAACGCGACGTCGTATCAGAAGTCGCTTCCCGGCGGGTTCGCGGTCGGGCTCAACCTCGGCGCGCCGCTCGGGATCGGGACGCTGACGAACAGCGGCAATGCCGACAGCTTCGTCAACGAATTCCGTGTTGCAACGTCGGGCACAGGTCCGTTCCACGGGGTCGCCGGGGTGTTCTATCAGAATGCCACCGGGCTTGCGGCGTTCAACCTCAACTTCCCGGGACTTGTCCTCGACGGCAACACCCAGACCAAGACCGAGAACGAGGCCGTCTTCTCCGAAGTCAGCTACGAATTGTTCGATGGCAAGCTCGTGCCGCTCGTCGGCCTCCGCTATTTCAATGACTCGCGGAAAGCCGATTCACTGACGAACGGCGCCCATGTCCTGACCAACGCCAACCCCGATGCCCTGACGTGGCGCGCGAACCTCGCTTATTATCCAAGCAAGTCGTGGACGGTCTTTTTCAACGCCGGCACGGGCTTCCGCAGCGGCATCCTGCAGTCGCAGGCACAGGCCGCCGCAGTTACCGCCGACGGCGTCCCAAGCGGGCTGTCGCTCAGCCCCGACCGGCTGCGGAACCTCGAGATCGGGACGAAGGGGACGCTGTTCGACGGTCAGCTCCGCCTCGCGGTCAGCGCGTACGACATCAAATACACGAACATTCAGAGCGCGTTCAACACGTCGATCGGGCTCGCGGCGTTCGCTAACCTCGGCGACGGCAAGAGCCAGGGCATCGATGTCGAAGCGACGTGGAAGACCCCGCTCAAGGGGTTGACGCTGTCGGCGATCGGTAACGTCAACGACTCGAAGTTCACCAAGGTCATCCCGGCGTTCACTGCGGCGAACGCCCGGATCACCAACGGCTCGCGGCTGTTCTACACACCGCCGTTCAACGTCCGCACCGACGCGACCTACGACCGCAAGGTCGGCGAATACGACATGTTCGCCACGGCATCGGCGACCGCAGTCGGGCGCGCGCGCAACGGCGACGCGACAGTCGTCTCGGTCAACCCGTACCAGCTGTACAGCGCCAGCTTCGGCGTAAGCTTCGATCGCTACGAAGTTCGCGTCTTCGCCGACAACCTGTCCGACTATCGCGGGCCGACCTCGGCCAACGGACCGACGCTGCTCGCCGGACCGCGGCCGCGCACCGTAGGACTGACGTTCCGCCTCAACACGTAACGGGGCAGCGCGGCGGGCTCGATCAGCGACCCCGTCGCGCTGCGCCACCGGGCGGGGTGCCGCGAAGTGGCGGCCAAGGGAGACGCCGAATGCGGGAACGGTCTGACGGCCCGAGCGATAGTCACGGATCGGTCGCGGTCGATCGCCGCGATCTGCTCACCGGTGCGATCGCGGCAGCCGGAGCTGCGGCGATGGCGTCGCCAGTCGGTGCGCGCACCGAACGGAATCCGTCAGGGTTAGGCAAATCGCGGGCGGATAGTGACGCCATCCGCGCTGGTACCGGGATCGCGACGACGCGAACGCCCGCCGGGCAAGTCGCGGGTTACATTCAGGACGGCATCGTCACCTTCAAGGGCATTCCCTATGGTGCTGACACCGGCGGCGCCAACCGCTTCCGTCCGCCCGCGCCGCCAAAACCCTGGACCGGCATCCGCAGTGCCCGCGCCTATGGCCCGGTCTCGCCGCAGGACAAGGGCACCGGGCGGCTGAACGACGAGGAGGCGTTCGTCTTCCAGTGGAACGACAGTGTCGAGAACGAGGATTGTCTCCGCCTCAACGTCTGGACGCCGAGCGTCACCGGTGGCCGCCGCCCGGTGCTGGTCTGGCTCCATGGCGGAGGGTTCGCTGCCGGGTCGGGACATGATCTGCCGGCGTTCGACGGGCTTAACCTGGCGAAGCGGGGCGATGTCGTCGTCGTGACGGTCAACCACCGGCTCAACCTGCTCGGCTTCTTCGACCTGTCGAGCTTCGGGCCCGACTGTGCCCAGTCTGGCAACGCCGGCATGCTCGACATCGTCGCGGCGCTGCGCTGGATCCACGACACGATCGATCAATTCGGCGGCGACCCCGACCGGGTGCTGATGTTCGGGCAATCGGGCGGCGGGGCCAAGGTGAGCGCACTGATGGGCATGCCCGCGGCGCGCGGCCTTTTTCACCGCGCCGTCGTGATGAGCGGTTCATTCGCCCCGTGCACGACACCCGAGAAATCGGCGCGCCTGACCAATCTGACGCTTGCCGAGCTCGGGATTGCCCGCGGCCCGGATACGGTCGAGCGGCTGCGGGCGCTGCCGTACGCACAACTGCTGCGTGCGAGCGACGTGGTCCTGGCGCGGGTCAATCGCCCGTCTGCCGGCTTCATCGACGCCCGCCGTCTCGGCAACAATCTCGGCTTCGCACCGGTGGTCGACGGGACGACGCTGATGCGATTGGCCGAGCGCGCCGACATGCCCGACATTTCGGGCGACGTGCCGATGATGATCGGGAGCACGCTCAACGAGTTCGTGACCGGGATCAATCATCCGGAAGTCGAGGCGATGCGCGAGGCCGACCTCGTCGCGAAGGTCGAAACGGTAGCGCCCGGGCGGTCGGCGGCGGTGATCGCCGCGTTCCGCCACCGCACACCCGATGCGTCGCCGTTCGACCTGTGGTCGCGGATCGCCACCGCCCCGATCCGCCAAAGCGCGGTCGATCAGGCGCTCGCCAAGTCCAGCGGCAAGGCCCCCGCCTATCTCTACTGGTTCACCTGGCAGACGCCGATCCTCGATGGGCGTCCGCGCGCATTTCACTGCCTCGACATTCCGTTCATGTTCGCCAATAGCGAGCGGTGCGCGACGATGACCGGAGGCGGCCCACGTGCCGCTGCGCTGAGCGGGCGGATGGCCGATGCGCTGGTGGCGTTCGCACGCACCGGGACGCCGAACCATCCCGGCTTGCCGTCATGGCCACCGGTGACGTCGTCGACCGTGGCTTCGATGATCCTCGACGACCATCCTCGCGTCGAACTGGATCCCGACAGGGTCGAACGTGCGACTGTGACGCGATCTGCTTGAGTTTTGTCGACAACCACCTGACTTTGCCGGCTTGCGCCAGCATGACCACCTGACCGGGGAACTCGAAGACACCATGGAGAGGGAAACCGACCGGGCGCGCCAGGCCCTCGCCCTATGCCTCGAACAGATTTGCGGGGACGACGCGGAGGCAGTCTTTGCCAAAGCGTCCGGTCGTCTCGATCGCGCGATCGCGAGCCGAGCCGCAGACCTCAAGACACTCGATCGCCGCCGCGCGAGCGATCCCCGCTGGGCGGCGCGATCGGGCGAGACCGTATACGCCTTCTATGTCGACCAATTTGCCGGGACGCTTGATGGTGTCGTCGCGCGGCTCGATTATCTGCAGTCGCTCGGCGTCCGGTGGCTGCATCCGCTGCCGTTGCTCAAGGCGCGGCCGGGCGAGAGCGACGGCGGCTTCGCGGTCGCCGATTACCGCGAGGTCGAGCCCCGGCTCGGCGATCTGGCGGCGCTCGAACGCTTGTCCACCGAACTGCGCCGGCGCGACATGGGGCTGATCCTCGACATCGTCTGCAATCACACTGCGCGCGAACACGACTGGGCCGAGCGGGCGCGCGGGGGCGACCCGCATTATCGCAAATATTATCACGTCATCGAGAGCGAGGCCGACGTTGCCGCGTGGGAGGCGACCCTGATCGACGTCTTCCCCGACACCGCGCCGGGCAACTTCACCTATGACGCGGCGATGGCCGGGTGGGTCTGGACGACATTCTACCCGTATCAATGGGACCTCAACTACGCGAACCCCGAGGTCTTCCTCGAGATGCTCGACGTGCTGCTGTTCCACGCAAACCGCGGCGTGCAGGGCTTTCGCCTCGATAGCGCGCCGTTCCTGTGGAAGCGCGCGGGCACCACCTGTCGCAACCAGCCCGAGGCTTACGCCATTGTCGCGGCGTTTCGCGCCGCGCTCGACATCGCCGCGCCGAGCGTCATCCTGTTGACCGAAGCGATCGAGAGCCCCGAGGACATATTGCCGTTCTTCGGCACCGCGGCGGCGAAGGGCAGCGACCTTGCCTATAATAACGGGGTGATGACCGCGCTCTGGGGCGCACTCGCCGATCAGGACGCGACGATCGCGCGAACGATGCTCGCGGCGGCGGCGGAGCGCCCCGGCCACGCGGCGTGGCTCAACTACGTCCGCTGTCACGACGACTTGATCTGGAACGCGCTGGCTGGACACGCGTCGCCAGCCGACTTGCAGCGCTGGTCGGACTTTTATGGCGGCGGCGGCTTTTCGGACGGGCAAAGTTTCCAGACCGCGCCGGGCGGGGTGAAGTCGACCAACGGCATGGCGGCGGCGCTCGTCGGACTGGGACGATCCGACGTCGATCAAGACGACGCGTTTGCACGCCTCGAACTGCTTTACGCCACGATCCATGCGCTAGACGGGTGGCCGATGATCTACATGGGCGATGAAGTCGCGCTCGGGAATGACCTGACGTATCGCGACGATCCCGCGCGGCGGCACGAGGGGCGGTGGCTGCAGCGCCCGGCGATGGACTGGAGCCGTGCCGCGGTGCCCGAAGCGCCCGGTGCGCGGATGCACGACGCGATGCGCGGCTATGGTGATGCGGCGCGCGCGCTCAACGCGCTCGGGGTCGGGGGGCGAGCGATACCCGTCGCGCTCGATCGCGCTGCGGTCCTCGGCTTCGTCCGCGACGAGGGGCGGCAATTCCTCTGCCTCGCTAATTTCTCAGGCGTGGTTCAAGAGGTGCAGCGCTCCGATGGTTGGGATGGACCGGGATCCGACGTACTGACCAGCCGCGAGATTCCGGCGGGTCCGGTCAATCTGGCGCCGTACGAGGTCCTGTGGTGGGTAGCCGATCTATGAGCCGGTACGCAGGCGTCGAAATCGGCGGCACCAAGGTTCTCGTCGCGTTCGGCAGCGGCCCCGACGACCTGAGCCAGCCGATGAGAATCGCCACCACGACCCCGGAAGCGACATTGGCGGCGATCGTCGAGGTGATCGGACGCGAAGTTGATGGCGCGGGTGTCGACGCGATCGGTGTCGCGAGCTTCGGGCCGCTGCGCGTCGATCTGCGGGTACCCGATTACGGCCATATGCTGCGAACCCCCAAGCCGGGCTGGTCGGGCACCGACCTGCTCGCACCGCTGCGACAGTTCGGGCGGCCGATCACGCTCGAAACGGACGTCGCGGGCGCGGCGCTCGGCGAAGGGACGTGGGGTGCCTGCCGTGGGATGCGCGACTATGCCTATGTCACCGTCGGGACCGGCGTCGGCGTCGGGATCATGGTCGACGGCCGCCCGGTCCATGGCCGCCTGCACCCCGAGGCCGGCCATTTGATCGTCCGGCGTGACCAGGTGCGCGACCCGTTTCCCGGCATCTGCCCGTTTCACGGCGACTGTCTCGAAGGCCTGATCAGCGGCCCGGCGATTGAACAGCGTCTGGGACAGCCCGGAGCCGCAGTCGCGTCGGATCATCCGGTCTGGGAATTGATCGCCGACTATCTCGCGCAACTGGCGGCGACGCTTTGCTACGTCGTCGCCCCGCAGCGCATCGTTCTCGGCGGCGGCGTCGGCCAGAATCCGTTTTTATTCACGCGTCTGCAAGCGAGCCTCGCGCGCCAGCTCGGCGGCTATCTTCCCGATCTCGACTCCCCAGCGGCGCTCACCAGCCTGATGGTCGCTCCCGCGCTGGGTGAACGGTCGGGCGTGCTCGGCGCGGTTGCGCTCGCCATGCAGGCGCATCAGTCGGCGGCACGCCGTTAGAGCGGCAGGCCGACGTAATTCTCGGCGATGCTCGCCTGCGCCGCCGCCGAGGTTGCGATATAGTCGAGTTCGGCGTGCTGCATCCGGCGTTCGAAAGGCCCGGCGTCGGGGAAGCGGTGCATCAGCGACGTCAGATACCAGCTGAAGCGCTCGGTCTTCCAGATGCGGCGGAGTGCGCGCGCCGAATAGCCGTCGACCCCGGCGGTGTCGCCGCGGCCGAACCAGCCGATCAGCGCCTCGGAAAGATAGACGATGTCCGACGCGGCGAGGTTCAATCCCTTCGCGCCGGTCGGCGGCACGATGTGCGCCGCGTCGCCGGCGAGGAACAGCCGCCCGCGCCGCATCGGCTCCGAGACAAACGAGCGCAGCGGCGCGATCGACTTCTCGATAGCCGGGCCGCGCGTCACGCCGCGGGCAATGTCGGGGCCGAGCCGGGTTTCGAGTTCGTCCCAGAAGCGCTCGTCGGACCAGTCCTCGACGCGTTCGTCGTTGCCGACCTGGACGTAATAGCGGCTGCGCGTCGGCGAGCGCATCGAGGCGAGGGCGAAGCCGCGATCGTGGCTCGCGTACACGACCTCGTGGTGGCACGGCGCGACGTCGGCAAGGACGCCGAGCCAGCCGAACGGGTAGGCGCGGTCGCAATATGTGCCGCCGATCGCCGCGCGCGATGGGCCGTGGAAGCCGTCGCATCCGGCGATGACGTCGCATTCGATCGTCTGCGCAACGCCGTCGACGGTGAAGGTCAGCGACGGGTGATCGCTGTCGATGTCGTGGAGCGCGACCTCGCCCGCCTCCCAGACGATGTCGAGCCCGGCGGCGGGGGCGGCGTCGATCAGGTCGCGGGTGATCTCGGTCTGGCCGTAGGCGGTGACGTGCTTGCCGGTCGAGCCGGCGATGTCGACCGGGATGACCGCGCCGTCGTTGACCAGTGTCAGCCCCTCGTGGAGCATCCCCTCGACCTTGAGCCGCGCATCGAGGCCGAGCCGCGCGAGCAGGTCGGTCATCGTCGCTTCAAGGATACCTGCCCGGATGCGCGCCTCGACCCGCGCCCGGCTGGTCCGCTCGACGACGACGCAGGCGATCCCTGCCTGCCGCAGCGAATGGCCGAGGAGGAGCCCGGCCGGCCCGGCACCGACAATCGCGACCTGGGTCTTCAACCGAACGATCGCTCGCCGGATGACGCGAGCTGCCGTTCAAGCGCGTCGAGGACGCGGTAGCACGGCAGCACCTGCGCGACGCTGCTGTTCGGCTCGCGGCCCTCGCGGATCGCGGCGATGAACTCGCGGTCCTGAAGCTCGATGCCGTTCATCGACACGTCGACCTTCGACACGTCGACCGAAACATCCTTGCCCGTGAACAGGTCGTCGTAGCGCGCGAGCCACGTTCCGGTGTCGCCGATGTAGCGGAAGAAGGTGCCGAGCGGCCCATCGTTGTTGAAGCTCAGCGACAGCGTGCAGATCGCGCCGCTCGCGCTCTTCAACTGGATCGACATATCCATCGCGATACCGAGCTCGGGGTGAAGCGGCCCGGCGAGCGCATTCGCGGCGACGATCGGTCCGGCCTGATATGCGAACAGGTCGACGGTATGCGCCGCGTGGTGCCACAGCAGATGGTCGGTCCATGACCGCGCCTCGCCCTTGGCGTTGATGTTGCGGCGGCGGAAGAAATACGTCTGGACGTCCATCTGCTGGAGGTGAAGTTCACCCTTCGCGATCAGCCCGTGGATATACTGGTGGCTCGGATTGAACCGCCGCGTGTGCCCGACCATGCACGTCAGCCCAGTCGCCTGCGCCTTGGCCAGCACCGCCTCGGCGTCCGACAGGCTATCGGCGAGCGGGATCTCGACCTCGACATGCTTGCCCGCGTCCATGCACTGGATCGCCTGCGCCGCGTGCATCTGCGTCGGGGTGCACAGGATCACCGCGTCGACGTCGTCGCGCGCGAGCGTCTCGGCGAGATCGGTCGTGGCGTGGCCGATGCCGTACTTCGCGGCGATCGCCTGCGTCGGCTCGAGATTCCGCCCGACGAGCGAGGTCACCGTCACCCCGTCGATCAGCTTGAGCCCGTCGAGGTGCTTTTCCCCGAACGCACCGGCCCCGGCGAGCGCGATCCTCATGCTGCCTTCTCCAGAACGAGATGCCCGACCGCGGTATTCGACGCGGGGACGTGGTAGAAACGGTGGAGCTCGCGGACGTCGCCGCCGAGCGCGCCGCGCATGATCAGCCACATGACGAGCTCGATGCCCTCCGACCCGGCTTCGCGCAGATACTCGATGTGCTGCATCGTCCGCAGCCGCTCGGGATCGGCGGTCAGGTCGTCGAGGAATTCAATGTCGAAGGTCTTGTTGATCAGCCCCGCGCGCGGACCCTGCAACTGGTGGCTCATCCCGCCGGTGCCCCAGATCTGGACGTTGATATCCTCGGGGAACGACTCGACCGCGCGGGCGATCGCCTCGCCGAGGCGGTAGCAGCGGTTGCCGGTCGGCGGCGGATACTGGACGACGTTGACCGCGAGCGGGATGACCTTGCACGGCCACGCCTCGGGCTGGCCGAACATCAGCGTCAGCGGCACCGTCAGGCCGTGGTCGACGTCCATCTTGTTGACGATCGTCAGGTCGAATTCGTCGAGGATGCACGACTGGGCGATGTGCCACGCGAGGTCGGCATGGCCCTCGACGACGGGGACCGGGCGCGGCCCCCAGCCTTCGTCGGCGGGCTGGAAGCTGTCGGCGCAACCGATCGCGAAGGTCGGGATCATCTCGAGGCTGAACGCC
This sequence comes from Sphingomonadaceae bacterium, assembly GCA_043745075.1. Taxonomy (GTDB): domain Bacteria; phylum Pseudomonadota; class Alphaproteobacteria; order Sphingomonadales; family Sphingomonadaceae; genus Polymorphobacter_B. Next base: position 45,063 of record JAYTTV010000191.1, read on the forward strand.
GACGCATGGTCGTTGTAGACGAGGATGACGACGTCGGGCTTTTCCGCCTTGAGCCACGCCTTGGTCCAGTCGAACCCGGCGAACACCGGTGCCCAATACGGCTCGGCGGTCTTGCCGTTGTCGACAGCGGCGCCGATCGCGGGGATGTGGCTGGCGGCGATGCCGGCAGTGAGGCGGGCCATCAGATTTTGCTCCCTGTCTTCTCGGCGGCCTCGGCGGCGACTGCAGCGAGCGCCGCGTCGCGCTTCGACCGCAGCCCGTCGGGCGATCGGCCGCCGGCGATCATCATCTCGTTGTGCGCGTCGACGCTCGCGCCGGTCATCGTGCTGACCGCCTGGACGAAGCTCTGGCCGTCGGTCGAGAAGATCTTGGCGAGAAAGTAGATGTTGCCGCCCTCGTCGATCGCGGCGTTGTAATCGCGGGTCAGGACCGCGTTGCGCTGCGCCGGGGTCAGCTGCCATTCGTCGAGATACGCCGCCTCGTCGGCCTTGAAGCGTTCGCGATTGTCGGCCTTCATCAGCGACATGCAGAACTGGTTGAGGTGATAGCCCTTGCGGCTGCGCGCGGCGGTGAAGACGCGCGTGCCAGGAATATCCTCGAGCTCGGCGAGATAGGCGTGGATGTCGGTCGTCATCGTCCGCGGGCCTTTAGTTGCGCATCGAGGCGCGGGAAGACGCGGCGGGCGTTGCCCTCGTAGACCGCGTGCCGCGTCGCCTCGTCGAGGGCGAGCGCGTCGACGTAGCGCTTGGTGTCGTCGAAATACTGCCCGGTCTCGGGATCGATCCCGCGGACCGCACCGACCATCTCCGACCCGAACAGGATGTTCTTCGGGTCGATGACCTCGAACAGCAGGTCGATGCCCGGCTGGTGATAGACGCAGGTATCGAAGAAGACGTTGTGCATGACGTGGTCGGCAAGGCGCGGCTTCTTGAGCATGTCGGCCAAGCCCCGATACCGCCCCCAGTGATACGGCACCGCCCCCCCGCCGTGCGGGATGATGAAGCGCAAAGTCGGGAAATCGGCGAACAGGTCGCCCTCGAGGAACTGCATGAACGCGATCGTGTCGGCGGCGATGTAATACGCCCCGGTCGCGTGGAGCCCCGGATTGCACGACCCCGAGACATGGACCATCGCGGGGACGTCGAGCTCGACCATCTTCTCGTAAAACGGATACCACGACCGGTCGGTCAGCGGCGGCGAGGTGAAGTGCCCGCCACCCGGATCGGGGTTGAGGTTGCAGCCGACGAAGCCGAGTTCGAGCACGCAGCGTTCGAGCTCGGCAATGCTCGCGGCCATGTCGGCGTGCGGCGATTGCGGCAGCTGGCAGACGCCGATGAAGGTCTCGGGGTACAAGGCCACGACGCGCGCGATCAGGTTGTTGCACGCAATCGTCCACGCCAGCGACACGCTCGCGTCGCCGACGTGCGGGGCCATGACCGACGCGCGCGGCGAGAAGATCGTCATGTCGGCCCCGCGCTCGCGGAGCAGCCGGAGTTGATTGTCCTCGACCGAGGCGCGCAGCTCGTCGTCGGAGATATGCGGGTATGGCGGTGCCTCGGTCCCCGCCTTCCACGCGGCGACCTGCTCCTTGCGCCACGCATCGTGCGCGGGCGGCGCGGTGGTGTAATGGCCGTGGCAGTCGATGATCAGCGTCATGCGGCGCGTTGCCTTTGGTCGGGGTCGATCAGCGCGAGTTTCGCCGCGAGGCCGGCGGGGTTAGACCCGATCGCGCCCAATTCGCGCTGCCGGGTCGCGGTCCCCCGGCTCATCAGCGGGTCGACGCCGAGGTCGGTCAGCGTCGCGACGACCTCGTCCATCTCGTGGGCGCGGCGGGTGCCGTGGGCGAGCATCCGGTCGAGGTTATAGTCGGCCTTCGCCGCCCAGTCGGGGCCGAGCGAGGTGACGACCTCGTCGGTCACTCCAGCGCGATGGGCGGCGAGAAGGCATTCGGCGGTCAGCGCCTCGATGCCCTTGACCATCACCGACCGCACCATCTTGATCGCCGCCGCATTGCCGACCGGCCCGGCGACGACGCGGAGCGAGGTGAAACCGGCGGCGGTGAGCGCGTCAGCGGCGGCGGTGGCGTGCGGCCCGGCGAGGAGGATTGGCACGTCGCGGCGCAGGGGGTGAACCGGGGCCATTACCGCGCAGTCGACGTAACGCCCGCCGGCCGCGTCGATCGCGGCGGCGGCGGCGCGCTTGGTCGCGGGGGAGACCGAATTCATGTCGCACCACAAAGCGCCGGGCGTCAGATGCGGAGCGGCATCGCGCGCGGCGGCGAGCGCCGAACCGGCGGTGACGAGGCTGAGGACCAGCGCAGCATCGGCAAGCGCTCCGGCATCGTCGCGCATCGCGGTGACGCCTGCCCGCGCAAAATCGGCGCTGCGGTCGGCAATGTCATAGCCGCGTGCCGCCCAGCCTGCGCCGGACGCGAACGCCTGCGCCGCTTCGCCGAAGCCGATGAGGGAGACCGGGACCACGGCGATCCGCCTGCTCGCTGCGGCGTCGCAGAGCCAATCGCAATCCGATCTGCGGTATAACTTCCTACGAAGTTTGCTCCGCCGTCGCGATCGCCTGCGCGATGAACGCGCGCTGGTCGGGGGTCGGGATCCAGCCGGTCCGCGCAGTCAGTCCGATCGTCCGCACCGTCCCCGCCGGCTCGCCGCCGATCGTCGCGAGCAACCCGGCGGCGAGCTCGACCGCGACCTGATCGGGCGACAGCATCGTCAGGCAGTCGCTGTCGAGCAGCAGCCCGCGGATCAGGATAACCGACCCGCATTCGATCGGCACGCGCGGCACCGCGACCCCCGCGCGGGTGAACATCGCCTCCCACATCGTCCGCAGCGGGGTGCCGCGCGCGGGGACGATCCACTCGTAGGTCGCCAGTTGCGCGGTCGTATGCGGCGTGCGGGCGAGCGGGTGCCCGGCGCGCCCGATGATAACCGGGTGGTCGTCGAACAGCGGTGTCTGGACAACGTCGGGGCCCGGAACCGGAGCGCGCAGCGCCCCGATCAGCAGGTCGAGTTCACCATCGCGCAGCGGTTCGATCAGCTCGGCGTGCGACCCCTCGGCGATGACGATCTCGACGTGCGGGAAGTCGCGGTGATACGCCGCGACGATCGCCGGGAGCACCCGCGCGCGCGCCAGCGGCATCGCCCCGATCGCGATCCGCCCGCTGGCAAGCCCTTGTAATCCCCCGATCTCGGCAAGCCCGGCGGCGAGCTCGGCGAGCGCGAGGCGGAACCCGCGCGCGGTCCGCAGCCCCGCCGCGGTCAGCACCAGCCCGCGCCCGCGCCGCTCGACCAGCTCCCGCCCGAGCGCGAGCGACAGGTCGCGGACCGCGCGGTGGAGCGACGGCTGCGCCAGCCCCGTCGCCGCGCTGGCACCGACATAGCTCCCGCTCCGCGCCACCGCGACGAACGCGGTCAGCTGCGCCATCGTCACCCGGCGGCTCGCGACATGGACCAGCGCCGCCTCGACCCGCGGCGCAAACCCCCGCGCCGCCGCGGTCGCGGTCATGCCACCGGGGTGGCGGTCGAAAAGTGCGACGCCGAGCTGGTGTTCGAGCCGGGCGAGTCCCTGCGTCACCGCCGGCTGGGTCAGGTTCGCCGCCGCCGCCGCCGCGCTGACGCTGCCGAGGCGGACGATCGCGGCGAAGACGTCGAGGTGGCGAACGTTGAGGCGGTCGGGCTCCATGCCGCTCGATTAGCATGAACTTATGCGAAAGCCGCAACTGTGACTGGCGGCGCACGCCGTGGCGGCGGCACGGGGAAGGCCGTCTTATGGAGCGACAGATGACCGGACTCGTCAAACGCCACATCGAGCGCGCCGCTCCCGCCGTCATCGACGCGCTCGGCGCCTGCGGGGTCGCCACCGTCCACGAATCGCAGGGCCGCACCGGGCTCCTCGCCAGCCGCCTGCGGCCGATCTACCCGGGTGCCCGCATCGCCGGGTCGGCGGTGACGATCAGCGCACCGCCGGGCGACAACTGGATGCTCCACGTCGCGATCGAACTCGTCCAGCCCGGCGACATCATCGTCCTTGCGCCGACCAGCCCGTGCGAGGATGGCTATTTCGGCGACCTGCTGGCGACGTCGGCGATCGCGCGCGGCTGTCGCGGCCTGATCATCGACGCCGGGGTCCGCGATATCCGCGACCTCACCGAAATGGGCTTTCCGGTATGGTCGAAGGCGGTGTTTGCGCAGGGTACGATCAAGACGTCGCTCGGCTCGGTCAACGTGCCGCTCGTCTGCGCCGGGGCGGCGATCATGCCCGGCGACGTCATCGTCGCCGACGACGACGGCGTCTGCGTCGTCCCGCGCGAACAGGCGGCGACTGTCCTCGCCGCAGCGCAGAAGCGCGAGGCGAACGAGGGCGACAAGCGCGCGCGGCTGGCGGCGGGTGAACTCGGGCTCGACATGTACGACATGCGCGGCAAGCTCGCGGCACTGGGGCTGACCTATGTCTGACGTCGTAACTGGCGAAGTCGTTTCCGGCGGCGTCCGCTGCATGTGGCTGCGCGGCGGCACGTCGAAGGGCGGGTACTTCCTCAGCCACGACCTCCCCGCCGACAGCGCCACGCGAGACGCCTTCCTCCTCCGCGTCATGGGCTCGCCCGACCCGCGCCAGATCGACGGCATGGGCGGGGCCGACCCGCTGACGAGCAAGGTCGCGGTCGTCTCGCGCTCGGACCGCCCCGGAGTCGATGTCGACTATCTGTTCCTCCAGGTCTTCGTCGCCGAGGCGATCGTCACCGACGCGCAGAATTGCGGCAACATCCTTGCCGGCGTCGGACCCTTCGCGATCGAGCGCGGGCTCGTCGCGGCGACGGGCGAGACGACGCGGGTCGCGATCTTCATGGCCAACACCGGGCAGGTCGCGATCGCGACGGTCGCCACCCCGGGCGGCTTCGTCACCTATGCCGGTGACGCCCGGATCGACGGCGTGCCCGGAACCGCGGCGTCGGTCCCGCTCGTCTTCACCGACACCGCCGGGTCGAGCTGCGGCGCGCTGCTGCCGACGGGCAACGCGGTCGACACGATCGACGGCGTCGCCTGCACGCTGATCGACAATGGGATGCCGTGTATCGTCATCGCCGCCGCCGACGTCGGCGCGACCGGCTACGAAAGCCGCGAAGACCTCGACGCCAATGATGCGGTCAAGGCGCGGATCGAAAGGGTCCGCCTGATCGCCGGGCCGATGATGAATTTAGGCGACGTCGCCGATAAATCGGTGCCGAAGATGATGCTCGTCGCCGCGCCGGTAAACGGTGGCGCGGTCACGGTCCGCAGCTTCATCCCGAAGCGCGCCCACGCGTCGATCGGCGTCCTCGGCGCGGTCAGCGTCGCCACCGCGTGCCTGATTCCCGGCACCTCCGCCGCCGCGGTCGCGGTCGTGCCCGATGGGACGCGCAAGACGCTGTCGGTCGAGCATCCGAGCGGCGAGACGAGCTGCGTCCTCGAAACCGACGCCGCCGGGGCCGTGGTCAGCGCCGGGGTGCTGCGGACCGCACGCAAGTTGATGGACGGGACGGTGTTCGGATGAGCGAGCGGATCAAATCGTGGACCGATACGCCGTCACGGCCTGCTTGGACCCCGCCGTCCGGCGCGGTCGACGCGCACGTCCATGTCTTCGGCCCCGAGGCGCGCTTCCCGTTCAGCCCCAAGGCGAAGTACCTGCCGCAGGATGCGACGCCCGAGATGCTGTTCGCGCTGCGCGACAGCCTCGGTTTCGCGCGCAATGTCATCGTCCAGGCGAGCTGCCACGGCACCGACAACGCCGCGACGATCGACGGCATCGCCCGGTCGAACGGGACCGCGCGAGGCGTCGCGGTTGTCGACCCGGCGATCTCGGACGCCGAGCTTGCCCGCCTCCACGCCGGCGGCATCCGCGGGGTTCGCTTCAATTTCCTCAAGCGCCTCGTCGACCACGCGCCGAAAGACGCCTTCCTCGCGCTGGCGCAGCGGATCGCTCCGCTCGGCTGGCACGTCGTCGTCTACTTCGAGGCCGACCTGCTGACCGAACTGACGTCGTTCCTCGCCGCGATCCCGACGATCGTCGTCGTCGACCACCTTGGCCGCCCCGACATCGGCCAGGGTCCGGGGGGAGCCGACATCAGCGCCTTCGTCGCGCTGCTCGACGCCCAGCCGCACCTGTGGGCGAAGGTCTCGGGGGCCGACCGGCTGTCGGTCACCGGCGCGCCGTACGACGACTTCGTCGCCGTCGTCCGCCCGGTCGTCGAACGCTTCCCCGACCGCGTTTTGTGGGGGACCGACTGGCCGCACCCGAACATGGAAACCAACATCCCCGACGACGGCGCTTTGGTCGACGTCGTCCCGCGCATCGCGGTTGGGGCGGACCTCCAGCACCGGCTTCTCGTCGCCAATCCCGACCGGCTATACTGGGCTGATTAGCGCGCTGCCGGTGCCAATGGCGCGACAACGCGAGCACGCGGTTCCTGCGATGTGCGGCCCCGTGCGGGTACGTGTCCGCGTGGAGAAATCACGGCTTGAGTGCGCTTCCCGGCAGCCACGACGGTCCTGAAGGCTGGTCGGCGACCCGGTCGACGAGGCGATAAAAGAAGGAATTGAACCGCGCCGCGGCGGTCCAGTCCATCGGTTGTGCGGTGTCGTCCTGCGGCTTGTGATACCCAGTGACGTACCAGCGGCGGTAAACCCGCTCGCTCGGCGTTCCCGGGCGGTAACCGAAGACGAACGCCGTCGCCGGAATACCCGCCTGGAGGAACGGCCACTGGTCCGCCCGGCGCAGCAGGTTGCGCTCGGGCTCGGGGTCCTTCTGCACCGCGATGCCCATATCCTGCGCTACCGCCCGCGCATCGCTACCAAGGCTGGTGTCGTCGAGCGCATGGACCGTCAGCAGGTCGAGTGGGAAGATCGGCCGCAGCTGGTCGAGGTTGATGTCGGCGGCGATCGTCGCCAGCGGCACCGTCGGGTGCGCGACGAACCAGCGCGCCCCGAGCAGTCCCTTCTCCTCGCCCGTGAATGCAGCGAGCAGGACCGGGCGGTGGTACCCACGCCCGTGCCGTCGCTCGGCGAGCTGGATCAGCAGCGCGACATACGCTGCATCGTCGAGCGTCCCGTTGTACAGCGCATCGCCGTCGACCGGCTCGCCGAAGCCATAGCCGTCGAGATGGGCCGATAAGACGACATGCTGCCTCGCGAGCGCCGGGTCCGAACCGGGCAGCAAACCGATGACATTCGAGGACGTTAGCGACCGCCGCGTCGGCGCGAAGCTCGCGACGAAGCGCCCCGGTGCGTCGAAGCTCGGCAACGGCTCGCCCGCCGAACCCGCAGCGACCAGCGCCGCGGCGTCGCGGTCCGAGCCCGCGATAACGCGCCCGAGCGCCGCGACATTGAGCGTCGCGACGAGCATCGTCTCATGCCGCGGCGTCGTCCCGGCGAGCCAGACCGATCGCGAATAAGCGAATGGCCAGCGCGGCGGTTCGACGGCGAAACCCGGATCGGCGACGGTGACGATACCCGCCGCGCCCCCGGCCCGAACCGCCGCCAGCCGCGCCGCCGCGTCGGGCAGGCCCGGGCGGTGCGTCCCCGAGCAAACGACGACCTTGCCGCGCACGTCGCCCAGCGCCGCGCTGCCGCAGTAGCCGCGGAACGCGATCGTCGCATCGAGGGCGGTCGGCATGTCGACCGTCGGCTCGACGGTGATGTCGTGGAGGAAGGCGAGCGGCGTCGCGTCGACGGCGATATGGACCCCGGCCTTCGGCAGCGCCACCTGCTCCATCGGCACGCGCTGAAACCAGCCGTTATTGTCACCCGCCGGCTTGACCCCGGCCGCTGCCAGCCTTGCAGCGACGACCTTGGCCGCGCGCTCGTACGCGGCCGACCCGGTGTCGCGGCCTTCCATCGCGTCGCTCGACAGAAGGGTCGTGGTCGCCCACCACGCGCTGGTGTCGCGGTCGCTGGCGGGCGGGGAGGTCGCCAGTGCAAGGGCTATCAGTGCGATCGACATGGTCTGCTCACCGCCGGTTTATTGCCACCATGTTGCACGCCGCCGGGCACCCGCCAAGCTCGGCCCGGTGATCGGCGGCAGCGTATTTGACAGTTGCATGACTGCGGCTACGCTTGCGCCGTATCGGCAGGGGGACGCGCGGTGACGGTCAAGTTTTGGTTGCTCGCGACGTTGCCGATGTTCCTCGCAGGGACGCCGCTCGCAGCCGAAACGCCGCCCCCCGGGCTCGAGGCGATGCTCGCCTATCCGTTCGTCAATGAGCTGGTTGCCGCCGAAAAGGGCGCGCGGATCGCGTGGCTGACGACGGTGAAGGGCGTACGCAACGTCTGGACTGCGACCGCGCCGGGCTTCGCGCGGCGGCAGGTGACGCGCGGCACCGCCGACGACGGGCAGGAGCTGAGCGGGCTGACCTTTTCGCCCGATGGCAGCCGTCTCGCGTGGGTTCGCGGCGGCGACCATGACGCCAACTGGCCTGCCGAGGGCGGCGTCCAGCCCAACCCCGCCGACGCGCTCGACCAACCGAAGCTGGCGATCTGGACCGCGCTCGCTGCAGGCGGGGCGGCGGTCAAGGTCACCGAGGGCGATCACCCGGCGTTCTCGGTAACGGGCAGGCTGGTTTATCTCAAGGACGGACAGGTCTGGACCGCCTCCCTCGCCGGCAAGACCAAGCCCGAACGCCTGTTCTACGATGCCGGGAAAGACGCGGACCTCGCTTGGTCCCCGAGCGGGGCAAAGCTTGCCTTCGTCTCACACCGCCGCGACCACAATTTCATCGGGGTCTACGACGTCGTGGGCAAGTCGGTGACGTGGCTCAGCCCCTCGACCGGGCAGGACGAGGGCCCGGTGTGGTCCCCCGACAGCCGCCGCCTCGCCTTCGCCCGCCGCCCCGGCGACGGCGGGGCCCCCGAGCCGATGCTGATCGACGTTCCCCACCCATGGTCGATCCGCGTCGCCGACGCCGTCACCGGCGAGGGCCGCGAAGTGTGGCACAGTCCGAAGACGCTCGACGGCTCGTTCCCCGAGGTTCCCGGCGGGGTCGGGCTGGCGTGGGCGGCGGGCGACGTGCTGACTTTCCGCGCCGAACTCGACGGCTGGGCGCATCTCTACGCGCTGCCGGTGGCAGGCGGCGCGCCGAAGCTGCTGACTCCCGGCAATTTCATCGTCGAAAACGTCAGCCTGACCCCCGACCGCACGCGGTTGCTCTATACCGCCAACACCGGAAGGAATGCCGACGACGACGACCGCCGCCATGTCTTCAATGTCGCCGTCGCGGGCGGGCAGCCTTATTGCAACACCTGCGGCACCGGACTCGAATTTCTCCCCGCCGCGGTCGGGAACGGGTTTATCGCGTATGTCGGCGTAACGGCGACGCGCCCGGCGAAGGTCGAGACTACCGATATCGAGGGGGGCGATTATACGCCGCCCAAGATCGATCGCGCCCCCGCCCCCTATCCCACCGCTTCGCTCGTTGTGCCACAGCGCGTTACCTTCACCGCCGCCGACGGGCTGACGATCCACGGCCAGCTGTTCACCACTGGCGGCAGCGCGAAGAAGCCCGCGGTGATCTTCGTCCACGGCGGACCGCCGCGCCAGATGCTGCTCGGCTGGTCGTACATGGACTATTATTCGAACGCCTATGCGGTGAACCAGTATCTCGCCGCACACG
>JAYTTV010000192.1:0-19012 GCA_043745075.1 Sphingomonadaceae bacterium
GTTGCGGGGACGCTCCACGGCGCGAAGGCATAGACGGCGAGCTCAGAATGTCATTACTACCGATATGCGACTAATCGGTGCGCAAAGGTCCGCGATGGCAATAATCATCGGGGCAGAAGAATTTAATGAGGCAGCAATACTGACCTATCAACCGTATCTTGCTCGACAAGCGTCCCTAACACCCCTAAAGCATCGCCCGAAGGGAATCGAGTCATGGGCGAAACGATGCTGCGCTTTACCGGCGTCGATCAGGCGTATCCGGCGAAGCGGACCGCTGCCGACCGTGCCGACGATTTCCTCGAGATCGCGCGCCCGTACATCCTTGCCAAGGCCGAGGAGCAGGCGTCGCGGTGTTCGCAGTGCGGGGTGCCGTTCTGCCAGGTCCATTGCCCGCTCCACAACAACATCCCCGACTGGCTCAAGCTGACCGCTCAGGGGCGGCTCGAGGAGGCGTATGAGGCGTCGTCGGCAACGTCGTCCATGCCCGAGATTTGCGGGCGCATCTGCCCGCAGGACAGATTGTGCGAGGGCAATTGCGTGATCGAGCCGGGGTTCGGGTCGGTCACCATCGGCTCGGTCGAGAAGTTCATCACCGACACCGCGTGGGAGATGGGCTGGGTCCGCCCGGTGCGGATCGTCGCCGACCGCAGTTCGCAGTCGGTCGGGATCATCGGTGCCGGGCCCGCCGGGCTGACCGCCGCCGAGATGCTGCGGATCAAGGGCTATGACGTCCATATCTACGACCGCCACGACCGCGCGGGCGGGCTGCTGACCTACGGCATCCCCGGCTTCAAGCTCGAGAAGGAGGTCGTGATGCGCCGCGTCGCGCGGCTCGAGGACGCGGGGATCGTCTTCCACCGCGAGTTCGTCGTCGGGCGCGACGCGAGCCTCGACGACCTACGCGAACGCCACGACGCGGTGCTGATCGCCACCGGCGTCTATGCCGCGCGCGACATCTCGGCCCCGGGAGTCGGCGCCGATGGCATCGTCCCGGCGCTCGATTATCTGTTCGCGAGCAACCGGCGCGGCTTCGGCGACGATGTGCCGGGAGCCGAAGCGCTGGACGCGAGCGGCAAGCACGTCGTCGTCATCGGCGGCGGCGACACCGCGATGGACTGCGTCCGCACCGCGGTCCGCCAAGGCGCTGCGTCGGTCAAATGCCTGTACCGCCGCGACCGCACCAACATGCCGGGATCCCCCCGCGAAGTCGCCAACGCCGAGGAGGAGGGGGTCGAATTCGTCTGGCTCTCGGCTCCGGCTGCGTTTGAAGGCGAGCAAGTGACCCACGTCCGCGCCAACGCGATGCGCCTCGGCACCGCCGACGGCAGCGGGCGGCGCGCTCCCGAGGTCGACCCCGGCGGCGATTTCCGCGTCCCCGCCGACCTCGTCATCAAGGCATTGGGCTTCGACGCCGAGGACCTGCCCACGATGTTCGGCGCCCCCGACCTCCGCGTCACCCGCTGGGGCACGCTGCGCTGCGACGGCAAGACGATGGCGACGAGCCTCGACGGCGTCTTCGCCGCGGGCGACATCGTGCGCGGCGCATCGCTGGTGGTCTGGGCGATCCGCGACGGGCGCGATGTGGCGACGTCGATGCACGCGTATCTGCGGGCGAAGGTTGCGGTGAGCAGGCAAGCGGCGTGAGGCTGACCGACCACGAAGTCGCCGCGATCAAGGCGGCGGCGCGCGAGGCGTTCGGCGAGACCGTGGTCGTGCGCCTGTTCGGCAGCCGGGTCGACGACAGCCTGCGGGGCGGCGATGTCGATCTCCATGTCGAGGTCGACCCATTGCCCGACGAATGGCGGGCCAAGGGCAAATTCGAGGATCGGCTGTTCGAGCGCATCGAACCGCGCAAGGTCGACCTGATCGTCAGCCAGCGCGGCGGGACGCCGCGCGGCTTCGAACGCATCGCCTATCGCGACGGGATCGTGCTGTGACCGACGCCGATCGCCAGATCATCAACGACATCGTAACGCGACTGCGCGACCTGCTGGTTAGCCTCGACGCCGGAGTCGAGGCTGTTCGACCACTGCCTGTCGATGGTGACGCGCTAACGAGCCTTCCACCGCTCGAAAAGCTCGTTGCATCGGGCTACATCAAGACCATCGAGCAACTGGAAGACCAGCTTGCCCGGCTGTTCCGCACGATCCTCGTCGTCAACGACGTCGACCTTACCGGACTTTTCGCGCGCGATATCGCCGACATGATGGACAAGCTCGAAATCGTCGATGACGTCGAGCGTTGGTCGTCGCTCGTTCGCCTGCGCAACAAGTTGGTCCACGACTATCCGTTGACCAGCGCGTCGCGGCTGGCTCGCCTGATCGAGGCGGACGAAGCCGCCGACTTCATCAAGACAACCGCTGAAAATGCGCTTGGCTATCTCAAGCAGAGAGGATGGCTCGCATGACCACCCCCACCACCGCCTCCTCCGAAGAACGCGCCCGTGTCGCCCGCGACGGCATGTACCGGCCCGATCTCGAATCCGATGCCTGCGGCGTCGGCCTCATCGCCGCGACCGACGGCAAGCCTTCGCGCCGGGTCGTCACTGCGGCGATCGATGCGCTCAAGGCGGTGTGGCATCGCGGTGCAGTCGACGCCGACGGCAAGACCGGGGACGGGGCGGGGATTCACGTCGAGCTGCCGCGCGATTTCTTCATCGAGCATATCGGGCGCGCGGGCCATGCGCCCAAGCCGAACCTGCTCGCGGTCGGGCAGATCTTCCTGCCGCGGACCGATCTCGCTGCGCAGGAGACGTGCCGGACGATCGTCGAGAGCGAGATCATCGGCTTCGGCTACACGATCTACGGCTGGCGGCAGGTGCCGGTCGACGTCGGCGTGATCGGCACCAAGGCGATGGCGTCGCGCCCCGAGATCGAGCAGATCATGATCGCCGGCCCCCTTCCGACTGCGGCGGGCGACCCGGCGGGTAACGCCGCGATCGAGGCGTTCGAGAAGGACCTGTACCTCATCCGCCGTCGGATCGAGCGCGCGGTGATCGCGGCGCAGATCCAGGGCTTCTACGTCTGCTCGCTGTCGGCGCGGTCGATCATCTACAAGGGGTTGTTCCTCGCCGAGGAATTGTCGGTGTTCTACCCCGACCTGATGGACGAGCGCTTCGTCAGTCGCTTCGCGATCTACCACCAGCGCTACAGCACCAACACTTTCCCGCAATGGTGGCTGGCGCAGCCGTTCCGCTGCCTCGCGCACAACGGCGAGATCAACACCGTTCGCGGCAACAAGAACTGGATGAAAAGCCACGAGATCAAGATGGCGGCGTCGGCGTTCGGCGAGCATTCGGAGGATATCAAGCCGCTGATTCCGGCTGGCGCGAGCGACACCGCCGCGCTCGATGCGGTGTTCGAGGCGTTCGTCCGGTCGGGCCGCGACGCGCCGACGGCGAAGCTGATGATGATCCCCGAGGCGTGGCAGAAGGACGACACGCTCCCCGACGCGCACCGCGCGATGTACGCGTTTTTCGCCAGCGTGATGGAGGCGTGGGACGGCCCGGCGGCGCTGGCGATGACCGACGGGCGCTGGGTGCTCGCGGGGGTCGATCGTAGCGCGCTGCGGCCGATGCGCTACCTGCTGACTTACGACGGGCTGCTCGTTACCGGCTCGGAGGCGGGCATGGTCGTCGTCCCCGAGACGTCGATCACCGCCAAGGGCGCGCTCGGCCCGGGCGAAATGATCGCGGTCGACCTCGACGGCGAGCCGGGGGAGGGACCGCGTTTCTATTCCGACCGTGCGATCAAGGACCGCATTGCGGGCGCGCAGCCGTACGCCGACTGGGTCGAGCATTTCCGCAATTTCACCGACATCCTGGGGCATGACGGAACACAGCCCGCGCCGTCGTTCACGCGGAGCCAACTCCGCCAGCGGCAGGTCGCGGCGGGGCTGACGATGGAGGACATGGAGTTATTGCTCGCGCCGATGGTCGAGGACGCCAAGGAGGCGATCGGCAGCATGGGCGACGACACCCCGCTCGCGGTGATCTCGTCGCGCGCGCGGTGCCTCAGCCACTTTTTCCGCCAGAACTTCAGCCAGGAGACCAACCCGCCGATCGATTCGCTGCGTGAGACGCGGGTGATGTCGCTCAAGACGCGCTTTTCGAACTTCGCCAACATCCTCGATCACGATGCGCGGCAGGAGGGGGTGATGGTCCTCGACTCGCCGGTCCTGACCAACCTCGGCTGGGACCTGCTGAGCCTGCATTATGCCGCACAGGCGGCGACGATCGACTGCACCTTCGACGTCCACGGCGGACCCGAGGCGTTGCGTGCGGCGATCGCCCGCGTCCGCGCCGAGGCCGAGCACGCGGTCCGGTCGGGCAAGTCGCAACTGTTCCTGACCGACGAGAACCAGTCGGCCGACCGCGCCGGGATCACGATGATCCTCGCCGCCGCCGGGGTCCACACCCACCTTGTCGCCAAGGGGTTGCGGGCGTTTTCGAGCATCAACGTGCGGTCGTCCGAGTGCCTCGACACGCATTATTTCGCGGTGCTGGTCGGGGTCGGGGCAACGACGGTCAACGCCTATCTCGCGCAGGAGGCGATCGCCGACCGCCACGCGCGCGGGCTGTTCGGTGCGCGGAGCTACGACGAGTGCGTCGCGCGCTACAAGAAGGCGGTCGAGGACGGGCTGCTCAAGATCATGGGCAAGATGGGCATCGCGGTCATCTCGTCGTACCGCGGCGGCTACAACTTCGAGGCGGTCGGGCTGAGCCGGGCGCTGGTCAACGACTTCTTCCCGGGAATGCCGGCGAAGATTTCGGGCGAGGGCTTCGCCTCGATCCATTTGAACGCGCAACTCCGCCACGAAAGCGCGTGGGACGAGGATGTTGCGGCGCTCCCGGTCGGCGGGCTGTACCGCTACCGCGCCGGGGCCGAGGACCATGCCTATCAGGCGAATTTGATTCACCTGCTCCAGACCGCGGTGACCAACGACAGCTATTCCGACTATGTCCGCTTCACCCGCGGCGTCGCCGAACTGCCGCCGATTTACCTCCGCGATTTGCTGGAGTTCAATTTCGCCAAGACCTCGGCGCGGATCGACACGGTCGAATCGATCACCGAAATCCGCAAGCGCTTCGTCACCCCGGGCATGTCGCTTGGCGCGCTCGGCCCGGAGGCGCACGAGACGCTGGCGATCGCGATGAACCGGATCGGCGCGAAGGCGGTCAGCGGCGAGGGCGGCGAGGACCGCAAGCGCTTCACCCCCTACGCCAACGGCGACAACGCCAATTCGGCGGTCAAGCAGATCGCGTCGGGGCGCTTCGGCGTGACGGCGGAGTATCTGAACGCCTGCACCGAGATCGAAATCAAGGTCGCGCAGGGCGCTAAGCCCGGCGAGGGCGGGCAGCTTCCGGGCTTCAAGGTCACCGAGCTGATCGCGCGGCTGCGGCATTCGACCCCCGGCGTGATGCTGATCTCGCCGCCGCCGCACCACGATATCTATTCGATCGAAGACCTCGCCCAGCTCATCTACGACCTCAAGCAGATCAATCCGTTCGCGCGGGTCTGCGTCAAGCTGGTCAGCTCGGCGGGCATCGGCACCGTCGCGGCGGGCGTGGCGAAGGCGCACGCCGACGTCATCCTGATCAGTGGCCACGTCGGCGGCACCGCCGCGTCGCCGCAATCGTCGATCAAATACGCCGGCACGCCGTGGGAGATGGGCCTGTCGGAGGTCAACCAGGTGCTGACGCTCAACGGCCTGCGGCACCGCGTCAAGCTGCGGACCGACGGCGGGCTCAAGACCGGGCGCGACATCGTCATCGCCGCGATCCTCGGCGCGGAGGAATACGGCATCGGCACGCTCGGGCTCGTCGCGATGGGCTGCATCATGGTCCGCCAGTGCCATTCGAACACCTGCCCGGTCGGCATCTGCTCGCAGGACGAGGCACTGCGCGCCAAGTTCAGCGGGACGCCCGAAAAGGTGATCAATCTGATGAGCTTCATCGCCGAGGAGGTCCGCGACATCCTCGCCAAGCTGGGCGCGAAGTCGTTGGACGAGGTCATCGGCCGGACCGAACTGCTCCGCCAGGTCAGCCGCGGTGCCGAACATCTCGACGACCTCGACTTGAACCCGATCCTCGTCAAGGTCGACGCCCCCGACGAATCGCGCCGCTTCGGCATCGCCAATCACCGGAACGAGGTCCCCGACAGCCTCGATCTCGACATCCTCCGCGACGGCGCGGCGCTGTTCGACCGCGCCGAGAAGATGCAGCTGACCTACACCGTCCGCAACACCCACCGCGCGGTCGGCACGCGCGCGTCGTCGGCGATCGTCCGCAAGTTCGGCATGACCGGGCTCGCGCCGGGCCACCTCCACGTCCGCCTGCGCGGCTCGGCGGGGCAGAGCCTCGGCGCGTTCGGCGTCCAGGGGCTGAAGCTCGAGGTCTTCGGCGAGGCGAACGACTATGTCGGCAAGGGGCTGTCGGGCGCGACGATCGTCGTCCGGCCGATGGTGTCGTCGACGCTCGTCGCACGCGACAACACGATCATCGGCAACACCGTGCTGTACGGCGCGACGTCGGGGCGGCTGTTCGCGGCAGGCCGCGCGGGCGAGCGCTTCGCGGTGCGGAACAGCGGCGCGACCGTCGTCGTCGAGGGCTGCGGCGCGAACGGCTGCGAGTATATGACCGGCGGGGTCGCGGTGATCCTCGGCAAGGTCGGCGACAATTTTGGCGCGGGGATGACCGGCGGCATGGCGTTCGTACACGACCCCGACGCTACGTTCGCTCGCAAGATCAACCCCGACAGCATCGTCCTCAACCGCATCGCCAGCGCGCATTGGGACGCGGTGTTGCGCGCGCTAATCGAGGAGCATGAGGCCGAGACGGGGTCGAAATGGGCGGCCGAACTGCTGCTCGACTGGGAGCGTGCACGCGGGGATTTCTGGCAGGTGTGTCCGAAGGAGATGCTGACGCGGCTGTCACATCCGCTGAGCGACGCGCGGGTGATGGAGGCGGCGGAGTAAAATCCTCCCCGCCCTCGGGGAGGATCTAAGGGACCCCATATTGAAGTCGCCACTGTCTTATCCATATAAGACACGCACGATTTCAGGAGCCCCCCGATGGCCGACCGTCAAGACCCGCCGATGTCCGAAGCGCTGATGGCACTGCTCGCCGGGGCAGCCCCGTTGTTCGAGCGAGCCAAGGCGTCGGGCCTGTTCCGCGACCGCCCGATCAACGTCACCCCGACGCCGCCGACACCGCCGACTCCGGACACCCCCGACGTCGCGCAGAAAACCGCGCTGCAGGACATCATCGTCTCGCAGGCGATGAAGATCGTCGCGCTCGAGGCGGAGGTCGCTCGGCTCAAGGCGGCGGGCTGACCTCACCGTCGCACCGCTTTCGCCGGACATGCGATTGCGGCATTGGGGGAGGGTGTTGAAGCCCGCTTCCCCCGGACCGTCACTGATTGTCTGCTCGACGTGCCGCGATCCCGGCGGCGCGACGGGCGGCGGTGCGGCGTTGCTCAAAGCGTTGCGCGCGCTTGAGACCACCATCGCGGTCGACAAGATGGCGTGCCTGTGGAGTTGCGGCGCGGGCGCGTCGGTCCAACTCCGCGCGCCCGGCAAGATCGGCTATGTCATGGGCGGGTTCGCCGCCGCCGACGCCCGCGACATCCTCGCCTTCGCTGCCGCCTATGCCGCGACCGCCGACGGCGAGGTGCCGTTCGACCTATGGCCGAAGGGCGTGCTGGGCCACTTCATCGCGCGCATCCCGCCGCCGGGAATGCTGATCGCCTGACTATTCGAGCTCGAACACGATGTTGACCGTGATCGCGAGCGACACCTCGCCCGGGACCACCGGGGTCGAGTCCGCGACCTTTGCGCGCGCCATCATCGCCATCGGGCGGATCACCGGGCCTTCGCCGCCGCTCTCGGAGATCGAGACGATGCGCTTGACGTGGAGCCCCGCGGCCTTGGCATACAGATCGGCGCGGGCGCGGGCGGTGGCGACCGCGGACACGCGCGCCTCGTCGAGCGCGGCGTCGGCGGCATCGACGCGGAAGTTCGGCCCGCTGATCTGGTTCGCCCCGGCAGCGACGAGCGCATCGACCAGCCGCCCGGCGTCGTTGAGGTTGCGAACGCGCAGCGATACCGAATTCGTCGCCTGATAGCCGGTCAGCGCCGGCGGCTGGTTGTCCTGATACTTGTACTGCGGCGCGAGGCTGAGCCCGCTGGTCTGGATGTCGCGCTCGGCGATCCCGGCCTTGCGGACCGCCGCGACGACCGCGCTCATCTGGCTCGCGTTCGCTGCCATCGCGGCGGCGGCGGTCGCCGCGGTGGTGACGACCCCACCGTTGAGGTCGGCGACATCGGGCGCGCGGTTGGTGTGGCCCTCGGCGCTGACGGTCAGCGTCGGGACCTTGGGACCGTTGTCGGCGAAGGCGGGCACGGCGGTGAGTACTGCGGCGGCGGCGAGCAGGTGGCGGATCATGGGTCGGTCCTCAATTCAAATCGTCATCCCCGCGAAGGCGGGGACCCGTCACCCACACTGTCGGGGTGATGGGTCCCCGCCTTCGCGGGGATGACGCGGTGTAGGTTGGCCAACATGAACGCCGCCGCAACGATCAGTTGCGCCCGGTGACCAGCCGCGCGACCGCGAGCAGCACGATCGCGCCGAGGACCGAGGCGATCAGGCCCGGGGCGCTGCCGTCGCGGTACAGATGAAACCAGTGCGATCCCGCCCAGCCCGCGAACAGTGATCCGGCGATGCCGATCAGGATCGTCGCGATGCACCCCGACGGCCCCGGGGTAAAAATCTTGGCGATCGCGCCGACGATCAGCCCGACGACGATCCAGCCGATGAAGCCATGTTCGGGCATGTCGCTCTCCAAATTATGACGGCGCGATAGACGTTTCGCGACGGCTTCGCAACGATCCCGAATACTTGTAAGGGAGTTGACGCGGCGCATGGGTGCGTTACAAGCATAATACAGTTGCGCGATGCGGGCGGGGATAGTGACGGGCATGAATATGCACATGCAGCTCGGCGATACGACCACGGCGGAGCCGTTCGACGCCCGGCTGGACGATGCCCCGCCGCGCCGCCGCTGGCTCCGGCCGCTGCTCATCGTCATCGCGGTCCTCGTTGTCGCAGGCATCGCCTGGGCGGTGCTCGGTCGCGGCAAGAAGGCGGAGGCGCCCGCCGCCGCCGCGGTCCTGCCGACCGTCACCGTCGTCGTGCCGGGGCAGCGCGCGGTCGCCGACCAGGTCACCGCGACCGGCAGCATCGCCGCGCGGCATGATTCGGTCGTCGGGGTCAACGGCGAGGGCGGGCTCGTCACCGCGGTGCTCGTCGACGCCGGCCAGACCGTCCGCAAGGGGCAGGTCCTCGCGCGAATCGATTCGTCGGTCCAGGCGCAGCAGGTCGCGTCGATGGCGGCGGGCATCCGCTCGGCCAAGGCCGACGCCGCGCTCGCCCAGTCGAACCTCGACCGCGCGGCGAAGCTCGTCGACAAGGGCTTCATCTCCAAGGCCGACATCGACCTGAAGACCGCGACGCGCGACGGCATGAACGCCAAGGTCAAGGTCGCCGAGGCACAGTTCGGCGAGATGCAGGCGCGGATGCAGCGTCTCGACGTCCGCGCCCCCTCCGCAGGGCTCGTGCTGATGCGCAACGTCGAAACCGGGCAGATCGTCGGCTCGGGGTCGAACAGCCTGTTCCGCATCGCCGAGGACGGCATCCTCGAAATGCGCGCGCTCGTCGCCGAACAGGACATGGCGCGATTGAAGGTCGGGCTGGCGGCGAACGTCCGCCCGGTCGGCTCGACGACCGATTACCACGGCCGCATCTGGCTGCTCGACCCGGTGATCGACTCGGGCAGCCGCCAGGGTGTCGCGCGAATCGCGCTCGCCTACGCCCCGGGTTTGCGCGTCGGCGCCTTCGCCAACGCGACGATCGCGGCGGGTGCGGCAACGCGTCCCGTCCTGCCGCAGTCGGCGGTGATGGTCGACGACACCGGCAGCTTCGTCTATGTCGTCGGGGCGGACGGCGTCATCACGCGGCGCAACGTCAAGGTCGGCGACGTCTCGATCGACGGGATGAGCATCATGTCGGGGCTCAACGGCACCGAGAAGGTCGTCCAGAGCGCGGGCGCGTTCCTCCAGCCGGGCGAGAAGGTCAAGCCGGTCGTGTCCTCGGATACCGGAGCGAACTGAGATGCGGAATATCTCAAGCTGGGCGATCCGGAACCCGACGTTCCCGATCGTGCTGTTCCTGATCCTGACGTTCCTCGGCATCGTCAGCTTCAACGGCATGGCGATCAACGACCAGCCCGACATCACCTTCCCGCTCGTCTCGGTCATCGTCAACCAGCCCGGCGCGGCGCCGACCGAGATGGAAAAGCAGATCACCCAGAAGATCGAGGGTGCGGTCGCCTCGGTCGCCGGGGCCGAGCACATCACCTCGTACGCGGTCGAAGGCGTGTCGGGGACCAACATCGAATTCGCCATCGGCACGCCGGTCGACCGCGCGGTCAGCGACGTCCGCGACGCGGTCGCCAAGATCCGCTCCGACCTGCCCGACGGCATCCTCGAGCCGCAGGTCCAGCGGCAGGACTTTACCGGCCCGTACGGCACGTGGTCGGTGACGACGACCGACATGACGCTCGAGCAGCTCAGCTGGTTCGTCGACAACGTCGTCACCAAGCGGCTGCTGTCGATCCCCGGGGTCGGCGGCGTCAATCGCTCGGGCGGCGTCGATCGCGAGATCCGCATCGACCTCGATCCGGTCAAGCTGCAGGCGTACGGCGTCACCGCAGCGCAGATCAACAACACCGTGCGCGCGCTCAACGTCGACGCGACCGGCGGGCGGACCGAAGTCGCGGGCGCCGAGCAGGCGGTTCGCGTCCTCGGCGGCGCGCAGACCGCGATGACGCTGGCGAACACCCAGATCGCGATCTCGGCCAATCGTACCGTCCGCCTCGGCGACGTCGCGACGGTTCGCGACGGCGCGGCCGAACAGCGCACGATGACGCGCAACAACGGCCGCGAGACGACGCTCTTTACGGTGCAAAAGGCGGCCCATGCCTCCGAAGTCCAGACGATGGACAAGGTCGAGGCCGAGATCGCCAAGATCGCCAAGGAAAATCCCAAGGCGCACATCGACCTGATCGACGACGAGATCAAACACACGCGCGAGCAATATCGCTCGTCGATCCAGTCGCTGTTCGAAGGCGCGTTCCTCGCCGTCGTCGTCGTGTTCTTCTTCCTGCGCGACTGGCGCGCGACATTGATCTCGGCGATCGCGATCCCGCTGTCGTGCATCCCGGCGTTCTTCTTCATGAACGCGCTCGGCTTTACCCTGAACGGCATCAGCCTACTCGCGCTGAGCCTCGTCGCGGGCATCCTCGTCGACGACGCGATCGTCGAGATCGAGAACATCGTCCGGCACATGCGGATGGGCAAGACGCCGTGGCAGGCATCGATGGACGCCGCCGACGAGATCGGTCTCGCGGTCGTCGCGACGACGATGGCGATCGTCGCGGTGTTCCTGCCGGTCGCGCTGATGCCGGGTATTTCTGGCCAGTATTTCAAGCAGTTCGGCCTGACCGTCGTCATCGCGGTGCTGATGTCGCTGCTCGTCGCGCGGCTGATCACCCCGCTGTGCGCCGCATATTTTCTCCGCCCGCACGGCGTCCAGCCGCACGGCAAGGGCCCGGTGATGATGCGCTACATCGCGTTCCTGCGCTGGTCGATCCGGCATCGCTGGATGACCGTCGGCGGCGGTGTCTTCGCCTTCGCGCTGACGATCTACCTCGGCATGCAGCTCCCGGTCGCGTTCCAGCCGCCGCGCGACACCGGCCAGTCGCAGGTGACGATCGAGATGGCCCCCGGCGTCCGCCTCGACGACGTCAAGCGCGTCTCGGCGCAGGCGACCGCGCTGCTCCGCGCCCGGCCCGAGGTCGAATCGGTCCTCGAATCGGTCGGCCAGAGCGACGAGGTCCGCTTCGCCAATCTCCAGGTCACGCTCGTCCCGCGCGCCAAGCGCACGCTGTCGACCGTCGGCTTCGAGCGCGACATGGCCCCGGCGCTGCGCGCGCTGCCCGATGCGCGGGTCAATTTCCAGTCGCAGACCGGCGGCTTCGGCGGCTACGACATCACCGTGATGCTCGTCGGCGACGACCCGCTGACGCTCCACAAGGCGGCTGAATCGGTCATCAAGGGCATGAAGCGGCTGCCGTCGCTGCGTGACGCGCACATCGACGCCGACCTCCAGCGACCTGAGATCGTCATCAAGCCGCACTTCGACCTCGCCGCGCAGATGGGCGTTTCGGTCCAGGCGCTGAGCCAGACGATCCGCATCGCGACGATCGGCGACGTGCCGCAGAACCTCGCCAAGTTCTCGCTGAGCGACCGGCAGATTCCGATCCGCGTCCAGCTTCCGGACAACGCGCGCAACGACCTCGAGACGATCCGCAACCTGCCGGTGCCGACCTCGGTGGCGCAGCTGACCGGGCCGTCGGTGCCGTTGAAGGTGCTCGCCGACATCGGCTTCGGCGAGGGCGCGGTGAAGATCCGCCGCTACAACCAGGGGCGCCGCATCGCACTCGTCGCCAGCCTCGCGCCGGGTGCCCAGAGCGGCGACGCGACCAACGCGATCCACGACCTGCCCGAGTTCAAGAACCTGCCCCAAGGTGTCAAGCAGGTCGCGGTCGGCGACCAGGAGTGGATCGGCGAGCTGTTCGTCAACTTCATCACCGCGCTCGTCGCCGGGGTGCTGCTGGTGTTCGCCGTCCTCGTCCTGCTCTACCGCCGCGTGCTGCCGCCGTTCGTCAACATGGCGTCGCTGTTCCTCGCGCCGCTCGGCGCGGTGATCGCCCTGCTGATCACCGGCATGGCGTTCTCGCTGCCGGTCTGCATCGGGCTGCTGATGCTGCTCGGCGTCGTCGCCAAGAACTCGATCCTGCTGATCGACTTCGCGATCGAGGAGATGCGGATGGGAATCGACCGGGTCGAGGCGATCCTCGACGCAGGGCGCAAGCGTGCCCAGCCGATCGTGATGACCTCGGTCGCGATGGTCGCGGGCATGATGCCGGTCGCACTGTCGATCGGCAGCGACGGCTCGTTCCGCCAGCCGATGGGCGTCGCGGTGATCGGCGGCATCACGCTGTCGACGATCCTGACACTGATCATCGTCCCCGCCGCCTTCACCATCGCCGACGACATGGAGAAGTGGATCGGGCGGCGGATCGGAGGCGTGTTCAACGAGGCCGATGTCGTGTCGGACCCGCATGTTGGATCGCGCCCGGTGGCACCGCAACCGGCGGAATGAGTTAGGACAGGATGGCCTTCACGCCGTTCGTCCTTCCCTCGACCCCATTCCACCGCATGCGGTTGCTGGCGACGCTGTTGCTGGTGGGGATGGCGGGCGTCTTCGCCTTCGCGTCATGGGCGCGCGGGGCATATCCCGACGTTGCCGGGCTCGGCTATCTGCGCGCGTTTGCCGAGGCGTCGCTCGTCGGCGGGCTCGCCGACTGGTTCGCGGTGACCGCGCTGTTCCGCCACCCGCTTGGACTGCCGATCCCGCATACCGCGATCATCCCGACCAACAAGGACCGGATCGGCGACAGCCTCGCCGCCTTCCTCAAGGATAATTTCCTGACCCCGGCGGTGATGGCGCGGCGGATGGAGGGGTTCGACGTCGCCGCCGGGCTCGCGCGATGGCTGACGACGCCGGGGGAGGCGGGGCGCGCGGGACCGACCGGGCGGCTGCGGCGCGCGCTGGCCGGGCTCGTCGCGCGCTTCGTCGGCGCGCTCGACGACGAGGTCGTCGCGCAGTTGCTAGCGGTCACCGTCACCGACCAGTTGCGGACGACGGCGGTCTCCCCGGCGATCGGGCGCTTCCTCGGCAGCCTCGTCGCCGATGGCCGTCACGAAGCGGTGATCGAGCGCGCGGTCATCGCCGGGCTCGACCTGCTCGACACCCACGAAGCCGATATCCACGCCGCGGTCGCCGAGCGATCGGGCAAATGGGTCCCGGCGTGGGTCGACGAGAAGATCTCGACCGGGATCATCGACGCGGTCCGTGCGCGGCTGCTGGCGATGTCCGACGCCGCGACGGTCCACGCCCGCCGCGACCGCGAGGCGGTGATGTCCGACTTCCGCGAGCGCCGCGCCGCGCTCGAGGCCCCCGCCCGGCTCGGCGCGCAGGCCGTCGCGCTCCCCGCACCGCCGGTCAACGCCGGGCTCGGCCGCGAACACCCCGACCGCATCGCGATCACCGGCTGGCTGACGCGGCTGTCGACCGACCTGCAGAACCCGGGCAGCAGCGTCGCGATCAAGGTCGAGGCGGCCAAGCTCGACCTGCTCGATTCGCCCGCGACCGCCGGGCTGTTCGCGTCGCTGTGGGACACGATCAAGGGCTTCCTGGCGGACGGCGCGCGTTCTGGCAGTGGGGGGGCGGGCAGCGAGAAGCGCGCCGAGACCACCTCGCGCTTCGCCGCCGAACTGGGCGGGGTCATCACCGCCAACCCGGTCCTCGCCGACGCGCTCAACACCCTCGCCCGCCGCGCGGTCGTCAGCGTCGTCGCGACCTATGGCGCGAGCGTCGTCCGGCTGGTCAGCGACACGATCCGCTCGTGGGACGCGGGCACCGTGACCGACAAGCTCGAACAGGCGGTCGGGCGCGACCTCCAGTATATCCGCATCAACGGCACCGTCATCGGCGGCCTGATCGGACTGGCGATCCACGCGGTCGAGGTGCTCGCCTAGGCGTCTCCACCGTCCGGCGATGTCTTCCCCGCAAACGCCTCCCGCGCGGCGATGATCGTCGCGCGGTTCGCCTCGGCCCATGTCCACACGCCGCAGAACGCCTCGCCAAGGCTGCGGCCGAGCGGGGTCAGTTCGTAGTCGACGCGCGGCGGGACGACGGGGTGGAGGGTGCGCGTCACCAGCCCGTCGGCCTCCATCGCGCGCAGCGTCTTGGTCAGCATCTTCTGGCTGATCCCGCCGATCGCGTCGCTCAGCCGGGTGAAGCGCATCCGCCCGTGGACGTCGAGCGTCTCGATGACGAGCATCGTCCATTTGTCGGCGACGCGCCCAATGATCGCGGTGACCAGCGCGTCGAGTTCGGGGTCGGTGCCGATCAACTTGTCGGCGGGGTCGGCGGCGGGCTCGGTCATGGTATCCCTCGGGTTAGTATGGCGCGTTCGGGTGCCTTCTTTCCTTTCGCAAGTGGGTGCCTATCTGGGACAGGACAAGGAGAACGTCCCCATGAAAACCAGCGGCAACACCATCCTCATCACCGGCGGCGGCAGCGGCATCGGGCGCGGGCTCGCCGAGGCCTTCGCTGCCAACGGCAACACCGTCATCGTCGCCGGGCGGCGGCGGAGCGCGCTCGACGACGTCGTCGCGGCGCACCCGGGCATCACCGCGATCGAGCTCGACGTCGCCGACCCCGCGTCGATCGCGGCGGTCGTCCCCGCGCTGCTCCGCGACTTCCCCGCGCTCGACGCGGTGATCAACAACGCCGGGATCGCGCGCGTCGAAAAGCTCGTCGACGGCGATGTCACCGATGCCGAGGCGACGATCGCGACCAATGTCCTCGGGCCGATCCGGCTGACCGCGGCGCTGCTGCCGCATCTGCTCGCCCAGCCGTCGGCGACGATCCTCAACGTCACGTCGGGCCTCGCGTTCGTCCCGCTCGCGTCGTCGCCGACGTACAGCGCGACCAAGGCGATGCTGCATTCGTACAGCGAATCGCTGCGCGAACAGCTCAAGGCGACGTCGATCGAGGTGCTCGAGATCGCCCCGCCGTACGTCCAGACCGAGCTCGGCGGGCCGCAGCAGGCGACCGACCCGCACGCCATGCCGCTGCCTGAGTTCATCGCCGAGACGATGGCGATCATCACCGGCGGCGCGACCGGCGAAGTCATCGTCGACCGCTGCCGCCCGCTGCGCGATGCCGAGGCGACGGGGACCTATGCGGCGACCTTCGCGATGGTCAACACGATGTTCGGGTAAGGTCAACCGAACGACGCGCCTGGTCCGTGCGACCGGGCGCGTCCGCCTTGCCGAAAAGTCCGGGTTCCGCCAGTCTCCGCCCGAAGCAATGCCGGGGGTGTGATGCGCCGTTATCTGACCTTCATCCCGATTGCGCTCGCGCTCGCGACGGCGGCCCGCGCGCAGGAGGAGCATCATCACCATCCGGCGCCCGAGCATCTCGGCACGACGCACCTCCAGACGAGCTGCGCGCGGGCGGTGACGCCGGCGTTCGACCGCGCCGTCGCGCTGCTGCATTCGTTCACCTACGAGGACGCCGACGCGGGGTTCGCCGATGTCGCCGCGCGCGACCCGAATTGCGCGATGGCGCACTGGGGCCGGGCGATGACGTATTATCATCAGCTGTGGGAGGTGCCGGCCGGTCCCGCCCTCGCCGCCGGCGTCGCCGAAATCGGGCAGGCGGCGGCGATGACGACGGGCACGCCGCGTGAACGCGCGCTCATCGCCGCGCTCGGCACCTATTACGCCGACGCGGGCGAGGTCCCGGCGGCGGTCCGCGCGATGCGATACTCCGATGCGATGGCGACGGTGGCGCACGACTATCCCGCCGACGACGAGATCGCGACATTCTACGCGCTGTCGCTGATCGCCACGGCGGCACCGACCGATCATGCGCATGTCCGTCAGAAGCACGCCGCCGACATCCTCGAGCCGATCTGGCAGCGCCAGCCCGAACACCCCGGCGTCCCGCATTATCTGATCCACGCGTACGACAGCGCCGAGCTGGCGCAGCGCGGCCTGCCCGCGGCGCGGCTGTACGCGACGATCGCGCCGTCGGCGCCGCATGCGCTGCACATGCCGTCGCACATCTTCACGCGGCTCGGGCTGTGGGACGACTCGATCGCGTCGAACATCGCGGCGCGCGATGCCGGCCTTGCGCAGGGCGACGTCGGCGAGGCGCTGCACGCGATGGACTATCTGACCTATGCCTATCTCCAGCGCGGCCGGACCGCCGATGCCGCGCGCGAGGTCGCGGCGCTCAGGGCGATGACGCTGCCGCCCGGCACCGGCTTCAAGATCGGCTATGCCGGCAACGCGATGCCGGTGCGGCTGGCGGTCGAGACCCGCGACTGGGCGACCGCGGCGCAGCTGACCCCGATCGCCGGGTCCGGGCCGCAGGTCGCGGCGATGGTGTGGTGGGCGCGCGCGCTGGGCCGGCTGCGCGCCGCGACTCCGGGTTCGGCGGACGCCGACATCGCCGGGCTCGCGGCGTGCCGTGAAGCGCTGCGGGTGGCGAACGACGGCTATTGGATGGCGCAGACCGATGCGCTGCTCAAGTCGGCGCAGGCGTGGCGGTTCGCGGCGACCGGCGACGCGGCCGCCGCGGTGGCGACGATGACCGCCGCCGCCGACGAGGAGGATGGGCTCGAGAAACTCCCGCTCACACCGGGGCCGATCGTCCCGGCGCGCGAACAGCTCGGCGACCTGTACCTCGTCGTCGGCAAGCCGCGCGAGGCGTTGGCTGCTTATAACGCCGCTTTGGTGCTCGCACCGGGCCGGCTCGGCGCGCTGCACGGCAAGGCCGCAGCCGAGCGCCGAATCGCTAGCCTTTAGCGTACCGCCCGCGGCGGTCCTAATCCGCCGCAGGCTAGCGTGGACCGCGCTAGCGCAGCGCGTCGACCGCCCGCGCGATCCGCTTGCACGCCTCGGTCAGCAGCGCGTCGCTCGTCGCGTAGCTGATGCGGAAGGCGGGTGAGCCGCCGAACGCCGCGCCCTGGACGACAGCGACTCCCTCGGTGTCGAGCAGGTAGGCGGTGACTGCCTCGTCGTCGGTCAGCACCTTGCCGTCGGGGGTCGTCTGCCCGATCAGCCCGGCGCAGTCGGGGTAGACGTAGAATGCGCCCTCCGGCGTCGGGCAGTGGAGCCCGGGGATCGCATTCAGCCCGGCGACGACGAGGTCGCGGCGGATCTTGAACGCGGCGTTGCGCTCGATGAGGAACGACTGGTCGCCGTTGAGCGCCGCGACCGTCGCCGCCATCGAGATCGAGCACGGGTTCGACGTCGACTGCGACTGGATCTTGGCGATCGCCTTGATCAGCGGGGCCGGGCCACCGGCGAACCCGATCCGCCAGCCGGTCATCGCATACGCCTTCGACGCGCCGTTGACCGTCAGCGTGCGCTCGTACAGCGCCGGTTCGACCTGCGCGAGCGTGGCGAATTCGAAGTCGTCATAGACGATGTGCTCGTACATGTCGTCGGCGAGGACCCAGACGTGGGGGTGGCGCACCAGCACGTCGGCGATCGCGCGGAGTTCGGCGTGCGTGTACGCCGCCCCGGTCGGGTTCGACGGCGAGTTGAAGATCAGCCACTTGGTCTTGGGCGTTATCGCGGCGTCGAGCTGTTCCGGGGTCATCTTGTACGCGGCTTCGCTGCCGCACGGCACGATCACCGGCGTCGCCCCCGCAAGCAACACGATGTCGGGGTAGCTGACCCAGTACGGCGCGGGGATGACGACCTCGTCGCCGGGGTCGAGCGTCGCGATCATCGCGTTGAAGATCGTGTGCTTGCCGCCTGAGTTGACCGTGATCTGGTCGGCCCCATAGGTCAGCCCGTTGTCGCGCAGGAACTTGGCGCGGATCGCGTCCTTCAGTTCGGGGGTGCCGTCGACCGCGGTGTACTTGGTCTGCCCGGCGCGGATCGCGGCGATCGCCGCCTCCTTGACGAAATCGGGCGTGTCGAAGTCGGGTTCGCCCGCGCCGAGCCCGATGACGTCGTGCCCGGCTGCCTTGAGTTCGAGCGCGCGGCGGGTGACGGCGAGCGTCGGCGACGGCTGGATGCGGTCGATGGCGATCGAGAAGAAAGGCATGAGGCAGCTCCGCAAAGGTCAGCGGACCGATAGGCCATGCGCCCGCCGCGCTCAATCAATTCGCGCGGAAAAAGCAAAACATGTGGCACGACTAGTAACATATGGTGAGCGTTCGTGATGAGCGAAGTAGACACGATGATGTTCGAATCATTGTAAAGTGATTTCCATTGAGCTTTCTTGAGAATCACTATAGTA
>JAYTTV010000193.1:0-19006 GCA_043745075.1 Sphingomonadaceae bacterium
AGCGGCGGCGAGAAGCGCCGCGCCGCGATCGCCCGCGCGCTGGCGCAGGACCCCGAGGTACTGTTGCTCGACGAGCCGACCAACCACCTCGACATCGCCGCGATCGAATGGCTCGAAACGTATCTCCAGCGTTTCCGCGGCGCGTTCGTCGCGATCAGCCACGACCGCATGTTCCTGTCGCGGCTGACGAAGTCGTCGCTGTGGCTCGACCGCGGGACGATCCGCCGAGCCGAAATCGGCTTCGGCGGCTTCGAGGCGTGGACCGAGACCGTTGCCGCCGAGGAGGCGAAGACCGCCGACAAGCTCGACAACCAGCTCCGCGCCGAACTCCACTGGCTCCAGCGCGGCGTCACCGCACGCCGCAAGCGCAACCAGGGGCGGCTGTCGAAGCTCGGCGAGATGCGCGAGTTGCGCAAGTCGATGACCGGCCCGGTCGGCGTCGCCA
The DNA here is from genome assembly GCA_043745075.1 of Sphingomonadaceae bacterium. Lineage (GTDB taxonomy): Bacteria > Pseudomonadota > Alphaproteobacteria > Sphingomonadales > Sphingomonadaceae > Polymorphobacter_B. The sequence goes on from JAYTTV010000193.1 coordinate 446, forward strand.
AGCTGGCGATGGTCACCGACGACGCCAAGACCAAGGTCGTCATCGACGCCGAGCACGTCACCAAGACCTTCGGCGAGCGGACGATCATCAACGACCTGTCGCTCCGCGTCCAGCGTGGCGACCGGATCGGCGTGATCGGCCCGAACGGCACCGGCAAGACCACCCTCCTCCGCCTGCTGACCGGCGAGATCGCCCCCGACTCGGGCCGCATCCGCCGCGCCAAGTCGATCGAGGCAATCCTGATCGACCAAAAGCGCGCCCGGCTGGTCCCGGGCCAGACCATCCGCCAGATCATCGCCGACGGCGGCGACTGGGTCGATGTCGGCGGCGTCCGCAAGCATGTCGCAGGCTATCTCAAGGACTTCCTGTTCGACCCCGGCGTCCTCGACGCGAAGATCGAGACCTTCTCCGGCGGCGAGCAATCGCGGCTGCTGCTGGCGCGCGAGTTCGCCCGCGTCTCGAACCTGCTGATCCTCGACGAGCCGACCAACGATCTCGACCTCGAAACCCTCGACCTGTTGCAGGAGGTCATCGCCGATTACGCCGGGACCGTGCTGATCGTCAGCCACGACCGCGACTTCCTCGACCGCACGGTGACCGCGGTCGTCGTCCTCGACGGGTCGGGCAAGGCCGATGTCGTCGCGGGCGGCTATTCGGACTGGGAGGCGAAGCGCGACGGCGTCGCCCTGCTCGCGCGCTCCCCCGCCGCGCAGGCGAAGGCCGCGGCGGCGAGCGGCCCGCGCAAGTCGGTCAAGCTGACGTATATCGAGCAGCGCGAACTCGACGGGCTCCCGGCCGAGATCGAGACGATGTCGAAGGCAATCGCCGCTGCCGAAGCTGCGCTCGCCGACCCCGCGCTCTACGCCCGCGATCCGAAGAAGTTCGACCGGATCAACGCCGAAGCCGAAGCGACGCGGAAGAAGCAGGCCAAGGCCGAGGAGCGCTGGCTCGAACTCAGCGCCAAGGTCGAGGCGCTCGCGGGATAGCGATACCGCTGTCCTACAGGGGCGGCGATGGGGTATGCTCGTGTGTTCGAGTCGGCGCGTATTCGCTTCTTTTCGCTCTTTCTCATTGTCAGCGTCGGTGGCGCGAAACACCGTCAGCGCCTTAATTTTTTGCAAATCGCCAAATTTCATTCGCCGTGAAAACCCGGTCGTCGTGTGGACTTGTGTAACCTTTACGCGGCACGACGCGCGAAAAACCCGGTCGTCGTGCCGACATGTGTGACCTTCACCCGGTCGCGGGCTCGCCGATCAGCCGCAGCCAGCGCAGCAGAGGGGTCATCGTCAGCCCCTGAACGACGATCGAGAACGCCACCACGGCGAAGGCGACCGTGACGATCTGCGCGCGGCCGGGCAGGTCGAGCGGAAGCCCGAAGACGAGCCCGAGCGCGAGCGCGCCGCGCAGGCCGCCCCAGACGAGGACGTGCTGGTGGCGCAACTCGACGCGCTGGCGGCTCCACGCGAACAATCCCGACAGGCCGTAGATCGCCACCGCGCGCCCGACGAGGACGATGACGATCGCGATCCCCGCCGGGACAACGACGTCGGTGAAAGGCTGGCGGGCGATCTGCGCGCCGATCAGCAGGAAGATCAGCGAGTTGGCGAGGAAGGCGACATACGCCCAATAGTTGACCAGCGACGCGCGACTAGTGTCCGAGATCGCCCCGATCGTTCCCGAATTGCCGACGATGATCCCCGCCGTCAGCGCCGCGAGTACCCCCGACATGCCACCGGCGTCGGCGAGAAGGAACGAGCCGTACGCGATCAGCGTCGTCAACGTCAGCTCGACGAGGACGTCCTTGGTTCGCCCGGCAATCAGCAATAGTCCGACCGCGACCGCGACCCCGCACGCGATCCCCCCGGCGACCATCCGCAGCACGAGCCAGCCGACCGCGCTGGGATCGGCGTGCTGCCCGCCGGCGACCGCGAGGACGACGGCAAAGGCGACTGCGGCGGTGCCGTCGTTGAGCAGGCTCTCGCCCTCGACCAGCAAATGGAGCCGCGGATCGATCGTCACGTTCTTGAACGTCGCGATCACCGACACCGGGTCGGTCGCGGCGATCAGCGCACCGAACAGCGCCGCTGCCGCCCAGCTCCAGCCCGCAAACGCATGCATTCCCGCCGCGACGACGATTGCCGCGACGATCACGCCGGCGCTCGCCAGCACCGCGAGCAGCGGCGCGTTGCGACGGAGATCGTTCCAGTGAAGGTTGAGCGCCGCCTCGAACACGATCGGCGGCAGGAAGATCGAGAAGATCAGCTCGCGCGACAGCTTGAGGTCGAGGTGGAGCGGTGCTACCGCGAGCCCGATGCCCGCCGCGACGAGGCCGACGCTGTACGGCAGCCGCAGCCGCTGCGCCGCGATCGCGACCACCGCCGCGACGAACAGCAGCAGCCCGATTTGTTCGAGATCGTCGAGCACCATTATCGGCGAGCTAAGCGCGACCGGTGCATCGCAGGCAAGCGCTACCGGCGATCTATACACCGTTCTTATGCGCCGGACGGCTTCCCGCATGGCAAGCCAATGCGCGGAAGTCCCATATCCCGATGGTCGCGGTGTCGTCGCGACGGTCAACGGAGGCCTTCGCGTGGCGAAGCGGCACATTACTCACCCGGCGGATGGCGCGCGCAGCGATCGGCCATGCCTGATCGACCGCTGCGCCACATCGGCGTCGCTGACCATCCTTGGCGCGGCTGCGCTGATGGTCCCGGTCGTCGCCGTGATCGACGCGTTGCGCGGCTGACCCGCGCGCTGGAGACTGGACATGATCGACCCTGAAATGCGTTCGTCACTCTTCGCGACGCCACGCGATCTGTTTCGCCTGGCCCCCGTGAGTGGCACGGGCTCGGCGGCGGTGTGCATCGCCATCTATCTCGGCGTCGTCGTCGGCTTCGGCGCGGTGATGGCCGCCCTGGTCCGCGCCGCCGGCGGCTGACCGCGGCTCCGCGCCGAGCGCGGCGTTAGACCACTGGCGGCGTCGCGCATCGCGGCGCATTCTCCGGCCCGCACCACGCGGCGGAGAGCGGCATGATCTACATCGTCCAGAATGGCTGGCAGATTATCGTCGCGACGCTGGTCGGCCTCGCGGTCGGCGCGGCGTACCACGCGGCGGCGGGACGGCGCGGGCGGACCGCGCTCGGCCTGACGATCACCGCCTTCATCGCCGAGGCATGGCTGACCGCGATTCTCGCCGGGGCACTGATCCTCGCGCCGCCCAAGGCCGGGGCATGGGTCATGGCGATCGGCAGCGCGGTCGTCATCTGGATCGGCTTCGTCGTTCCCGCCGCGGTCGTCAGCCTGCGCTCACGCGGCATTACGGCGGGCGCCGTCGCCGCCGAATGCGGCTATTGGCTCGTCGTGATGATCGCCGAGGCGGTCGTCCTCCACGCTGTCGGGCTCGTCGCGCCGCACTAGGAGTCGAAACCGCTGAGCTTGACGCGGAGCTTGTCGAGCGCCGATTTCTTGATCTGGCAGACCCGCGCCGCGCCGACGTCGAGCACCTGCCCGATCTCCTCGAGGTTCATTTCCTCGACATAATAAAGCTGGAGCACCAGTGCCTCGCGTTCGGGCAGATTGCCCACAGCCGTGCTGATCGCACGCTTGAGATCACCGCGCGCGAGGGCGTCGAACGCGCTCGGGGTGTCGTCGGCGAACCACTCGCTGTGGTCCGAATAGACGTCGTCGATCGACTCGTAGCGGACTGCATGCGTCGCGTTCGCCGCGGTCCGGTACGCCTCGATCGTCATCTCGACCCGCTCGGCCATCTCCTCGTCGGTCGCGGGACGCCCGAGCAGCCCTTCGAGCGACGCCCGCGCGATGCCGAATTCGCGCCGCCGCCGGATCGCCGAACGGACCAAAGTCGCCGACTTGCGCAACTGGTCGATCATCGACCCGCGCACCCGGACGGTGGCATAGGTGGCGAAGGCGGCGTGACCCCGATCCTCGAAGCCGCGCGCCGCCTCGATCAGCGCGATCATGCCGATCTGGATGAGGTCCTCGACCTCGATCGCGCTCGAAACCCGGGCATGGACGTGCCACGCGATCTTGCGGACGAGGCCGAGGTGGCTTTGCACCAGCCGTTCGGGGTCGGTGCGGACCAAGCGCGCGGGGGCGTAGACGCCCATTTCGAGCCCAAGGCGTGCGTCCATGTTCAGGCTCCTGTTGGGGGACCGCCGACGACGGCGGTGACGTCGACGGTCTTGGCGTCGGGGATTTCGTGGATCGACAGCACCGCGCAGCCTTCGGGGAGGTGCCCCTTGAGCAGGCCGTAGACCGGGCGGCGCAGCAGCGGCGTGGTGACGACCGCGAAGCGCGCAGCGGCGGCGGCGAGCGGCGCGGCGGCATCGCGGACCGCCGCCACGACGCGCGCGGCAAGCGCCGGCTCGAACGGGTAGAGCGATCCCGGGCCGGCCCGTACCGCCGCCGCGAGCAGGTCCTCGAGCGCCGAGTCGAAGGTGATCGCGAGCAGCGGTTCGCGGAGGCCGCACAGCGTCTGGACGATCGCGCCGCCCAACCCGGTCCGAACAAGTTCAGCGAGTTCGGCGGGGTCGCTCGTCCGCGAGGCGACCGCGGCGAGGCTGCCGATCGTCCGCCGCACATCGCGGATCGGCACGCCCTCCTCGAGCAACCGCTGGAGAACCGCGGTCACCGTCGCCAGCGGCAGCAGCTTCGGCACCAGCCCCGCGACGAGCTGCGGGTGCGCCTCGGCGAGCGTGTCGAGCAGCTTCTGCGTCTCGTCCTGACCGAGCAGCAGATGCGCCTGCACCGTCAGGATATGGTTGAGGTGCGTGCCGATGACGGTCGACGGATCGACGACGGTATAGCCCGCTCCGGTCGCGAGATCGCGCTCGGCAGGGTCGATCCAGCGCGCGTCGAGGCCGAAGCTCGGGTCCTTGCACACCCGCCCGGGGACGGCCACGTCGATCGGCCCGGCTTCGAGCGCGAGCAGGTCTTCGGGGAACACTTCGTCCTCAGCCATGACGACGCCGTCGATCAGGATGCGGTAGGTGAACGGCCCGAGCGCGATGCTGTCGCGGACCCGGACCAGCGGCACGACGAAGCCGAGCGCCTTCGACAACTGGCGGCGGATGCCGGTGATCCGCGCCATCAGCGGCCCGGTCTTCTCGTCGACCATGCCGATCAGGCCGTAGCCGAGGTCGAGCCCGACGGTCGCGGTATCGGCGACGTCGCTCCAGTCGATCGCCGCGTCGGCGCTTCGCGGCGCCTCGACCGGCAGGGCGACCGGCTTGGGCCGCGACAATTTCCACGCAAGCGTCCCAGCGATCGCGGTCGCGGCGAGGAGGATCAGGTGCGGCATCCCCGGGAGCAACGCGAGCAGCCCCATGATCCCCGCGATCGGGGTCCACGCGCGCGCGCTGGCGAACTGGCTGGTGACTTGGCCGGCGAGGTCGAGGCTCGACGAGACGCGCGTGACGATCATCGCGGCGGCGATCGACAGCAATAGCGCCGGGATCTGCGCGACGAGGCCGTCGCCGATCGCGAGGAGCAGGTAGATCGACGCCGCATCGCCGATCGACAGGCCGTGGCGGAACATGCCGAGGATCAGCCCCCCGGCGATGTTGATGCCGAGGATCAGCAGCCCGGCGACCGCATCTCCCTTCACGAACTTCGACGCGCCGTCCATCGAGCCGTAGAAGTCGGCCTCGGTCGCGACGTCGGCGCGGCGGGTGCGGGCCTCGTCGGCGGTCAGCAGCCCGGCGTTGAGGTCGGCGTCGATCGCCATCTGCTTGCCCGGCATCGCGTCGAGGGTGAAGCGCGCCGACACCTCCGACACCCGCCCCGCCCCCTTGGTGACGACGACGAGATTGATGATCAGCAGGATCGCGAAGACGAACAGCCCGACGACGTAATCGCCGCCGATGAGGAACTTGCCAAACGCCTCGATGACCTGCCCCGCCGCCGCCGTGCCCTTGTGGCCGTTGACGAGGACGACGCGGGTCGAGGCGACGTTGAGCGCCAGCCGCAGCAAGGTCGCGAACAGCAAGACGCTGGGAAACGACGAGAAATCGAGCGGGCGCTGGGCGTTGATCGCGACCATCAGCACCGCGAGCGCGACGATGATGTTGGCGACGAAGAAGATGTCGAGCAGCACCGGCGGGATCGGCACGACCATCAGCATGACGAGCGACAGGATCGCGACCGGCAGCAGCGCGGCGCGTGGGTTGACCGCGGCGAGCGCCGGAAGGGCGAATGCCGCCATTATGCCGACAGCTCGGCGAGTTGAAGGTAGATCATGCGCGCAGCGTCGGGCGCGGCGGCGATCTGGATGGCGGGCTGGCGCGCGACCGGCAGAGCGGTGCCGGTCGGCGGCACCGGCTTGCCGCCGAAGATCGCGGCGAAATGGTCGTAGACTTGCTGGACCGATCGCGCGCTGCCGTCGTCGGCGAAGAAGATGCGCGGATTGGCGCGGGCGGCGGCGGGGACGATCGCCGAGGCTGCTCCGGCGGGGTCGGCGTTGAGGAAGCGCAGGGCTCCGGCGGCGCCGAGAAAATGTGCGAGCGAGAGGTCGGTGGCGGTCGCGGGTCGATCGAGCCCAGCCGATAGTTTCGCGGCATTATCAGCGGCATACGCGGCAGCCATGTCAGCCGACGCCAGCGGATCGCGGCGGAGATCGAGGATCGCGGTTCGCGTCGCGGGGTCGATCGCGCCGCCGTCGTCGAGGACCGCCGCCGCCGCGCCGAGGCCATGCTCGCGACCGTGTTTGCGGATCGTTTCGAGCCAGGTTCCGGCGGTGAACTGGAACAGGCCGCGGGCGCTGCTCGTCGGCGCGGCGGCGTTGGGGTCGAGTCCGCTCTCGGTTTTCGCCTGGGTGAACAGGTAGTTGAAGTCGATCCCCTGCCGCGCGCTGGCGAGGCGGATGGCGGCGGTGGCCGTGCTGGCGGAGGAAACGGCTTGCGGGATCATGCTTTCGGCTGAGCAAGGACCGTGCCAGTCACCGCGCGGCGCTCGTCCGCCCGTCGCGGCCGTAGCAGATCGCGACACCGCGCCCGGCGGCGGCGGTCAGCGCGGCGAGGCGGCGATCGACCCCGGCGAGGAGCATGTTGGTCCGGGTAGCGGCCAGGGCATTGAGAGCTCGCGCTTCGTGGAGGCGGTCGACCGGGATAGCGCCTGCCGAACGCGCACCAGCGAGAGCGGCGAGCTTGGCGGCTGTAGCGCGCTCGATCTCGGCGGCGTCGCCGGTGTCGAGCGCGGCGAGCTCGTCGCGCATCGCGGTCAGCAGGTCGCCGAACGCGTCAGGCACGGAGGTCGGTCGCGATCATCCGCTCGGCGATCGCCTCGGGCGCGACCTTGTAACTTCCCGCGGCGATTGCGTTTTTGACGCGGTCGACCTTGGCGGTATCGACCGGCGGGGCCGATGCCATGTCACGAACGGCGGAGGCGAGCGCCGAGATGTCGGGGGCTGCCGACGTCACCTTGGTCGCCGCCGCGACCGGGTTCGTCGTCGCCGCGGGGCGCGTCGCGATCGGCGGGAGGCGCCCGCCTAGTCCGTGAATCATCGTATCTCTCCAACGCGTTACCCCCGCTAGCTGCGGGCCTTGGAGACAATAACGGCCGGGTTACGGAAGGTTATAGCCGGGGGCCGACAGGCTGCCGTCGGGGCGGACGACGGCGCTCAGGTGACCACCGCTGCGGTCCCTGACGCGGAGCCGGCTGCCCGGGGAGGCGTCGGCTTCGGCGATGCCGTCGATGGTGACGTCGAAATGCGCACCGCTGGCGATCACCGAGACCGGGTCGCCGCGATGGATGGTCGGCGCAAGCGTTTGCAGCGGTACGACGATCCGCCATGCCGGGGCCGCGCAGGCGACACTCAATCCGCCGCTGCCGGGGGCGAGGATCGGCGGGCTGCTGCACTGCGCGAGATGAAGGCGGCGATCGATCGTCACCGGCGCGCCCGCGACGACGCTCGCCTCGGCCTCGAGCCGGCCAAGGTCCTGCAGGGCAACGATCGCAACGGCGTAGAGCAGCATCCTCGGTCTCCTTATTCGGGAGCCCAGCAAGGATCGCGCCAGTTCCCTGCCCTGCCGGAGACCCAGCGCCGACCGGCAATCCGGTGCCGGTCGGCGGCACGCGGCTGCCTTGCGCAACCCTGCCCGCACGCAGTCGGCGCAGAGGCTAACCCGCTTGGCACGGCGATTGCATCCAAGCTGCTGACGGCAACACGGAAAACCCGCGATGGACCTGATCGATCGAAGCTTCGGCATCCACGGCAAGGCGCTCGAAGTCCGTGGACAGCGGCTCGACCTGCTCGCGTCGAACATCGCCAACGCCGCGACCCCCGGGTACAAGGCGCGCGACCTCGACTTCCGCGCCGCGCTCGATGGGCAGTCCAATGCGGTCAAATTCCGCGTGCCGCTGACGAGCAGCCTCGACGGCAACACCGTCGAACTCAACGTCGAGCAGACCCAGTTCGCGCAGAACGCGGTCCAGTACCGCACGACGCTCGGCTTCCTCAACGGCCGCATCGCCGGCGTCATGCAAGCGCTGAAGGGCGAATGATGGGCACCGCCCAGCCGCTGTCGGTGTTCGACATCGCCGGTCGCGCAATGGCGGCGCAGCTCGTCCGCCTCAACACGACGGCGTCGAACCTCGCCAATGCCGGCAGCGTCGCGGGGTCGGCCGAGACGGCGTACCAGCCGCGCAAGCCGGTCTTCGCCACGACCTTCGACGGGGCCAGCCGAGCAACGGTCGACGTCGCCGAAATCGCCACCGGCACCGCGCAGCCCGAACGCCGCCACGACCCCGGCCACCCGCTGGCGAACGCCGACGGCGATGTCTTCGTCGCGGCGGTCGACGTCAATCAGGAGCTCGTCGAGATGATGGAGACGTCGCGCCAGTACCAGAACAACGTCGAGGTGCTGTCGACCGCGAAAACGCTCCTGCTCGACACGCTCAAGCTCGGCAAATGACCGCCCAACCCATGAGGATCACATTATGACCGATGCCATCGCCGGGGTCCGCGCCGCCACGACCGGCACCGTCGCCGCCAACCGGACGACGCTCGGCCAGTCCGACTTCCTCGCGCTGATGACCGCGCAGCTGAAGAACCAGGACCCGACCAAGCCGGTCGACAACAGCGAATACGTCACCCAGCTGGCGCAGCTGTCGACGGTCACGGGGATATCGGAGACCAACGTCGACCTGACGAGCATCGCGAAGAAGCTCGACACGCTGATCGCGGCGGGAAGCGCGAAGGCGACGACGTGAGCACCAAATTAGATCGTCATCCCCGCGCAGGCGGGGACCCATCACCACGACCGGCTGGGCTGATAGGTCCCCGCCTGCGCGGGGATGACGGCAGAAACTGAGCAGGAGAAAGACCATGTCGTTCTACACCGCCCTCACCGGCCTCAACGGCGCGCAGACCGAGCTGTCGACGATCGCCAACAACATCGCCAACGCCTCGACCAACGGCTTCAAGAAAAGCCGCGTCGAGTTCGGCGACATCATCGCCTCGACACCGCTGCAGGACCCGGCGCGGATCATCGGGTCGGGCACGGCGGTCCGCGGCGTCACCCAGCAGATGAGCCAGGGGGCGATCGCGACGAGCGACTCCGCGCTCGACATGGCGATCAGCGGCCAGGGCTTCTTCACCGTCAAGAGCGCGAACGGCGGCGCGCAGACCTCGTTCACCCGCAACGGCGCGTTCGCGGTCGATGCCGACCGCTTCGTCGTCGACACCGACGGCCGGCGGCTACAGGTCTTCCCGACGACCGCCGACGGCAGCATCACCTCGACCGCGCTCGCGTCGACGTCGAGCCTGCAACTGCCGCTGACCTCGGGCGCACCCAAGGCGACGACGGCGATCAAGCTCGCGGTCAACCTGCCGGCGAGCGCGGGGGTGACCACCGCGGCGTTCGACCCGGCGAATTCGGCGACCTTCGCCACTTCGACCTCGCTGACGCTGTACGATTCGCTCGGTAATCCGCTCGCGGCGACGGTCTACTACACCAAGACCGCGACGCCGACCGTGGCCGACCCGCTCCACCACTGGACCGCGCACGTCGTCGTCGGCACGACCGAGCTGACCAGCGGCGGCGTCGCGGGGGTGCCGATGAGCTTCGACGCGACCGGCGCGCTGACCAGCCCGACGACCCCCGCCGCGTTCGACGCCTTCACCCCGGCGAGCGGCGGCACGGCGGTCAGCCTGTCGCTCGACGCCGGGGTCGCGACGACGCAGCAGTCGGGGCCGTTCACCGTCGTCGCCTCGTCGCAGGACGGCTTCGCCACGGGCAAGCTCCAGTCGGTCGCGGTCGACGCGAGCGGGATGGTCAAGGCGAGCTTCACCAACGGCGAGGTGCAGGTGCTCGGCAAGGTCGCGGTGGCGATGTTCAGCGACCCCGAGGGACTCAAGCAGACCGGCGACGCGAGCTATGTCACCACCCCCGAATCCGGGCCGCCGATCGCGGGCGAAGCGGGGCAGAACGGGCTCGGCACGATTTTGTCGGGGAGCCTCGAACGATCGAACGTCGACCTGACCGACGAGCTCGTCGGGCTGATCACCGCGCAGCGCAGCTTCCAGGCGAACGCGAAGACGATCGAGACCGCGTCGTCGCTGCTGACGACGATCATCCAGATCCATTGATGATGACTCTAGGGAGCACCGCCTTCCATTCGTCATCCGCACGGAGGCGGGGACCCATCACCCCGACCGTGTGGGTGCTGGGTCCCCGCCTCCGCGGGGATGACGAAATAGATGGAAGGGCGGCCCCATGGACCGCCTGATCTACACCGCGCTCACCGGCATGCGCGCGCGCCTCGCAGCGCAGGGCGTCACCGCGAACAACCTCGCCAACGCCGGCGTCATCGGCTTTCGCCGCGAGATGTCGTCGCTCGCCAGCCGCTATCTCGGCGGGCCGGAGGGCGCGACGCGGGTTCAGGCCGACGACGCGGTGACGAGCGCGAGCACCGACCCGGGGCACATCACCCCGACCGGCCAGCCGCTCGACGTCGCGGTGGCGGGGCCGGGCTGGATCGCGGTGCAGGCGAGCGGCGGGGCGGAGGCGTACACAAGGCGCGGCGACCTGCGGATCGCCCCGACCGGGGTTCTCGAAACCGGCGACGGGCATCCGGTGATCGGCAATTCGGGGGTCATCACCCTCCCCGCCGGCGAGGCGTCGATCGGCGCCGACGGCTCGGTGAGTGTACGGCTGACGGGGGCGCTCGCGCCGTCGGTCGTCGACCGGATCAAGCTCGTCGATCCGCCGCCGGGCGACCTCCACAAGGACAGCGCCGGGCTGTTCCGCAGCGCCGATGCCGTCGACGCCGCGCCCGACGTCCGCCTCCAGACCGGCGCGCTCGAAGGCGCGAACGTCGACTCAGCGCGCGGGCTGGTCGAGCTGATCGAGCAGTCGCGCGGGTTCGACGTCAGCACGAAGCTGCTGAGTGCGACGCGCGAGATCGACGAGGCGGGGGCGAAGCTGATGCGGATCGATAACTAGCTTCCCCCCCCCTTCAGGGGAGGGGCGAGAGAGGCACTGCCCCACCCCCGGCCCCTCCCCTGAAGGGGAGGGGAGCCAGAAAATAAGGAGAACGCGAAATGACTTCCGCCCTGCAGATCGCGCGATCGGGACTCGATGCGCTCGACCAGAAGATGAAGGCGATCTCGAACAACCTCGCCAACGTCAACACGACCGCGTTCAAGAAGGACCGCGCGAGCTTCGAGACGCTGATGTACCAGTCGGGGCGATCCCCCGGCGACCCGGCGGGGGCGAATTCGGACTATGCGGTCGGGCTCGGCACCGGCACCGGGGTCCGCGTCGCCGGGACCGAGCAGATCCATACGCAGGGGTCGCTGACCCAGACCGACAACGCGCTCGACCTCGCGATCGAGGGCAGCGGCTTCTTCGCGGTGACGCAGGCCGACGGCACCACCGCCTACACCCGCGACGGGTCGTTCAAGCTGAACGCCGAGGGGCAGCTGGTCATGGGCAACGGCGACAAATTGAACCCGCCGATCGCGATCCCCGACGGCGCGCAGCAGATCGTCATCGCCACCGACGGCACGGTGTCGGCGACGCTGCAGGGCGCGACCACGGCGACGCAGGTCGGCCAGATCCAGGTCGCGCGGTTCCTCAATCCCGCCGGGCTCCAGCCGGCCGGCGGCAACCTGTACACCGCGACGACCGCGAGCGGCGCGGCGCAGGTCGGGACGGCGGGCGCCGACGGCAGCGGGGTGATCCGCCAAGGCTCGCTCGAGGCGTCGAACGTCAGCACGGTGCAGGAGCTCGTCGACATGATCGAGACCCAGCGCGCGTACGAGGTCAACGCGAAAGTGATCAACTCGGCGGATGAAATGGCGAAGTATGTCACGCAGAATATGTGAGGTGGGGGGCATCGTCGCTCTTTCCGGCCGTCGTCCCCGCCTGCGCGGGGATGACGTAGCAATTTTAGTCCTGCTCCTCACCCTCCTCCCCGGCTGCGCCGACACCGCGTTCCGCACCGTCGCGCCGATCGCCCCGGCGTACGCTGCCGCCACCCTCCCCGCCCCCGAACCCTCGGCAAGCCTGTACCGCGCCGACCGCTTCATCGCGCTCGCCAGCGACAACCGCGCGCGGCGGGTCGGCGACCTGCTGACGATCCGCCTGACCGAGCGGATGACTGCGCGCAAGTCGGCGACGGCGGACTCGAAGCGCGATGGCTCGGCGGCGCTAACCCTGCCGACTGCCGCGCCCTTCTCGTACATTCCCAAGGGGTTGCTGTCGGGCGGCAGCACGTCGAGCTTCAAGGGGTCGGGGAGCGCGACGCAGGACAATTTGCTGTCGGGCGAGATCAGCGTGACGATCGCGCGGATCCTGCCGAACGGGGTCTACCTCGTCGCGGGCGACAAGCGCGTCACGCTCAATCGCGGCGAGGAGCAGGTCCAGCTGACCGGCATGGTCCGCGCCGACGATATCGGGCCCGACAACGCGGTCGCGTCGACGCGGGTCGCCGACGCGCGCATCCGCTATTCGGGGAGCGGGGAGCTGGCTGACGCGACGCGGCAGGGGTGGCTCGCGCGGTTCTTCGCCAAGGTGTCGCCGCTGTGAGGCGGCTGCTCGCGCTCGGACTGGCGCTCGCCACGCCCGCAGCGCTCCTGCTGATCGCCGCCCCCGCCCACGCCGACCGCGTCAAGGACATCGCGCGCTTCGAGGGCCTGCGCGGCAACGCGATCACCGGCTACGGCCTCGTCGTCGGGCTGAGCGGGACCGGCGACGACAATCTCGACTACACCGTCCAGAGCATGAAAAGCACCGCCGCGCGGCTCGGCGTCGCGCTCCCCGCCGGGGTCGCGCCGGGGCTCAAGAATGCCGCCGCGGTGATGCTGACGGCCGAACTTCCCGCCTTCGCGAAACCCGGCCAGCGGCTCGATGTCACCGTCTCGGCGCTCGGCAAGGCGAAGTCGTTGCGCGGCGGCACGCTGCTCATGGCACCGATGCAGGGGGCCGACGGCGAGATCTATGCGCTCGCGCAGGGCAGCCTCGCGGTCGGCGGCTTCGGCGTCGAGGGGCGCGACGGGTCGAAGCTGGTCGTCAACACGCCGTCGTCGGGGCGCATCCCGAGCGGGGCGACGGTCGAGCGCGCGGTCGCCAACCCGTTCGGCGGCGGCGCGGCGATGCTGCTCGACTTGAACGACGCCGATTTCTCGACCGCGAAGGCGCTGGCGGCGGCGATCGACACCGCGATCGGGCCGGGAACCGCGACCGCGGTCGACGCCGTGACGGTCGCGATCAAGGTCGGCGCGGGCATGGCCGAGCGGATCGACCTCGCCAGCCGGATCGAGAACCTCGACATCGCCGCCGCCGCCCCGCCCGCCCGCGTCGTCATCAACGCGCGCACCGGCACCGTCGTCATCGGCGCCAACGTCCGCGTCCTGCCGACCGCGATCGCCCACGGGAATTTGACGATCCGGGTGACCGAGGATGCGCAGGTCAGCCAGCCCGCGCCGCTGTCGAACGGCACGACGACGGTCACCCCGCACAGCAGTGTTGCCGCCGACGCGCCGGTCGCACGGGTCGCCTTGTTCGCTCCGGGAGCGTCGCTGGCGGAGCTGGTCAAGGCGATCAACGCGCTGGGCGTTGCGCCGGGGGATCTGGTGGCGATCCTTGAGGCGCTCAAGCAGGCGGGCGCGCTGCGGGCTGAGCTGGTGGTGATATGATCGGTGCCGCGTCTAGTAGCGTTCGTCATCCCCGCGAAGGCGGGGACCCATCAGCCCAACATTCAGTAGTGATGGGTCCCCGCCTTCGCGGGGATGACGATCTGAATGCGGGAACCACTCGCAAGATCGACCCCGCCACCGCCAAGATCGCGCGCCAGTTCGAATCGCTCTTCGTCGCGCAGATGCTCAAGTCGGCGCGCGCGGCGTCGCTCGGTGACGACCTCACCGGCAAGGGCGGGGCGACGTTCAACGACCTCGCCGACCAGCTTCGCGCCGAGGCGTTAGCCACGCAGGCGCCGCTCGGTGTCGCCCGGCTGCTCGCGAAATGAGCGATCTGCTCGGCATCGGCGCGTCGGGGATCGCGGCGTACCAAACCGCGCTGTCGGTCGTCGGCGACAATGTCGCCAACGCCGACACCCCCGGCTACGTCCGCCGCACCGTCGTGATGAAGACCGCCACCGCCGGGGGCGCGGGGGCACCGGCGATGCGCGATGTCGGCGGGGGCAACGGCGTCACCGTCGGCGACATCGGGCGCGCGTCGGACGCGCTCAAAACTGGCGCGGCGCGCGATGCCGACAGCGACCTCAGCCGGATCACGACCCGCGCCGCCTGGCTGACGCGGCTGCAATCGGCGCTCGGCTCGGGCGACGCGAGCCTGACCAAGCGCATCGGCGGGTTCTTCGACGCGGCGCAGGACCTCAGCGTCTCCCCCGCCTCGACCGCGGCGCGGACGATCTTCCTCGATCGCGCCGACCAGACCGCGGCGGCGTTTCGTTCGACCGCGAGTGCGCTCGCCGGGATCGGATCCGACCTCGCGAGCGCGACCGCGACGCAGGTCGCGCAGGTCAACCAGCTCACCGCCAGCCTCGCGCAGATCAACGCCGCCGTCACGCGCAGCGGCGGGACCGGCGAAGCGGGGGCGGCGCTGCTCGACCAGCGCGACGCCGCGCTCGCCAGCCTCGCGACCTTCGTCCGGATCGGCGTCACCGATACCGGGCGCGGCACCGTCGAGGTCCGCCTCGGCGACGGTGCCAATGCGCCGCTGCTCGTCAGCGGCACGACCGCGACGCCGATCGGAGTGAACGCGGCGGGCGACGTCGTCCTCCACCCGGCGCACGAGCCCGTCGTCGTCCGCCTCCCCGCGAGCGGCAGCCTCGCCGGGCTGGTCGAGGCGGCGCGAAAAGTCGGCGCGGCGGCAACCGCGATCGATGCGCTGGCGACGCGCTTCGCCACCGTGGCGAACGCCCAGAACATGGCGGGGGTCGACGCCGCCGGGACCGACGGCACCGCGCTGTTCGCGACGACGACGCTCGATGTCGTGCCCGGAAAGGCGAACGGCGGCGCGGCGGCAATCGACGTCGCGGTCGGCGATGCCGCGACGATCGCGCCGGCGGGCTATGTCCTCGGCTTCGACGGGACGGCATGGACCCTCGCGCGCGGCGACGGCAGCGGCGCGGTCACCGGGACCGGGGCGCTTCACCTCGACGGCGTCACCGTCACCCCTGCGGGCAACGCCAATGCGGGCGACAGTTTCGTGCTCGCTCCGACGAGCGGCGCGGCGGGCATCGCGCTGCGCCCGCTCGACCCGTCGCAGGTCGCCGCCGCGAGCCGCTGGCTGACCGATGCCGATGGCGCGAACAGCGGGAGCGGGGCGCTTTCGGTCAGCGTCGACCCGGCGGCGGCGGGGCTCCCCGCCTTCCCCGCGTACCGGATCGTCGTCACCGGCGCTGCGACCGCCGACATCGTCGATCCGGCGACATCGACGGTGATCGGGACCGCGGTGATCGACGGCTCGAGCATCGCCGGAGCCGGGTTCCGCTTCACCATCGGCGGCCAGCCCGCGGTCGGCGACAGCTTCCGCATCACCCGCAACGCTGACGGCGCGGGCGACAACGGCAACATCCGCGCACTCGTCGCCCAGCGCGCGGCGGGCGGGACCGGCAACACGATCGAGGCGAGCCTCGACGCCACCGTCACCGGGGTCGCGAGCACCCTGTCCGAAACCAAGGCGCTCGCCACCAGCGCGACCGCGGTCCGCGACGACGCCCAGCGCGCGAGCGACGCGGTCGGCGGGGTCGACATCGACACCGAGGCCGCCGAACTGACCCGGCTCCAGGCGGCGTACAAGGCGAACGCGCAGGTCATCGCGACGGCGCGCGCGCTGTTCGACAGCCTGTTGCAGGCGGTCGGCTGAGGTGCAGGTCAATACCCGCCTGACCCACGACGCCGCGACCGCGCGGCTGACCGACCTGTCGGCGCAGGTCGACGCGATGGAGGCGGCGATCGCTACGGGTCAGCGGATTGCGACCCCCGACGTCGATCCGGGCGGCGCGGCGCGGCTGCTGACGATCGAGCGCGGGCTCGCGAGCAACGTCAGCCAGAGCACCGGGGTCGACCGCGCGACGAGCCGCCTCAACGCGACCGACGCGACGCTCGACGGGATCGGCACTGTCCTCCAGCGTGCCAAGGAGATCGCGCTTCAGGGGAACACCGCGACGCTCAACGCTGCCGACCGCGCGACGCTCGCCGCCGAGGTCGCGCAGCTCGGCGACCAGCTCGCGGGCTATGCCAATGCGCGCGACAGCGACGGCGCGAGCCTGTTCGGCGGCGCGAAGACCGGCGCGGCCTACGCCCCCGACGCGACCGGCGCGACGGTGTGGCAGGGCGCGGGAACCGGTGCGGTCCTCGTCCTCGACGACGCCGCGATCTCGACCGGCGTCGACGGCCCTCGGGTGTTCGCCGGGCTGCCGGGTGCGCCCGATGCGACCGGCGCGCCGACCTCGACCGATGCCTTCGCGATGCTCGCGGCGCTCGGCGCGGCGCTAGTCGAGCCCGACGCGACGACGCGGCTGGCGGGGGTGGCGGCGGCGCAGACCGGGCTCGACGCGGCGATCTCGCGCAACGCCGATACCCGCGCGACGGTCGGCACGCGGCTGGCGCGGCTCGATACCGAGGGCAAGCGCCTCGACGCCGCGACGGTCGCGCTGACGAGCGATAAAACGACGACCGGCAGCCTCGACATGACCACCGCGATCGCCCGCCTCCAGCGGCTGACGACGGTGCTCCAGGCGGCGCAGCTGAGCTTCGTCAAGGTGTCGGCGCTGAGCCTGTGGGATTATATTCATTAGTCGAAAGGCGTCGTCGCTACTCCCTCTTCCGTCATCCCCGCGAAGGCGGGGACCCATCACCCCGACCGGTCGTGGTGATGGGTCCCCGCCTTCGCGGGGATGACGATTTTGCGAGGCGCGCCACTAGTTAACGGATCGAAATCATAAGTCTCCGCCGATCCGCGCCGTAAAACCACCCGACGACGACACGGTGTATGCGTCTTGGGAGCGGCCAATCATGGTCTCGGTCATCGGGCTGGTCGTGTTGTTCGTCATGGTGTTCGGTGGTTTTGCGTTGACCGGCGGCAATATCATGGTGGTGCTCGAGGCCCTTCCCCACGAGATGCTCATCATCGGGGGTGCTGCCGCCGGTTCGACGCTAATCGCGACCGACATCGCGGGCATGAAGGCGATTGGCGGGGGCTTCGGCGCGATTTTCCGCGGCCCCCGCTACAAGCGCGCCGATTATTCGGCGGCGATCTTCCTCACCGCGCGGCTGATGAAGATGCTCAAGGTCGATGGCGCGATCGCGGTCGAGCCGCATATCGAGGACCCCAAATCGTCCTCCATCTTCGCCGACTATCCGCAGTTCCTCAAGGACCCGGTGTTCCTCCATTTGCTGACCGACAGCCTGCGATTGCTCGTGGTGTCGACCGGAGGGATCAGCCCGATGGCGGTCGAGGACATCATCGATTCAGCGATCGAGACGCACCACAGCGCCGCGTCGAAGCCGGTTATCTCGTTGACGACGCTGTCCGAAGCGCTGCCCGCGCTCGGCATCGTCGCGGCGGTGCTCGGCGTGGTCAAGACGATGTCGTCGATCGACAAGCCGCCGTCGATCCTTGGCGCGATGATCGGCTCGGCGCTCGTCGGGACGTTTCTCGGCGTGCTGCTCAGCTACGGCATCGTCGGGCCGTGCGCGGCGCGGCTGCGATCGGTGCTCGACGCCGACGCGGAGATCTACCTCGTCGTCCGCCGCGTGATCGTCGCCAGCCTCAAGGGCCAGCCGCAGCCGATGGTCATCGAGGCCGCGCGCACCGCGATCCAGCCGGTCAACCAGCCGAGCTTCTCCGAGGTGTTCGACGGAATGCGGGCGAAGTGACGTGAAACCCGAACCGCACGGCCAGTTCACCGAGCCGGTCATCCGCTACCGCAAGGTCAAGGGCCACGCGGCGGCGCATGGCGGGGCGTGGAAGATCGCCTATGCCGACTTCGTCACCGCGATGATGGCGTTCTTCATGCTGATGTGGATCATCGGCGCGACCAACGAGGACCAGCGCAAGGGCATCGCCGATT
>JAYTTV010000194.1:0-4867 GCA_043745075.1 Sphingomonadaceae bacterium
CTATAGCCTCGCGCCTTGCGTCGGGGCGTAGCTCAGCCCGGTAGAGCGCTGCCTTCGGGAGGCAGAGGCCGGAGGTTCGAATCCTCTCGCCCCGACCAAAACATCACGCCATGTCGAACACGAGAAGTTCGCCGTCGCCCGCGATGGCGAGCGCGGTTTCGCCCGTGATCGCCGCGGCATCGCCCGCCGACAGCGCGACGCCGTTGACCGTCGCGGCGCCGTGGACGATCTGGACCCAGACCCGGCGGCCGGGGGCGACCGGCAGGGTGATCGGCGCGCCGTCGCCGGGGGTCGCGCGGTACAGGTCGACGTCCTGGTGGATCACCACCGCATTGTCGTGGCGCTGGCGCGACGCGATCAGGTCGAGCCCGCCGGGGCGCGGCGCGGCGATCGTCACCTGCTCATAACCGGGCGTCAGGCCGCGGCGCTCGGGCAGGATCCAGATCTGGAACGAGTGGATCGCCTCGGTCCGGCTCGGGTTCATCTCGGCGTGACGGATGCCGGTACCGGCGGTCATCCGCTGGATTTCGCCGGGGCGGATGATCGTCGCGTTGCCCATCGAATCCTTGTGCGCCATCGCGCCCGAAACGATGTACGATACGATCTCCATTTCGGCGTGGCCGTGCTCGCCGAAGCCCGCGCCGCCCGCGATATGGTCCTCGTTGATCACGCGCAGCGGGCCGAAGCCAATGTGCGGGGTCGTAATAGTCAGCGAAACTGAAGCTGAAGCGCGCATCGAGCCAGCCGATGTTCGAATGGCCGCGTTCGGCGGATTTGCGGACGGTGATCATGCGGGGTCTCCGGTCGCGCCACGTCGGCGGCGCGCTTGCCGGTGCGATATGGGACGGCGCAATGCCGTCCGCAATCGGTGTGTCGCCAAACGGTAACAGACTAGATGTAGTAGGTCTTTAGTATCGGCCGGGGGATGCTGAGCCAATGGCGACCCATAAGCTGAAAGCCTTCGCGGCGGGTATCCCGGTCCCGGCTGAACTGACGGATGCTGTTTCGCGGACGTGGGGCACCGACGAAGACGACAGCCACCCCAAGCGCAAGCTCAAGTTCCGCACCGTCTGGATTTCGGATACGCATCTCGGCACGTCGGGATGCAACGGCGACCTGCTGCTCGATTTCCTCAAGTCGATCCAGCCCGAGACGCTGTATCTCGTCGGCGACATCATCGACGGCTGGCGGTTGAAGCGCGGCTGGTACTGGCCGCCGCGCCACAACGACATCGTCCGCCGCGTCCTCAAACTCGCGAACAAGGGCACGCGCGTCGTCTATGTCCCCGGCAACCACGACGAAGTCCTGCGCGACTACACCGGGCTGAGCTTCGGCGGGGTCGAGGTGGTGTCGGAGGCGATCCATCTGACCGCCGACGGCCGCCGCCTGCTCGTGCTCCACGGCGACGAGTTCGACGGCGTCGTGCTCTACGCCAAGTGGCTCGCGTTCCTCGGCGACTATGCCTATGCCGCGCTGCTCAAGTTGAACGTCGGCTTCAATGTCGTCCGCCGCCGCTTCGGCCTCCCGTATTGGTCGCTGTCGGCGCATGTGAAGAAAAAGGTCAAGAACGCCGTCTCGTTCATCTCGCGCTTCGAGGAAGCCGTCGCCCACGCCGCGGCCGAACGCGGTGTCGACGGCGTCGTCTGCGGCCACATCCACTCGGCCGAGATCCGCCAGTTCGGCGGCGTCACCTATTTCAACGATGGCGACTGGGTCGAAAGCTGCACCGCGCTCGTCGAACACGCCGACGGCCGGATGGAGATCATCGACTGGGCGAATCGGACCGCGGCGCGGCGGGCGGGGGCAGAGGCGAGCGAGCCGGAGCTGGAATTGGTCTGACGATAACCTATAGCCCGGCCGTGTCGCGAGCGCAGTCGCCTTTACAAGCCTAGTCGTTTGCCGAAATCTCGTTTTGGCGTTGCGACCGCCGGGCAATAATCATACGAACGTGGGCAATTCTGGGGAAGAGCGGACAGTCGTGGCAAAATATGATTTCTTACCCGCTAGTGTGAACCGGGTCCGGCGGCGGATTGGTCGCGTCATCAATTCAAAGCAGCTGCCTGCATTCGTTTACCGATTCGATGTGCGGACGCCCGCGGTGATCCGGGCGACCGGCTTTCAGCCATGGAATGGCGCCGGTGGCATTGGCCTGATGGAGCATGTAAACAATTCCTATGCGGGCGGGCCGAATGCCGGCACGCCGACGAAGCACGACAGCCAGTTCGTCTCGACCTGCGCTTACGGGATGCTGAAGAACCTCGACCCGACCTTCGCGCAGCAGGTTTTGGCGACGAATGTCTACAAGATCGACACGGCGATCGCATCGCTGACCGGGATGTTCTACGATGCCAACGACATTTTCGACACGGCTGGTGTTAACCGCCCGTACGCGACGCAGCGCGAATGGATCAAGGCCGGGGGCATCGATCAGGCGGCGGTGACCGAGACGATGACCGGGGCCGCCTATGCCGCTCAGTTGGTAATGCCGGCTGCGATCGCGCCGGATGAAGGCCTTCTGGCGGGATGGGCGGCTTTCTAGCGGCGCGGGAACATCCGGCGCGCATGATGCGGCGGGCTGCGGTCGCGCCGGTGAGGTTGACCGGGCGCGACGAACAACAGGGATTACCGTTGGCGGCCGGCCTTCCATCATGCGCCTGACCCTCGTCTCCGATGCGTGGACCCCGCAGGTCAACGGGGTCGTCCGGACGCTGACGACCACCGTCGCGCAGCTTCAGGCGCGCGGGCATGTCGTCCAGACGATCACGCCCGACCGCTTCGTCTCGGTGCCGTGGCCGACGTATCCCGAGATCCGGCTGGCACTGACGACGCCGCGGCGGGTGGGCGTGATGATCGCCGAATTTCATCCCGAGGCGGTCCATATCGCCACCGAGGGGCCGCTCGGCTGGCTCGCGCGCAACTGGTGCCTCAAGCGCGGGGTGCCGTTCACGACGTCGTTCCACACGCGCTTTCCCGATTACGTTGCGGCGCGAACCGGCCTGTCGCCGGCGTGGCTGTGGCGCTGGCTGGTGCGGTTTCATTCGGCGGCGCGGCGCGTTTTCGTCGCGACGCCGCGGCTCGCCGAGGAGCTTCACGGCCACGGCCTGACCGCGACGCGGCTATGGTCACGCGGGGTCGACCTTGCGCAGTTCAATCCCGGGGTGCCGCCGTCTGCGACCTATGCCGGGCTGGCGCGGCCGATCATGCTCAGCGTCGGGCGGGTCGCGGTCGAGAAGAACATCGCTGCGTTCCTCGATGCGAAGGTGCCGGGGACCAAAGTCGTCGTCGGCGACGGCCCCGCGCTCGCGGCGATGCGGGCGCGGTACAAGGAGGTGGTGTTTCTCGGCAGCCTCCAGGGGGCCGCGCTCGCCGCCGCTTATGCCGCGGCCGATGTGTTCGTCTTCCCGAGCCTGACCGATACATTCGGGCTGGTGATGATCGAGGCGCTGGCGAGCGGGGTGCCGGTCGCGGGCTTTCCGGTCGCGGGGCCGCTCGATGTCATCGGCGCCGAGGGGTGCGGGGTGGTTCCGGGGTTTGCCGCACGGGTCGGGGCCGTCGATGCCGATCTGGCGGTAGCGATCGCGTCGGCGCTGACGGCGGGCCGGGGCGACTGTGCGGCGTATGCGGCGAATTTTCGCTGGGAGGCGTGTGTCGACCAGTTTCTGGCGGGGCTGGCGGATATCGAGGGGCCGATCGATTTGACGCCGGTATGAGGGCGCACCCCTCTAACTCCTCCCCGTCTTCGGGGGAGGGGGGAGGATTTAGAGTTTTACCCCGCCACCCGCTCGTACTTCATCGTGACGCTCCCCTTGTACCGCACCGCCCCCGCCTCGGCGAAGCCGCACCGCCGCGCGACGCGGATCGAGGCGACGTTCTCGGGGTCGATGATGCACGCGGTCTTGGCAAAGCCGTGGCCGTCTCCCCAGGCCAGCGCAGCGCGGACGCCCTCGCTCGCCAGCCCGCGACCGTGCGCGGCGGCGACGAACGACCAGCCCATCTCGGGCACCTCAATCGGCGGGGTGATCGCACGCTCGAACTCGGCGAAACCGAGCTCGCCGAGATAGACGTCGTCGTCGCGGTCCTCGACCGCCCAGAAGCCGTAGCCAAGCCAGTCCCAGTGCCCGGTGTAGCGGAGCAGCCGCGCCCAGCTTTCCTCGCGGGTGAACGGCCGCCCGCCGGTAAAGCGGGTGACGACCGGGTCGGCCCACTTCGCCGCGGCGGCGTCGAGGTCGCTCGCCCGGTGACCGCGCAATCGCAGCCGCGCGGTCTCGATGATCGGGACCTCAGCCACGCCAGCCATCCCGCAACTCACGCTTGAGCACCTTGCCGATCGCGCTGCGCGGCAGGGCGTCGACCGCGACGATGGCGCTGAGGCGCTGGGTTTTGCCGAGCCGCTCGTTGGCCCACGCCCGCGCACCCTCGGCGTCGGCACCGCCCTGCATCACGACGAAGCCGACCGGGGTCTCGCCCCACGCATCCGACGGAACGCCGACGACCGCGCCCTCGACGACGCCCGGGGCCTGCGCGAGGACGGCTTCGAGATCGGACGGGTAGATGTTGAACCCGCCCGAGATGATCATGTCCTTCTTGCGGTCGAGCAGCGTCAGGAAGCCGTGGTCGTCGAAGCGCCCGACATCGCCGGTGCGGATGAATACCTTGCCGTCGGGGCTGGTCCAGCGCGCGTCGGCGGACTTGCCGGGCTGGTCGTGATAGCCGGTCATCATCGCCGGCGAATGGCCGACGATCTCGCCGGTGGTGCCGGCGGACACCTCGACGCCGGCATCGTCGATCAGGCGGATGTCGTGCCCCGGCGCGGGCTGGCCGACGGTGTGGAGCTTGTCGGAGTGGAGGTGCGCGATCAGGATGCAGG
>JAYTTV010000195.1:0-4858 GCA_043745075.1 Sphingomonadaceae bacterium
ACGCCATGCCGCGCCAGCAGGCGCTTGGCGGCCTCGTTGATCGAGGGCTTCAGCACCGGCTGGGCGCAACCCTCCAGCATCGCCACCCGGCCCCGGAGCGGGGTCGTCGCCGGCTCGGCGCGCGGATTGGCGGCGGGCAGGGTCATGGGCGCAAGATCGAGCATCGCCTTCAGGCTCGCCCCGCCGGGCAGTTTCGCCAGCATCCCGGCGAAGGGCTTTCCCAACCGCGCCGCCTGCAAAGCCAGCCGGAACATGGCGGGATAGGGCAGCACGCGGGCCAGCACATTGCGCAGCAGGCGCTGATGCAACGGGCGTTCGTAGGTTTGCTCGATATGCGCGCGGGCATGATCGACGAGGTGCATGTAGTTGACGCCCGAGGGGCAGGTTGTCATGCAGGAGAGGCACGAGAGACAGCGGTCGACATGCTTCACCACCTGGGCGGTTGCCGGCTTGTTGTTCTCCAGCATGTCCTTGATGAGATAGATTCTTCCACGCGGGGAATCGAGTTCATCGCCCAGCAGCAGATATGTCGGGCAGGTCGCGGTGCAGAAGCCGCAATGGACGCACTTGCGGATGATGCCGGTCGCCTCGCGGGTTTCGGTTCGCGTCGTCATTTCAGGAGGTTGCCCATATCCGACCGGGGTTGAGCACGCCGCCCGGATCGAAGCGCTGGCGGACGCGATCGGACAGTGCGGCGAGCGCGGGGGCGAGCGGTTGAAACGGGGCGACGGCGCGGCGGACGGCGTCGGGCGCTCGGATCAGTGTCGCGTGGCCGTCGGCTCCTGCGGTCGCCGCGAGCGCCGTTCGGACCATCTCGGCATGGCCGTCGGCGGCGTCGGGCAGGATCACCCAGACGAGCCCCCCGCCCCAGTCGTAGAACCAGCGCGGGTTGCTCGCCGGGTTGAGAGCGGCTGTGAAGGCGGCGGCGGCCGAGGGGGGCAGGACGATCCGCCAGACGATTTCGCCGGGCTTGGTGAAGCGTTCGACGCCGCCGAGATCGCGCCAGATGGCCTCGGCGTCGTGAATCGTCTCGGGGACGCCGAAATCACCCAATAGGTCCGCCAGATTCGCCGCATTTGCAGCCACCGCGACCGGAACTCCCGCCAGATGGAGCCGCGTGACCGCGCGCACACCGTCCGCACATGCCCCGCACGCGGCGGGCACATGCGCAGCGGCCTGAAGCACCATTGGGCTATTCAGTGCGCGAGTCATCGCTGCAATCGCCGCGCGATCGCCGAGCCCGAACCACGTCAAGGTCGCGGCGGCGCGCGGCGCAGGGAGGACCTTGATCGTCACTTCGGTCAGCACCGCGAGCGTCCCGAGCGATCCTGCGAGCAGTTTCGGCAGGTCGTACCCGGTGACATTCTTGATCACCTTGCCGCCTGCGGAGAAATGCTCGCCGCGTCCGTTGACCGCGGCGAAGCCGAGAAAATGGT
Organism: Sphingomonadaceae bacterium; assembly: GCA_043745075.1. Lineage (GTDB taxonomy): Bacteria > Pseudomonadota > Alphaproteobacteria > Sphingomonadales > Sphingomonadaceae > Polymorphobacter_B. The sequence continues at coordinate 1,437 of JAYTTV010000195.1, forward strand.
CGCGGGGGCCCCCCGCCGAGACGCGTCGCGAGCCGCCGAGGCCGAGGCCGAGCATGCCGCCGAGGGTCCCGGATCCTGACGCGCCGCCCCAGAGCGGGGCGAGATCGGGGGGATCGAAGGAGAGATGCTGACCATGTCCGGCAACCAGCGCGGTGATTTCGGCGATCGGCGTTCCCGGGCGCGCGGTCAGGACGAGCTCGGCCGGGTCGTAGTCGACGATGCCGCTCAGCCCCGAGACGTCGAGGACCGCGTCGGCGTCGACCGGGCGACCGTAGCCGCAGCGGCTGCCGGTGCCGACGACTTCAAGGCGCCGGCCTGCATCATACGCCTCGCGGACGGCGTCGGCGACGGTATCGGCGGTATCGGCATGGATCGTCGTCAAAAGCGCGGCAGCTCGGGGAAGCGCGTCGCGCCGCGATGGACGTGGACGCGGCCCATCTCGGCGCAGCGGCACAGCTCGGGGAAGACCTTGCCGGGGTTGAGCAAATTCCTGTCGTCGAACGCGCATTTGATCGCGGTCTGCTGGGCGAGGTCGACCGCGGTGAACTGGCGGAGCATCAGGTCGCGCTTCTCGACGCCGACGCCGTGCTCGCCCGTCAGGACGCCGCCGACGCGGACGCATTCCTCAAGGATCGCCGCGCCGACCGCCTCGGCGGCTTCGAGCTGTCCGGGGACGTCGCCGTCGTACAGGATCAGCGGGTGGAGGTTGCCGTCGCCGGCGTGGAAGACGTTCGCGACCGACAGCCCGCGCGCGGCGGCGATCGCGGTGATTGCGGTCAACACTGCGGGCAGGGTCCGGCGCGGGATGGTGCCGTCGACGCAATAATAGTCCGACGCGATCCGCCCGACCGCGGGGAAGGCGGCCTTGCGTCCCGCCCAGAACAGGGTGCGTTCGATGTCGCTGGTCGACGCCTGGATCGTCGTCGCGCCGTTGACGAGGGCGAGCGCGTCGACGACGGCAATCAAGTGATCGACCTCGGCGGGGGTGCCGTCGACCTCGACGATCATCAGCGCCTCGACGTCGAGCGGGTAGCCGGCGTGGACGAACGCCTCGGCCGCGTGGATCGCCGGGCGGTCCATGATCTCGATCGCCGCCGGGATGATGCCGTCGCCGATAATCGCCGCGACGCATTCGGCGGCCGCGACCATCGTCGAGAAGCCGAGGAGCAATGCGCGCTGGCATTCGGGCTTGGGCAGGATGCGGACGGTGACCTCGGTGACGACGCCGAGCAGCCCCTCCGACCCGCAGACGATGCCGAGCAGGTCGTAGCCCGCGCCGTCGAGCGCCTTGCCGCCGAGGCGGACGATCTCGCCGGTCATCAGGACGAGCTCGACGCCGAGCAGATTGTTGCTCGTCATCCCGTATTTGAGGCAGTGGACCCCGCCGGCGTTCTCGGCGACGTTGCCGCCGATCGAGCAGGCGATCTGGCTCGACGGATCAGGGGCGTAATAGAAGCCATCGCCCGCGACCGCGTGGCTGATCGCGAGGTTGGTCACTCCGGGCTGGACGACGGCGCAGCGATTGGCGAGGTCGATGTCGAGGATGCGGTTGAACCGCCCGAGGCCGAGGACGATGCCGTCGGCAAGCGGCAGCGCTCCCCCCGACAGCGAGGTGCCCGACCCGCGCGGGACGACCTTGATCCCGACGGCGTGGCAATAGGTTAGGATCGCGGCGACGTCGGCGGTGGTGCGCGGCAGGACGACCGCGAGCGGGAGCTGGCTGTACGCAGTCAGCCCGTCGCTGGCATAGGCAGCGAGCTCGGCGGGATCATCGATCACGCTGTCGCTGACGCCGCGCAGCCCGCGAACCAGCGCGACGCGGTCGGCGATCACAGCATCGTCGGGACACGGCATCTTCATCGCAGGCGGCGGTGCTCCACTGGCGTCGAGGCGGCAAGGGCGATCTTGCCGCGCCACCTGAATATTCTGTATGCAGTTGGCGTCGGGCCGACAAGAGCGGGCGGCGTCGGCTGAGCGATCCCCGCCGCCGCAATCTGTCGCAGCCCGTGACGAGCGCGGCGTGTCACGGGCGGTTGGCGGCGGCATCGCTGTATACTATGCTCGTCGCATGTCCGCGATGATCCCCATAACCGATACCACGCCGTCGACGCTGCGCAGCCACGTCGTCCGCATGCTCCGCTCGGAGATTCTCGCCGGCAAGTACCGGCCCGGCGACCGGCTAAACGAGAGCCAGATCGCGCGCGAGTTCAACATCAGCCGGATTCCGGTGCGCGAGGCGCTGTCGCAGCTCCAGGAGCAGGGGCTGGTGATGAACCACGAGCGGCGCGGGATGTTCGTGATCAAGCTCGGCGACGACGAGGTCCAGCAGATCAACAGCCTGCGAATGGTGCTCGAGGCGGAGGCGATGCTGCTCGCGCGGGCGCGGATGACCCCGGCGATCCTCGCCGAACTGACCGCGCTAGTGGAACAGATGGACGCGTGGGACGGGCCGCTGCTCGATGCTGCCGACCTCGACCGGCGCTTCCACGCGGTGATCTGGCGGGCGAGCGGCAATCCGTATCTCGAACGCGCGCTCGACTCGCTGACGACGGCGCTGTTTGCGCATAAGGCGCTCGAACATTCGAGCCGCGAGATTCGGCGTTGGCGGCTCAACCATCACCGCGCGTTGCTCGACGTCGTTGCGAGCCCCGACGGCGGTGATCCGATGATGGCGCTGCTGACGCATTTGCGGATGGCGTACAGCGAGCCTGAGAAGTTCTCGAGCCTCGCGGTGCGCCCGGCGCTGCCCGCCGCCGCCATCTCCGCGCGCGCCAAGGCACCCGGCGCGGTCCCCGCCTAACCCCAAGCCCGCTTTTACTTCCAGGAAAACCCCATGAAATTATTGCGTTACGGCCCGAAGGGGCAGGAGCGTCCGGGTGTTCTCGACCCCGACGGCGGCATCCGCTGCCTCGCCGGGGTGATCGGCGATATCGACCCGGGCGTCCTCGGCACCGGGCTGGCGGCGCTCGCGGGGGTCGACATCGCCGCTTTGCCGCGGGTCGACGCCGGGGTGCGCCTCGCCGAGCCGGTCGCGCGGGTCGGCAAGTTCATCTGCATCGGGCTCAACTACCGCGACCATGCCGCCGAATCGGGCCAGCCGGTCCCCACCGAGCCGATCATCTTCACCAAAGCGATCTCGGCGATCATCGGCCCGAACGACGACGTCGTCCTGCCGCCGACGTCGGCCAAGTCCGACTGGGAGGTCGAGCTCGGCGTCGTCATCGGCAAGGAGGCGCGCTACGTTTCGGTCGAGGATGCGCTGAGTCACGTCGCCGGAGTGTGCGTCGTCAACGACTTGTCCGAGCGCGAGTACCAGCTGGAACGCGGCGGGACGTGGGACAAGGGCAAAGGCTGCGATACCTTCGGACCGTTCGGGCCGTACCTCGTCACGCTCGACGAGGCGGGCGACCTCAACGCGCTCG
>JAYTTV010000196.1:0-18929 GCA_043745075.1 Sphingomonadaceae bacterium
CGCTCGCGGACCGTGCCGACGAAGACCGCGACCGCGCCGACGCCGCCGTCCCCGGCACGCAGCGCCGCAACCTCGACGCCGACATCGAAGTCTGCAGCCTGGATCGAGACGCGGGCGCCGGCCGATGCCATTCAGCCTCCGGTGACCGGCGGAAAGAAGCCGATCTCGTCGCCCTCGGCGACGGCGACCGACTCGGCGCACAGCACCCGGTTGCGCGCGCTTCGCACCGCCTTCTCTCGGCCCAGAACTTCGGCATGCCGGCCGCCGCGCGCGGCCAGGGTGTCGCGCAGCGAGGCGATCGTCGCGGCCTCGCCGATCTCGACCGCCTCCGCGTTGCCCAGCGCCTCGCGCAAGGACGCGAAATAGCGAACTTCGACCTTCATCCGATCAGCTCGGCGAACGGCAGGTAGCGAACCAGGTCGCCGGTTGCGATGGTCGTTCCGCCCGGGTTGTCGACCAGGCCGTCGGCCCAGGTGGTGGAGGTCAGCACCGCCGAGCCCTGGTTGGCGAACAGATCGAGCCCGCCCGCGTCGTTGCGGCGCACGCGCAGGAACTCGCGCCGCCGGTCGGCGCGCGGCCAGGCGAAGTCGGCCCGCATCGGCAGCGGGCGGGGCGCGAGCTCGGTCGCGCCCTGCAACTTCAGCAGGACCGGCCGAACCGCGAAAAGGAAGGTCACGAACGCCGACACCGGGTTGCCGGGCAGCCCGACGACGCGCGTCGCGCCAAGCGCTCCTGCGAGCATCGGCTTGCCCGGGCGGAGCGCGATCCGCCAGAAGTCGATCGTCGCGCCCATCTCACGAAGGACCGGCTGGACGAGGTCGTGGTCGCCGACCGATGCGCCGCCGATGGTGACGAGGACGTCGGCATCGTGCGCGGCGAAGGCGGCGGCGAGCGCCTCGCGCGTGTCGGCGACGATGCCGCCGTCGATGACCTCGGCGTACTTGCCGAGCAGCGCGGCGAGCATGACGCCGTTCGAGCTGACGATCTGGCTCGGCCCCGGCGCCACCCCGGGGGGCACGAGTTCGTCGCCGGTGGCGAGGATCGCGACGCGCGGGCGGCGGTGGACAGGGAGCGCGGCGTGCCCGGCGGCGGCGGCGACCCCGATCCGCGCCGGGGTGACGCGCTCACCCGCGCGCGCGACCGGCTGCCCGGCAGCGAAGTCGAGCCCGGCGCGGCGGATATGCGCGCCCTCGCGCGGCGGGCCGTCGCCGGTCAACGTGACGACGTCGCCGTCGCGGGCGACATCCTCCTGGACGACGACGGTGTCGGCCCCGGCGGGGAGGGGGGCGCCGGTGAGGATGCGGATGGTGTCGCCCGCGCCGAGCGTGCCGGCGAAGGCGCGCCCGGCCGCGCTCTCGCCGGTCAGCCGCCACGGCCCGGCGCGGTCGGCCCAGCGGATCGCGTAACCGTCCATCGCCGACGCGGCGAACGGCGGCTGGGTCAGCCTGGCGACGACATCGGCGGCGAGGATGCGGCCGAGCGCGGGGGCGAAGGGTACGGTCTCTGGCGGGAGCGCGACGACGCCGTCAAGGAGCCGCGCCTGTGCTTCGTCAACGCCAAGCAATGGCGTCACTCAGCGCTCCAGTCACCCGACTTGCCGCCGCGCTTGGCGAGCAGGCGGACGCCGCCGATCGTCATGCCGCGGTCCATGCTCTTGGCCATGTCGTAGACCGTCAGCAGCGCGACCGAGACCGCGGTCAGCGCTTCCATCTCGACCCCGGTATTGTGTGTCGTGCGGACCGTCGCGGTGGCGCGGATGCCCTCATCCTCGATGACAAGATCGACCTCCATCCCGCTGATCGGCAAGGGGTGGCACAACGGAATCAGCTCGGCGGTGCGCTTCGCCGCCATGATCCCGGCCACGCGCGCGACGGCGATGACGTCGCCCTTGGCGAGGCTTGCGGAGCGAATCGCGGCGAGGGCCGTGGGGGCGATCGCGATGGTCCCTTCGGCGACGGCGATGCGCCCGGTGACGGCCTTGGCCGAGACGTCGACCATCCGCGCTTCGCCAGCGGGGTTGAGGTGGGTCAGCGTCATGCGGCGAGCAGAGTGCGGGTGGCCGCCTCGATGTCGGGGGAGCGCATCAGGCTCTCGCCGACGAGGAAGGCGCGGACGCCGTGTACGGCCATCGCGGCGAGGTCGGCGGGGCCGGTCAGTCCGCTCTCGGCGACGACGGTGGCGCCCGGCGGGATGCGCCCGACGAGCTCGTAGGTTCGCGCGAAGTCGACCGAAAAGTCGCGGAGGTCGCGGTTGTTGACGCCGATCAGGCGGCTGCGCAGTCGCAGCGCGCGGTCGAGTTCGGCCGCGTCGTGGATCTCGACGAGGACGTCCATCCCGCGCTCGATCGCCGCCGCCTCGATCTCGGCCATCGCGGCGTCGTCGAGCGCGGCGACGATGATCAGGATCGCGTCGGCGCCGATGCTCCGCGCTTCGGCGACCTGCCACGGGTCGAGCATGAAGTCCTTGCGCAGGACGGGGAGGGCGCAGGCGGCGCGGGCGGCGACGAGATAGTCGTCATGCCCCTGGAAGTACGGTGCGTCGGTGAGGACCGACAGGCATGCGGCACCGCCGGCTTCGTATGCGCGAGCGTGCGCGGCGGGGTCGAAGTCGGCGCGGATGATGCCCTTCGACGGCGACGCCTTCTTGAGCTCGGCGATCAGCGCGAAGCGGCATGCGGCGGCGCGGTCGAGCGCGGCGCGGAACCCCCGTGGCGCGGTCTGCGCGGCGGCGGCACGGTCGAGGTCGGCGAGCGACGCGAGCGCCTTGCGGCGGGCGACTTCGCTGCGCGTCGTGGCGCAGATGCGGGCGAGAACGTCGGACATCGCGCGTGTGTAGAACGGAGCGCGCCCGAGGGGAACAGCGCTGCGCGCCGCACCGCTCCATGTCGAGCCAGCGTGTCGATCCGCCCTATCGTCTGGCCAATGCGGTCATAATGTCACAGTCTCGGACTAGGTTGGACCGCAGGGTGAGAGGCGCTCGCCCGGTCCAGCGAGGGAGAGAGGGATGAGCATCGTCACCACCACCGACGGCACCGAGATCTTCTACAAGGACTGGGGTCCTAAGGACGCGCCGGTCATTGCGTTCCATCACGGCTGGCCGCTGAGCTTCAGCGCGTTGTCGGTGAGGAGGTAGATGCCGGTGAAACCGTCGGCAGGAGCGGCGGCGTAACCGTGCCCCGCGTCGCCGCCTGCGCTCCCGAGATGGATCGACACGCTGACCGCGACCGTCGTCCCCGGCGCCACGTCGGCGATGCCGTAGATGGGATCGCCCTGGTACGCGGTGACCGATCCTGTGCCGTGCAGCGTGATGTCGGTGATCGCCGCCGAGGCCGCCGCCGGCATGGTGGCAATGATGAACAGCGTGGCGAGAGCTTTGGAAGACATATCGACCTCCGACTGACTAACCATGATACTCTCGCTCGATGGTAGTCACAATCCGGTTCTAGCCACGCACGGAGCGCCGCCCGACGTCCGGCTAGGCCGCGACCCACGCTGCGAGCAACCGTGCCGCCGCGCCCGTGTCGATCGCGGCGGCGGCCTGCTCGACCCCGGCGTGCCAGTCGTCCGCCACCCCCGCGACCCTAAGCGCGGCGCTGGCGTTGAACAGCACCGCGTCGCGATAGGCTCCAGCTTCACCACCGAGCAGGCGCATCAGCGCGGCGGCGTTGTACGCCGCATTGCCGCCACGCAACGCCGACAGCGGGTGGCGCGGCAGGCCGGCGGTTTCTGGGGTGACGCGCTTGCTGTCACCGCCGACCCAATATGTCGTGCTCGCGCCGTCGACCGAGAGCTCGTCGAGCGGCTCGTCGCCCGCGACGAGCAAGGTCGCATCGGTGCCGAGAATTTCGATCGCCCCGGCGAAGACCCCGAGAAAGCCGGGGCGCGCGACGCCGATCAACTGGCGGGTAACCCGCGCCGGGTTGGCGGCGGGGCCGGTCAGGTTGAGGACCGTCCGCCGCCCGATCGCGCGCCGGACCGGGGCGAGTTTGGCCAGCGCCGGGTGGTGCGCCTGCGCGAACAGGAAAGCGATGCCGAGCCGGTCGAGCGTATCCTCCGCCGCCGCCGACGCACGGTCGAGGTCGAGCCCAAGCGCCTCGAGCGTGTCGGCGGCTCCGGCCTGCGACGAGGCGGCGCGGTTGCCGTGCTTGGCGACCGGCACCCCCGCTGCCGCGACGACGATCGCGACCGCAGTCGAAACGTTGAGCGAGTGGCTGCCGTCGCCGCCGGTGCCGCAGACGTCGATCGCGCCCGGCGGCGCCGTCACCGCGATCATCCGGTCGCGCATCGCCTGCGCCGCGGCGGCGATCTCAATGCTGGTCTCGTCGCGCGCCGCCATGTCGGTGAGGAAGCGCTGGGCGTCGTCGGGACTGGGGCCGCCGTCGAACAGCAGGGCGAATGCGCTCGCCGCTTCGGCCGCCGCGAGCGGTGCGCGCGTGTCGGGGAGGCGGGTCACGCCGCGGCTTGGCGGGCGACGGTCGGGACGCCGGCGAGCGCGAGGAAGTTGGCGAGGAGCGCGTGGCCGTGCTCGCTGGCGATGCTCTCGGGGTGGAACTGGACGCCGTGGATCGGCAGCGTCCGGTGGCGCAGGCCCATGATCGTGGCAGCGGCGGCACCGTCGGCGACGACGTGGGCGTTGGCGACGAGAACATCGGGCAGGGTCGCCGCCTCGACGATCAGCGAATGGTAGCGCGTCGCGACGAACGGCGATGGCAGGGTGGCGAAGACGCCCGAGCCATCATGGACCACCTCCGAAGTCTTGCCGTGCATGAGTTGCGCGGCGCGGACGACCCGCCCGCCGAACGCCTCGCCGATCGCCTGATGCCCGAGGCAGACCCCGAGCAGCGGCGTCGCCGCATCCGCCGCCGCCGCGATCAGGTCGAGGCAGACTCCAGCTTGGGCTGGTGCTTTGGGTCCGGGCGAAAGCACGATCGCCTGCGGCCGGAGCGCCATCGCCTCGACGGCGGTCACCGCATCGTTCCGCACGACCTCGACCGCCGCCCCGAGTTCGAGGAGGTAGTGGACGAGATTGTAGGTGAAGCTGTCGTAGTTATCGATGACGAGGATCATGGGCGGGGCTTACACCGGGCGTGAGGCGGCGTCATCCGGGGAGATTGTTGCTGCTAGGAGGAACCGGTGGTACCAACCACTGATCGATCGAGGATAAGTTGGATGAATACGGTATCGATCTCGCCGAAGTTTCAGGTCGTGATCCCGCGTCAGATTCGCGAGGACATGAAGCTGCGACCGGGTCAAAAGCTTCAGGCGCTAAACGTCGGTGGCGTCATCCAGTTCGTGCCGATCATGTCGATCGAGGATGCTCAGGGGTTCCTCGGGCCGTGCGACGAGCCCTTCGTTCGCGAGAAAACCGATCGCGAGTTTTGATATGGCGGCCGTCGTCGATTCGAGCGGCTGGATCGAATACTTCGTACAAGGCGCCAATGCGGCGGCGTTCCGCCCGGCGATCGTCGCGACCCAAGAACTGATCGTGCCATCGATCTGCATCTATGAGGTGTACCGTTACATCGCGCGCGTGCGTGATGCGACCAGCGCCGCTCGAGCGGTCGCGGCGATGATGTTGGCGAAGGTCGTCGACTTGACCCCGGATTTGACGATGATGGCCGCGCAATTATCCGCCACCCAACGCCTTCCGATGGCCGACAGTATCATCCTTGCCACCGCGCGCCGGTTCGGCGCGACGCTTTGGACGCAGGATGCCGATTTCGCCGGGATCGACGGGGTGAATTATTTGCCTAAGGGTTGACCGGCGCGCGCGGCGCGGCGGACCGCGAGGCTCGCGGCATTGAGCCGGACCAGCGCCGGCAGCCCGTCGCGCTCGATCGAGTTGAGAACATGGACCGCCGAAGCCAGCCGGTCGAGCGGCAGCGACCGCCACGCCGGGCGCGCATATAGCGTGTCCCATTTTCCCTCAGCGGCAGTGTCGTAGGCGATCCGCAGGAAACAGTGGTCGGCCCGGACCGGCCAATGTTCGACCGTGGCGCGAGCGACGAGCCGGAGGACGGCGGCGTCGATCACTCCGCGAAGCGTGGCACGGCAATCGTCGTCAACCCCGCCCGGCGTCACGTCACGCCCGCCGCTTCACTGCCCGAACCCCGCCTCGCCCGCCCGCGCCAGCGCCTCGCGCGCCGCTGCAAACAGCGCCCCCGCCTTCGCCCGGCACTCGGCATCTTCGCTCGCGGGGACGCTGTCGGCGACGATACCGGCGCCCGCCTGGACGTGGATGACGCCGTCCTTGACCACCGCAGTGCGCAATACGATGCAGCTGTCCATTGCGCCGTCGGGGCTGAAATAGCCGACGCCGCCGGCGTAGGGTCCGCGCTTCTCGGCTTCGAGGTCGTGGATCACCTCCATCGCGCGGACCTTGGGAGCGCCGCTGACGGTGCCGGCTGGGAAGCCGGCGAGCAGCGCGTCGATCGCGTCATGCTTCGGGTCGAGGTCGCCGCGGACGTTCGAGACGATGTGCATGACGTGGCTGTACATCTCGACGCCGTAGCGGTCGGTGACGACGACGCTGCCGGGGGCAGCCACCCGCCCGACGTCGTTGCGCCCAAGGTCGAGGAGCATCAAATGCTCGGCGAGTTCCTTCGGGTCGGCGAGGAGCTCGTCGCGCAGCCGGGCGTCGTCGACCGCGTCGCGGCCGCGCGGGCGGGTTCCCGCGATCGGGCGGATGGTGACTTCGCCGTCGCGGACGCGGACGAGGATTTCGGGCGACGATCCGATCAGCGCAAAGCCGGGCAGGTCGAGGAAATAGAGGAACGGCGACGGGTTGATCCGGCGTAGCGCGCGATACAGGTCGAGCGGCGGCAGCGGGAAGTCGAGGGTGAAGCGCTGCGCGAGGACGACCTGGAAGATGTCGCCCGCCGCGATCAGCTCCTGCGCCGCGCCGACCATCTCGGCATAGCGCCCGGGCGGGAGGACTGCGGTCGGGGTGCCGGCGGGCAGGTCGGCGGCGATGCGCGCGGCGGGTGGAACCGGCTGGGCGAGCTTCGCCTGCGCGGTGTCGATCGTCTCGACCGCAGCCGCAAAAGCGCGGGCCGGTGAAGCGTCGGAGGGGAAGACGGGCGCGACGAGGAACAACTCGTCCTTCAACCGGTCGAACACGAGCAGCAGCGTCGGGCGGACGAACAACAGGTCGGGGACGCCGATCGGGTCGGCCTTGGGCGCGGGCAGGCGCTCGGCGAGGCGAACGGTTTCGTAGCCCATGTAGCCGACCAGCGTCGACAGCGCGCGCGGCATCCCTTCGGGGACGTCCATCCGGCTCGCCGCGACGAGCGCGCGGAGTTCGCTCAGCGTGCCGCCGGCGCACGGCTCGAACGCGGCGCGGTCGGTGCGCCAGTGGCGGTTGACCTCGCACGCATCGCCGGTCGCGCGCCAGACGAGGTCGGGGTCGAAGCCGAGCAGCGAGTGCCGCCCGCGTACCGCCCCGCCCTCGACCGATTCGAGGAGGAACGCGCCGCTGCCAGGGGTGCCGAGCTTGAGCATCGCCGACACCGGCGTCTCAGTATCGGCGATGACCTTGCGCCAGACCATCTGCGGGCGGCCGGCGGCGTAGATATCCGCGAACGCCGCTGCGCCCGGTTGCACCGCGGCAGCCGACATTGCCGCGTTCGGCGCGACGCCCGCCATTATTTCGCGGGGGCCGTACCGACGATCCGCGTTGTCGCGGCAGCGAGCGCGGCGGCATTGCGGCGGACGCCGACCTCGGCCGCGACGGCCTGCGCGAAGGCGGCGCCGATCTCGTCGCCGGTCGACTGGGCGAATTGCGCGCGCGCGCTGGCGACGAGCTGCGGGGCGGCGGCGATGTCACCCGCGGTGACGGTATCGACGTGGACGACCCAATAGCCTTGCGCGCCGGCCGGGATCGCGCGGCTCTTGCCCGCTCCGAGAAGGAGAAACGCCTGGACCGGCTGCGGCACCTGCTGCTGGTTCGACAGGTCGATGCGGCGGCCGTTGAGCGGGCGCGCAGCGGGGAGCTGATGCGCGGCGAGCGCGGCGTCGAGCGACTTGCCCGCCGCGACTTCGGCGACGACCGCATCGGCAACCGCCTTCGCCGAGCGCATCCGGGCATCGTCGATCCATGCCGCGGTAACGGCGGCGCGGACCTTGGCGAGCGGCACCGGCGACGGCGGCACGATGTCGCCGAGTTCGAGGACCGCGAACTGGGTCTTGCCGAGCTGGGCGAGCGATGTGCCGTCGGCGGGGTCGGCGTCGAACGCCTTTGCCACGAGCGGGGCGGCGGCGGGCGGGATGGTGTAGGCAGGATCGGCAGGGTTGGCTCCGGCGCGCGTCACCGGCGGCACCGCGACGACCGCCAGCCCGTATTGCTTGGCGACGTCGGCGAAGCTCGTCCGCGACGACAAGGCGTCCTCGATCTTGCCGACGGTGTCGGCGAGCAACTGGTCGGTGCGGTCGGACTTGAGCTTGGCGACGATCTCGGCACGCGCGTCGGCGAGGCTGCGAGTATGCGCGGGGATGATCGCGACGGTCTCGACGACGTGCCAGCCGAACGGCGACTTGACCGGGGTGGTGACGCCCTTGGCGGGGACGGCGAACGCAGCGTCGGCGACAGCCTGGCTGGTCGCGGCGGCGAACTTGGCCTTGGTCTGCTGGCCGATGTCGGTGTCGGCGGCGGCGAACCCGGCGGCAGCGGCGGCGGCGGCGAAGCTCTGGCCGCCCTTGATCGCGGCGGCGAGCGCATTCGCTTTGGCTTCCTCGGGGACGACGACCTGTGCAAGCTTGCGCTGCTCGGCGCCGCCGTAGGTTTCCTGATTCGCGTCGTAATATTTCTTGATCTCGGCATCGGTGACCTCGACGCCCGCCGCAATCTTGTCGCGGTCGAGGTTGGCGTAGCGGAAGCCGCGGCGCTCGGGGATGGTATATTGCGCGGCGTGGCTCGCATAAAAGCCGGTCAGCTGCGCGTCGGTCGGGGCGGGCGGAACCGGCATCGAGGTCGTCGGGATCACCGCGATGCTGCCGGTCCGGCGTTCGAGCAGCAGTGCGGCGTACGGCTCGGCCATCGACCGCGGCACCTGCGTCGCGGCGATCACCGGGGTGACGAGCTGCTTGCGGATCAGGTCGCCGTGGATGCCGTCGCGCAGGTCGCGCTCGCTCAGCCGCTGCGCGGCGAGCAGGTTCTTGTACGTCGCCTGGTCGAACTTGCCGTTGACGCGGAAGGCATCGACGCTGGCGATCTCGCCGTCGACCGCGCGGTCGCTGATCGCGATGCCGCTGTTCGCGCCGAATTTCTCGAGCGCGGTGGTGGCGATGAGCTGTTCATAAATCTCGCCGATCGCGCCCTGGCGGGCAGCGGCGCGGACGTCGAGCTTGGGGTCCTGCTGGCGCGCGCGGCGCATCGCCCGGTCGAATTCGGCGATCAACTTCGCCTCGCTGATGTCCTGTCCGCCGACGGTGGCGACCCCGGTCGAGGTCGCGCCGCCGAACGAGGTATTGCCGACCCCGGTGAAGGCGAAGGCGACGAGGACGAGCCCGAGGATCCCCAGCGCGAACCACGACGTCAGATATTTGCGAAACAGGCTGATCATGGCGTCGGCGCATAAGCAGGATAAAGCGCGGCGGCAAGTGACAGCACCGAGCCACGTTGGTAGGCAGCGGTATGGATACGCCCCGCAAGCTGATCGCCGGCAACTGGAAGATGAACGGCACCGCCGCCGCACTCGCTGAGATCGCGGCGATGGCCGACGCGGCGCGGACGCTGCCGGCCAACCTCACCGTCGCGGTGTGCCCACCCGCAACCTTGATCGACCGCGCCCGCGTCGCGGCGGGGGAGGGGCCGCTGATCGTCGGCGCGCAGGACGTCCACGCCGAGCCTGCGGGCGCGTTCACCGGCAGCGTCTCGGTCGAGATGCTCGCCGACGCCGGGGCGAAGCTCGTCATCGTCGGGCATAGCGAACGTCGTGCCGATTGCGGCGAGACCAACCCCGATGTCCGCGCCAAGGCCGAGGCGGTGGTCGCCGCCGGGCTGCTCGCGGTGGTGTGCGTCGGCGAGACCGAAGCCGAGCGCGACGCGGGCGATGCGCTCAGCGTCATCGGCGGCCAGCTCGACGGCTCGCTGCCGGAGCTGGCGACGCAGCTCGCGGTCGCTTATGAGCCGGTCTGGGCTATCGGCACCGGGCGCACCCCGGCGCCCGCCCAGATCGCCGAAGTCCACGCCGCGATCCGGTCCGCGCTGGTCGACCGCTACGGCGACGCGGGGGCGGCGACGCCGATCCTGTACGGCGGCTCGGTCAAGCCGTCGAACGCGGCCGAGCTGCTTCATGTCGCCAACGTCGACGGCGCGCTGGTCGGCGGTGCGAGCCTGACCGCCGCCGACTTCCTCGCGATCGTCCGCGCGGCGGTGCGCTGATCAGCCATTCGGCCGCCGGGCGCTAGCTGCGCGCCCTAAAACCGGCAGGTCTCGGCAAACAGGCGGTAGTTGTCGGCGTTGGTCAATGCCAGCGCCGGGTCGTATGCCGCGAGTTCGCTGCACGCGATCGCACCGTAGCACCTGCCCGACACCTTGACGCCATCGATCGTCAGCTTCGGGATGTCGATCTCGACGTCCTTGGTTCTCAGCACGATATGGGTGAATTCGTGGATCACGACGCCGTAGCGCGTGCGAAAATCCTGCTCGAACGTCTTGTTTTCGGCAATCCTCGCGGTCGTCAGCGTCGCCAGGTCCCGCTTCATTGCGTCGATCGCGGCGCGATTATTGCCGTTACGGTCGATTGCCGTGAGACGATTTATTCCCACCTCGAAATCGGTTTTTGCAGTGTTGTACAGGCCCCACTTCCGCACATAGTCGATCGTGGTCGGCTTCGAGGTAAGTCGCTTGAACATATAGGTATTGGCTTCGGCCATGACCCCCGTATCGAAGTACAAGGGGTAGAAGACCATGTGGTCATGGGCGGCATTGGGCGCGGCGGCGGCGATCGCATCGCCGGTCTTGAGGCACACGTCGACCGGGACGCTGAGCCCCTGGTTGATGCGCATGACGTGGTCTCGCACCGATTTGAACTTGGTCGCGAGCACGGCCGTCGTCGTCGTCCCGAACCATAGTTTGACCATCGTCTGGGTGTCGGATGCATTCGCATCGAGGCGCCGCGCGATATCGTTCAACGCGACGAGCGCCTCGGCGAAGCCCTTGTCGACGACGTCCTTGATTGCCGGGCCGCTGAGGTTGACCCCCGGGAGCGCCACATCGGCGAGCTCGATCTCGCGGTCGAGGGCGTCGACGAACCTGATCGGTATCCGGCTCAGGCTCAGGTCGACGATATAGGTATCGGGGATCAGTGCGTGATCGATCAACGCACGTTCGAGCAGGCGCAATCCCTTGCTGCCATTGCGCTTGGCCGACGTCAGCTCGGGGTTTGCCCGGGCTTTTCCGCGCCACGCGGTCCACGCATTGGCGACGAGCTAGCGCTTGGCGTCCTTCTGCAAAGGCGGGGCCGTGTTGAAGTTTTCGATCGCGGTGTCGAGCTCCTTGAGCAGGGTGCTACGACCCGTGAACCAGCGGTCGGTCGCATCCTTCCACACCTTGAGTGTCGGAACATCGTTATGCGGCATGCAAAGCCCCCTGAAACACGTTCGTTGCGATACCGTCCCATCTGGGGCCGCACAAGCCGCTTGAAACCGCGCCGCCGGTCGTGCCGCCATGACCGGCAGCGGGCGCCCGGCAAATCGTCGATCACCTTGCCAATTCACCCAAGTCCGTGGATATGCGCGCCAATGACGACGCCGATCCCCCTCGACGAGGTCGCGCGCGTTGGCGCGTTGCGGCGCTACGATATTCTTGACACCCCGCGCGAGCAGGAGTTCGACGACGTCGTCGACATTGCCCGTCGCGTGTGCGGAACGAGCATGGCGCTAATCAGCTTCGTCGATGCCGACCGCCAGTGGTTCAAGGCCGAGGTCGGCTTCGGCGTCAGCGAAACGGCGCTCGGGTCGTCGATCTGCGCGATCGTCTTCCGCTCGGGCGATTTTGCCGAGATCCCCGATACGCTCGCCGATCCGCGGTTGCGCGACAACCCGTTGTGCGTCGCCGAGCCGGGGCTGCGTTTCTACGCCGGGGCAACGCTGCGGACCGCCGACGGCTTTCCAATCGGGTCGCTGTGCGTGCTCGACTATGCGCCGCGGACGCTCGATGCGCTGCAGCGCGATACGTTGCTCCTGCTGGCGGCGCAGGTCATGCGCCAGCTCGATCTGCGCGCGGCGCTGGCGCGCGAGGCGTTGCTGCGCCGCGAGATCGATCACCGGGTGAAGAATTCGCTCCAGACCGTCGGCGCGTTCGTCCGTCTGCAGCGCGTTCGCCCGGCCGGCGAACCGCACGACATGCTGCTCGCGGTCGAGCGCCAGATCGCGTCGGTGGCGACGCTTCACGACTTGATCTCGGAGGTCGACGAGGACTGGCTCGACCTTGCTGACTATCTCGACCGGCTGACCCGGCAGCTTGCGATCATCGCGCCCGCCGGGGTGGTCGTGACCGGCCGGTTCGACGCACTGTTCGGACCGGCGGCGGCGGCGACCGCGCTCGGAACAATCGTCAATGAGCTTGTCGCCAACGCGCTCAAGCATTCGTTCGACGAGGGCGTAACCGGGCAGATCACCCTGACCGGAACGTCGAGCGCCGATGGCGCCTATGCGATCGCGTGCAGCGACGATGGCTGCCGGGTGGTGGCGACGCCATCGCCCGGAACGCCATCGCGCGCCGGTCTCGGCCTCCGCGTCATGCAGGCGGCGATCCGCAAGGTTAACGGCACGCTGACCGGCGGCCCGGTTCCCAACGGCTATCACAGCCTGCTGAGCTTCCCCGCGCCGTCACGCTGATCGCCGCGCAAAGCCATCGCCCGCCCGCGCGGTTGCGATTGGCGACGGCGACCGCTACATCCGCCGCAACTCATTTCGCCCAAGGCCGCCATGCTCATCACCTTCATCCTCGTTCTTCACGGCCTGATCTCGCTCGCGCTGGTCGGCGTGATCCTGTTGCAGAAGTCCGAAGGCGGCGGGCTCGGCATCGGCGGTGGTAATGCAGGCGGCATGATGACGGCGCGCGGCGCGGCCGATCTGCTGACGCGCTCGACTATGGTCCTCGCCTCGCTGTTCGTCCTGACGAGCATCGTCCTCGCCATCCTCGCGACGACCAACAAGCGCGAGCACGTCATCGACACCTCGCTCGCCAAGCCCGCGACGACGAGCGCCCCTGCTGCTCCCGGTGGCGTGCCGCTGTTCCAGAAGACCGAGCCTGCTGCCCCGGCGAAGCCCGCGGCTCCGGCCCCCGCTCCGGCGGATTCGGTCCCGCTCGCGCACTAGTTTGGCAAGCCGGGGGGCCAGCCGACTACGGTCGATCGTCGGGGGGACGGTCGGGAACCTCGTCGAGTGGTACGACTTTTACGTTTACTCGGCATTCTCGCTCTATTTCGCCCACGTCTTCTTCCCCAAGGGCGACGCCACCGCGCAGCTGCTGAACGTCGCCGCGGTGTTCGCGATCGGCTTCCTGATGCGCCCGGTCGGCGGCTGGCTGCTCGGCGTCTATGCCGACAGCCGCGGGCGCAAGGCGGCGCTGACGCTGTCGGTCCTGTTGATGTGCGGCGGGTCGGGGGTGATCGCGCTGACACCCGGGTTCGACAAGATCGGGGTCGCGGCCCCCGTCCTGCTGGTCGTCGCGCGGCTGCTCCAAGGGCTATCGGTCGGCGGCGAGTATGGTGCGTCGGCGACCTACCTCAGCGAGATGGCGACCCCGCACAACCGCGGCTTCCTCGCGAGCTTCCAGTATGTCACGCTGATCGGCGGGCAGTTGCTCGCGCTCGCCGTGCTGCTTGTGCTGCAGGCGACGCTGAGCGAGGCCGACCTTCACGCTTGGGGCTGGCGCATCCCGTTCGGCATCGGCGCCGCGCTCGCGGTCGTCGCGCTCCGACTCCGCGTTTCGCTCGCCGAGACCACGGCGTTCGAGCATGTCCCCGAGGCGCAGCGCCACGGCGTCTTCCGCCGCCTCGCCGAGCACAAGCGCAGCGTATTGCTCGTCATTGGGCTGGGGGCAGGGGGCAGCCTCGCCTTCTACACCTTCACGACGTACATGCAGAAATTCCTCGTCAACACCGTCGGCTGGTCGAAGCCCGACGCCAGCCTGATCGCGGCGGGGACGCTGACAGTCTACATGCTGATCCAGCCGCTGTTCGGCGCGCTGTCGGACCGCTTCGGGCGAAAGCCGCAATTGATCGTGTTCGGGGTCCTCGGCGTGGCGGGAACGGTGCCGCTGATGCTGACGCTTGCCGCGACGCACAGCCGGGTCGAGGCGTTCTTCCTGATCCTCGCCGCGCTGACGGTGCTGAGCTGCTACACCGCGATCTCGGGGCTGGTGAAGGCCGAGCTGTTCCCGGCGAACGTCCGCGCATTGGGCGTCGGGCTGCCGTATGCGGTGTCGGTGTCGCTGTTCGGAGGGACGGCGGAATATGTTGCGCTATGGTTCAAGAGCGCGGGCAACGAGGCTGGGTTCTATTATTATGTTGCGGCGACGCTGGCGGTGTCGCTGGCGGTGGTGCTGGTGTTGCCCGATACGAAGCGGACGTCGCTCATAGAAACCTGATCTTCCCTCTCCCCTTGAGGGAGAGGGACGGTCGCGCCCTTACGCGCCAGGGTGAGGGTGAGTGCGGCCACCCACGGAAATATGCCATCCTCACCTTCGCCCTGGTCGCGCGAAGGCGCGCGACCGTCCCTCTCCCTCAAGGGGAGAGGGAAGACGGCCAAGCTTATCCCCACCTTTCGACCGGTCCGCACTGGCTTTCCGCGCGCCCCCTCGCTAAGCCCATTCTCCCATGGCACGGTATATATTCATCACCGGCGGCGTGGTCTCGTCGCTCGGTAAAGGTCTTATGGCAGCGGCGCTCGGAGCGTTGTTGCAGGCGCGCGGCTACCGCGTTCGCATCCGGAAGTTCGATCCGTATCTCAACGTCGATCCGGGGACTATGTCGCCGTATCAGCACGGCGAGGTGTTCGTCACAGACGACGGCGCGGAGACCGACCTCGACCTCGGCCATTACGAGCGCTTTACCGGGGTCGCGTCGAAGCAGAGCGACAACGTCACGAGCGGGCGCGTCTATTTCGACATCATCTCCAAGGAACGCCGCGGTGATTTCCTTGGCGCGACGGTCCAGGTCATCCCGCACGTCACCGATGCGATCAAGGCGTTCGCGCTCGCCGAGACCGACGACCTCGATTTCGTCCTGTGCGAGATCGGCGGGACCGTCGGCGACATCGAATCGCTGCCTTTCCTCGAGGCGATCCGCCAGACGGGCAACGACCTCGGGCGCGGGCAGGCGATCTACATCCATTGCACGCTGATCCCGTATCTGTCGGCGGCGGGCGAATTGAAGACCAAGCCGACGCAGCATAGCGTCGCCGAACTGCGCGGCATCGGCATCCAGCCGAACGTCCTCGTCTGCCGGTCCGAACACCCGCTGCCCGACAGCGACCGCGCCAAGATCGCATTGTTCTGCAATGTGCCGAAGGAAGCGGTGATCCCCGCATTGGACGCCGACTCGATCTATTCGGTGCCGCTCCAGTACCACCGCGCCGGATTGGATGAGCAGGTCCTCGCCGCGTTCGGCATGGCCGATGCCGCCGTCCCCGATCTCGACCGCTGGACCGCGATCATGGAGCGGCTGCGCCACCCCGAAGGCGAGGTCACGATCGGCGTCGTCGGTAAGTACATGGGCCTCAAGGACGCGTACAAATCGCTGACCGAGGCGCTGGTCCACGGCGGCATCGCCAACCGGGTCAAGGTCAACATCCGCTGGATCGAAGGCGAATTGTTCGAAGACCCCGCCGCCGACGTCGCTGCGCAGCTCGAACCGATGCACGGCATCCTCGTCCCCGGTGGCTTCGGCGAGCGCGGCACCGAAGGCATGATCGCCAGCGTCCGCTTCGCCCGGCGCCGCGAAGTCCCGTTCTTCGGCATCTGCCTCGGCATGCAGATGGCGTGCATCGAGGGCGCGCGAAACGCCGGGCTGGCCGGGGCTGGCTCGTCCGAATTCGGACCGACCCCCGAACCCGTCGTCGGCCTGATCACCGAGTGGATGTCACCCGGCGGCCTCGAAACCCGCGCGGACGGCGGCAACCTCGGCGGGACGATGCGCCTCGGCAGCTATCCGGCGGTGCTCGCGGGGAACAGCGTCTCGGCGAGCGCCTATGGCTCGACGACGATCGCCGAGCGCCACCGCCACCGCTACGAGGTCAACATCCACTATCGCGGCGCGCTCGAGAACGGCGGCCTGATGTTCAGCGGGATGTCGCCCGACGGCCTCCTCCCCGAAATCGTCGAACGCCCCGACCACCCGTGGTTCGTCGGCGTCCAGTTTCACCCCGAGTTGAAGTCGAAGCCCTTCGAACCGCACCCGTTGTTCGCCAGCTTCATAGCGGCGGCGGTCAAGCAGAGCCGGCTGGTTTAGGGCGTACCGAGGACTGAAGATTCGCCGATCGCAGATCGTGGGGCGGTTCGTATGATGGTGTTGTTTCGTGCCGCAGCAGCGTCGGGCGCGGCCGAAGCCTATCGTTCCTCCCTCCGCGTTAAGCATAATTTCGAAGGCTGAGGAAAACCGGACAGACCTGTAAAGGCAGGAAAGCCTAATCGCGCGTCTCAAACCGTTGTCTTGAACTTGGCGAGGATGCACCTGTGACAAGCATCTCGAAGGTCGCGCGGCACGGTATCCGGGAATGTGCGGCCGGTGACTTGCTGTCCGGCACAAACGAAAACGCCCGGGCGATCAACCCGGGCGTTCGCGGTGACGAGACCAACCTCGAAGCCGCGGTGGTTGATCACAGCCCCCTGGCTCGACCATCCGCGCCGTGCAGCCTATGAGTTGGCCGCTTTTTTTCCCTGAACTCCAGCCACTTGGGCGTCAGAACTCGTTACTCTTGGTAAACATGTCGGCGTTTCCTGTCATCGCCAATTGTCGCGTTTCATGTCGAAATCGCGGGCAGTGTTGTCTGTTTGCAACAGCTTCGCTAGACCGCCGCGCTCGACCCCGATCCGGCCGCTCATTTAGGAAACTCCAGCCCGTGCGCCTCAGCCGATATTTTCTTCCCGTGCTCAAGGAAACCCCGGGGGAGGCGCAGGTCGTCAGCCACCAGCTGATGTTGCGCGCCGGCATGATTCGCCAGACCGCAGCGGGCATCTACGCGTGGCTGCCGCTCGGTCTGCGGGTCTTGCGCAAGATCGAGCAGATCGTCCGCGAGGAGCAGGACAATGCCGGCGCGGTCGAGCTGCTGATGCCGACGATCCAGTCGGCGGAATTGTGGAAGCAGTCGGGCCGTTACGACGCCTACGGTCCCGAGATGCTGCGGATTACCGACCGCCACGACCGCGAGATGCTGTTTTCGCCAACTGCGGAGGAGCTGTTTACCACGATCTTCGCCAATGGGGTCAAAAGCTACCGCGACCTGCCGCGCATCCTGTACCAAATCCAGTGGAAGTTTCGCGACGAGATCCGCCCGCGCTTCGGCGTCATGCGCGGGCGCGAGTTCCTGATGAAGGACGCCTACAGCTTTGATCCCGACCTTGCCGCCGCACGGCACAGCTACAACCGCATGTTCATCGCCTATCTCCGCACCTTCGCGCGGATGGGGCTGCACGCGATCCCGATGCGCGCCGACACCGGCCCGATCGGCGGCGACCTCAGCCACGAATTCATCGTCCTCGCCCCGACCGGCGAGAGCGACGTGTTCTACCATTCGAACTGGGAAGCCGCGCGCGATACGACCGTCGACGCCGACGACGCGTCCGCGTTGCAAGCGTATGTCGACCGGCTCAACACCGATTACGCCGCGACCGACGAGAAGCGCGATGCTGGCCTCGAGGCCGAGGCTGGCGACGCGCTCAAGCAGTCGCGCGGGATCGAGGTCGGGCAGATCTTCTACTTCGGCACGAAGTACTCCGCCGCGATGGGGCTGAGCGTCCAGGGCGCCGACGGCACCGCGATCGTCCCGCACATGGGCAGTTACGGCATCGGCGTGTCGCGGCTGATGGGCGCGATCGTCGAGGCCGGCCACGACAAGGACGGGATTATCTGGCCCGACGCGGTCGCGCCGTACAAGGTCGCGCTGATCAACCTCCGCGCCGACGATGCGGCGTGCCTCGCGGCGGCGGACGCGCTCTACGACCGGTTGAGCGCGGCGGGGGTCGAGGTGCTGTACGACGACCGCGACGAGCGCGGCGGCGCGAAGTTCGCCACCGCCGACCTGATCGGCGTGCCGTGGCAGGTCGTCATCGGCCCCAAGGGCGTCGCGGCGGGAACGGTCGAGGTCAAGCGGCGCGGGGCGGGAACGAAGGACGAGATGAGCGTCGAGGCGGCGGTGAGCAAGCTCACGGCATGATCACCCGTTACGAACGCATGATCGCGGCCCGTTACCTGCTGCCGGGCAGGGGGGAGGGGTTCATCTTCCTCGTCGCCTCGATCTCGCTGATCGCGGTCGCGCTTGGCGTCGCCGCGCTGATCGCGGTGATGTCGGTGATGAACGGCTTTCGTGCCGAGCTGTTCGACCGCATCCTCGGGTTGAACGGCCACGCCGTCATCCAGGGCTATGGCGGGCGCCTCGCCGACTGGGCGCCGCTGTCGACCGAGGTCCGCAAGCTTCCGGGCGTGACCAAGGCGACCCCGCTGATCGAGCAGCCGCTGATGGCGAGCTTCAACGGCCGGGTGCAGGGCATCCTGCTGCGCGGCATGACGATCCCCAACCTGATGGCGACCAAGGTCATCACCTCGAACGTCAAGCACGGCAGCCTCGCCGGGCTGGTTCCCGGCACGACGACCGTCGCGATTGGCGCGCGGCTCGCGGAGGCATTGGGCGCGCAGGTCGGCGACACGATCAGCCTGATCTCCCCCGACGGGCAGGTCACGCCGTTCGGCGCGGTCCCGCGGATCG
>JAYTTV010000197.1:0-4846 GCA_043745075.1 Sphingomonadaceae bacterium
GACCAGTGGCACACGATGACCCGGACCGGCCTGTCGCCGACGCTGTCGCAACACCGGCGCGAGCCGCTGGTCGAGGTCCACCCCGACACCGCGCGGCGCTTCGGCCTGACCGATGGCGGCCTCGCGTCGGTCGAGACCGCGCGCGGCCGCAGTATTTTCCGCGTCGCCGAAACCGTCGAGCAGCGTCGCGGCGACCTGTTCGTCCCGATCCACTGGAGCGCGCAGACCAGCACTGGGGGCCGTGCAGGCATCTTACCCGGAACCGGACGTGATCCCGTCTCCGGGCAACCGGGTTTCAAGAACATCCCGGCTAGCGTACGCGCGTACATCCCCGAGTGGCAGGGTTTCCTTGTTTCCTGCGCCAGCCCCCCGGCACCCGCCTGCGCATATTGGACCCGCATCCGCACCGCGCATGGCTGGCTGGTCGAGGTTGCGGGGGATGGCGACGCTGCGCTGCTGCTCGGCCAGCTGCCGCCGGGCGAGCGAGCGGAGATGATCGACCAGCGGCGCGGCGTGATCCGATCTGTGGCCATCGCCGATGGCCGGCTACAGGCCGCGCTTTATGTGTCGCGCGGGCGCGACCTGCCACCGCGCGACTGGCTGATAGGGCAGCTCGGCGAGCCCGCGGTCCAGGCAAATGAATTGCTAGCCGGACGCCCTGCGATCGCCCAGCCCGATCGCGGACCGATCGTCTGCGTGTGCTTCGATGTCGGCCTCAAGACGATCGCCGCCGCCATCGCCGCCCAGCGACTGGCGACGATCGAGGCGGTCGGAGTGGCGTTGCGCGCGGGCACCAACTGCGGGTCATGCCGCCCAGCGATCGCCGGACTGCTCGCAAAGGAATTGGTGTCTGTGTGAAACCATCACGCCGGGCGAGCGCTAGCCGACTGGTGGGGGGCTGGAAGCGCCAGAGGCTCAGGCTCGGGGCTGCTTTGCGCGTCGGCTCTCGACCCAGCGGTACAGCGCCGGCAGCAGCACGAGGGTCAGCAGCGTCGAGGTGATGACCCCGCCGATGACGACGGTCGCCAGCGGCCGTTGCACCTCGGCCCCCGGCCCGGTCGCGATCGCCATCGGGATGAAGCCGAGGCTCGCGACGAGCGCGGTCGCCAGCACCGGGCGAAGCCGGTCGAGCGAGCCGTGGTGGACCGCGTCGTCGAGGCTCTGTCCGTCATCGCGGAGCATGTTGAGGTGCGAGATCATCACCAGCCCGTTGAGCATCGCCACACCGAGCAGGGCGATGAAGCCGATTGCCGCCGTGATGCTGAACGGCATGCCGCGAAGCGCCAGCGCATAGACGCCGCCGGTCACCGCAAACGGGATGCCGGTCAGGACGATCGCTGCCTGCCGGGCGCTGCCGAGCGCGAAGTTGATCAGCACGAAGATGAACACCAGCGCCACCGGGACGACGATCTCCAGTTTCGCCCGCGCGGTCTCGAGGTTCTGGAACTGGCCCTGGAACTCGACCCGATAGCCCTTCGGCATCTTCGCCTCTTTTGCGATCAATTCGCGCGCCTTGGTCACGAAACCCTCGACGTCGTTGTTGCCGATGCTGACCATCAACGCGGTCCGACGCTGCGAATCGTCGCGCATGATCGGGTCGACCGTCTTGACGACGTGAATCGACGCCACCCGGCTGAGCGGGATCAGGCCGTCGCTGCCGACACGGATCGGCAGGTCGAGGATCGCGGTGTCACTCGCGCGCTCGGGCTCGGTCATGCGGACGACGACGTCGTGGCGATGCCCCTCGGCGATGATCGAGCCGACGGTCTTGCCCGCAAGCGCGGCGCCGATGGCGTTGTTCACCGATGCGAGATCGAGGTTGTAGCGCAGCAGCGCGGGGCGATCGATGTCGATCACCAGCGTGTCGACGCGGCCGTGCGTTTCCGGCTCGACGCTGCCGACGCCGGGCGCCTTCTTCAGCACGGCGGTGACCTTGTCGGTCAGCTTGTCGAGCGTGTCATAGTCCTCGCCGAAGATCTTTACCGACACGTCGGACCGCGTGCCCTGGAGCATCTCGTTGAAGCGCGTCTCGATCGGCTGCGAGAACTCGAACTTTTGCCCCGGCACCTCCTTTTCGAGGACATCCTGGATGCCCTTGACCAGCGCCTCCTTGTCCTTCGGCTGGCCGTCGCCGGTCGGCCATTCGTCGACCGGCTTGTAGAAGATGTACAAGTCGTTCTGGTTCGGCGGCATCGGATCGGTCGCGACCTCGCTCGTGCCGATCCGCGAAAATGTCGTCGTGATCTGCGGAAAGCGCTGCATGATGACGCGCTCGGACTTCGTCTCGGTGGCCAGCGAGTCGGCGAGGCTCATGTTGACGGGCTTGTAGACCATCGTCGCGATCGACCCCTCGTCGAGCTTGGGGACGAACTCGGCGCCAAGCCCCATGAAGAGAAAACCCGCGCCGACCGCGAGTACCAGCGCGACCCCGGTGACGAGCCACGTGTGCCGCAGGGCGAAGTCGAGCGCTGGGCGGTAAAGGCCGGTCGCTTTGCGGATGATCCAGCTGTCGCGCGGTTCGTCCCCGGCCTTGCCGCTGGGGCGAAGCAACCACGCGGTCAGCATTGGCACGAGCGTCAGCGCCATCAGCAACGCCCCGACGAGGGCGAACATCACGGTGATCGCCATCGGGTGGAAGGTCTTGCCCTCGACTCCGGTCAGCGACAGCACCGGCACATAGACCAATGTGATGATGACGACGCCGAAGACCATCGGCCCGACGACCTGCTTCGACGCATCGACGACGGCGACGCGTCGCTCCTCGGGGTCGAGGTCCTCGCCCTTATCGGCACGGCGCCGGGTCATCAGCCGGAGTGAATTCTCGACGATGACGATCGCACCGTCGACGATCATCCCGAAGTCGAGCGCGCCGAGGCTCATCAGGTTGCCCGAGATACCGGCAATGTGGATGCCGCCGATCGCGAACAGGAAGGCTGTCGGGATCACGACCGCGACAAGCAGCGCGCCGCGCCAGCTGCCGAGGACGAAGAACAGGATGACCGCGACGAGCAACGCGCCCTCGGACAGGTTCTTCTTGACGGTGCCGATCGCTGCGTCGACCAGCGTTGCACGGCTGTCCTGAACCGTCAGGCGCATTCCCGGCGGGAGCGACTGACGGATCTCGGGCAACGCCGCCGACACCCGGTTGGCGACTTCGCGGCTGTTCTCGCCGATCAGCATCATCACCGTGCCGAGCACGACCTGGTGCCCGTTCGAAGATGCCGCGCCCATGCGGATACGCGAGCCGAGATCGACCTTCGCCATGTCGCCGACGGTCAGCGGCGTCACCCGCGCCGCGAACTTGACCGGGAGCGCAGCGATATCGGCGACGTCCTTGACCCTTCCGGTGGTCCGGATCGTCAGCCGGCCGCCCCCGCGCGAGATCATCCCGCCGCCGGTATCCTCGACGTTCTGGCCGACGGTATCGGCGAGCTCGGAGAAGGTCGTCCCGGTCGCGATCAGCCGCTCGGGCCTCGGCTGGATCAGATACTGTGCCTCGAGGCCGCCGTTGCTGTTGACCTCGGCGACGCCCTTGATCTTGCGAAGCGCGATTTTCACGCCGTATTCCTGCGCTTCGTACAGGTCTTCGAGCGCCTGCTGCTCGTCGGCGGGCTTGCCTTTCGCGCCCGGCGCCCAGTCGAGGGTGTAATAGAATATCTCGCCGAGCCCGGGCGAGATCGGCGCCATCGTCGGCTGGATGTCGGGCGAGAGCGTCCCCGCCATCTGCTGCAGCCGCTCCGAGACGAGGGTGCGCGCGCGGACGTCGTCGGTCCCGTCCTTGAATTCGAGCGTCAGCTGCGACAGGCCGAACTTGGTCAGCGACCGCATCTTGGTCATCCCCGGGACGCCCATCATCGCGCGTTCGAGCGGGATGGTGACCCGCTGCTCGATGACCTCGGGCGGGAGCGCCGGGGCCGGCGTATTGACCTCGACCTGGACCCCCGTGATGTCGGGCACCGCCTCCATCGGCAGCGTGTAGAGCGCGTACCCGCCCGCAACCACGAGCAGCGCGAGGAACAGCAGGACGACACCGCGCTGACGGGTCGCCCAATCGACGAGGCCGCCGATCACCGCGGCTCGCCCGGGGTATTGCCGGTGAGGACGTCGACCTGCAGCCCGGCGGCGAGCGCCTCACGGCGGGTATCGAGGATCGCCGTGCTGGCCTCCAGATACTGGCGCTGCGCGTCGAGGTAGACGGTCGCGGTGATTGCACCGAGACGGTAACTGCGCTCGGCGAGGTCGGCCATCTCGTGGAAGCGGCGAGCACTGTCGGCCGGCATGCGGGCGAGGCTCGCCGTCCGCGCGCGGTAGACCGCCGCCTGATCGAACAGGCTGCGCTCGACGGTCCGCACTTGAGTGAACAGCGCGGATTCGGCCTGTGCCGCCCGCCCTTCCTCGATCGCGACATCGCCGGCCTGGCGGTTCCAGACCGGCAGCGGGATCGAGACGTGGAGCCCGGCAAAATGATCGGTCGTCCCGGCAGTCTCCTGGCGATAATAAGGGCCAACGCTGACCGATCCGACCCGCATACGACGGGCGAGCGAGGTCTTCAGCCCCTGCTGCTCGAGCTCCGCCTGCAGGCTGCGGATCTCGAAGTTCTTCGCCTGCGCCTGCTCGACGAGCACCGCCTGCGACGGCAGCGGCGGGAGTGCCATCGGTGGCGCGATCAGCCGCACTGGCTGGTTGAACGGCGTCCCGCGCAACTGGTTAAGCTCGTAGAGCGCCGAATTATACTCGGCCACCGCGGTCTCGGCCTGGCGGCGCGCGGTCAGGGCCCCCGCTTCGAGGATGCGCGCGGCGATCAGCGGCGACGGCCCGGCGATGTCGCGTTGCACCGTCACCGCCG
>JAYTTV010000198.1:0-18775 GCA_043745075.1 Sphingomonadaceae bacterium
GCCGTTCCTCGGGCAGGAAATGGCCGCAGTCGAGGCTGTGGCCGCGGACGTCGGCGGCGTAGTCGCGCCATGTCGCCTGCGGGTCGAGCGCGGCGACGCGGCCGTGTTCGCCCCACAAGGCGAGCAGCGGCGCGGCGATCTTGTCGCCCGCTGCGATCGTCGCCGCGTCGTTGGCATAGTCGACCGTCGCCCCGGCGCGATAGTCCTCGCAGCTGGCGTGGATCGCCTCGGGGCTCGCGAAGCAGCGGCGGTACTCGGCGCGGGCTTCGGGGGTGAAGGCGTCCTTGACCCCGGCCCAGTTGCCGAACGCCATGTCGAGCCACGTGTCGACCGCGCCGCCGATGAGGTTCTCGGGGATGGGGCTGCGCTGGATCAGCATGAACCAGTGGAAATAGCCCGTCGCCAGCGCGCGGTCGGTGGCGTCGTAGACCTTCTTCGTCGGGACGATGTCGAGGACGGCGACGCGCTCGACCGCCGCCTTGTGGTCGAGCGCCATGCGGTACGCGACCCGCGCGCCGCGGTCGTGCCCGGCGACGGCAAAGCGGTCGTGGCCGAGGCTCGCCATCAGCCCGACGAGGTCGGCGGCCATCGTCCGCTTCGAATAGTTGGCGTGGTCCTTGTCGCCCGCGGGCTTAGCGCTGTCGCCGTAGCCGCGCAGGTCGGGGGCGACGACGGTGAAGCGACGGCTAAGTGCCGGGGCGAGCTTGTGCCACATGACGTGGGTCTGGGGGTAACCGTGGATCAGGAGCAGCGGCGGGCCGCTCCCCGCGGTCCAATAGGCGATGTCGACGCCGTCCGAGTCGAACGTCCCGCGGGTGAAATCGTCGAACATCGTCGCTCCCTCAGTCGGCGAAAAGCGTCTCGCGCTTCAGCGGGCGAACAGCTGCCCGATATCCTTGAACGCCTTGAACTCGAGCGCGTTGCCCGCCGGATCGAACAGGAACATTGTCGCCTGCTCGCCGGTCTCGCCCTGAAATCGAATATGCGGCTCGATCTCGAACTGCTGGTTCGCCGCGACGAGGCGGTCGCGCAATGCCTCCCAGTCGTCCCAGCCGAGGACGAGCCCGAAATGCGGCACCGGCACCGCGTCGCCATCGACCATGTTACGGTGCAGCGCCGCGTCCGGCCCGGGGCGGTGGATCGTCGAGCCGGGCGCGAGATGCGCGACGAGCTGGTGGCCGTAGAGGTCGAAGTCGACCCACGTCGCCGCCGACCGGCCCTCGCCGCAGCCGAGGTTACCGCCGTAGAAGGCGCGCGCGGCGGCGAGATCGTCGACGGGAAACGCGAGGTGGAAGCGCGGCGTCATTCGGCGAAGGTCCTCACATACAGGTCGCGGACGTTCTCGACGATAACGCGCCCGGGGCCGCCCATGCGTTCGGGGACAGGGGCGAAATCACGCAGGCGCTCCGCTGGTGTTCCCCCCGCCTGGCGAACGATCAGCGCGCTGACGACCTCGAGCAGCCGCGACGTCACCCGCAGCGATTCGGTCGCGACGGCGAGGCGGCTTTCGGGGCGCAGCCGGGCGCGCGCGGAGTCGCCCGCTCCGCCGGGGTCGAAATACTGCCGTGCCTGCGCCGCGAGCGTCATCGCTTCGGCGTATAATGTTTCCGGGGCGGCGGACTCCATTTTTCGAGCATGCCATGCTTTGCCTGGGCCTTGAAGTCCCGCGTCGGCTTACCAGATTTGCTGGTGTCGCCTCGCCAATCGGGGGGCGGCGCTTCCCGGCCCATCGGGCGGGAGGATCATTGCTTCGTTGAAAGGATGATACCATGCGTACGTTCGATATTTCCCCGCTGCTCCGCGCTTCTGTCGGGTTCGAAAACCTCAACCGGCTCGTCGACCTCGCCTCGCGCGGCGATGCCAGCGACAACGGCTATCCCCCGTACAACATCGAGAAGACCGGCGACGGCAGCTACCGCGTTGCGATGGCGGTCGCGGGCTTTGCGCGCAGCGAGCTCGACCTGACCGTTCAGGAGAACACGCTGATCGTCACCGGCCACGCGTCGGAGGAAGCCGCGTCGCCAGAGCGTCAGTACCTGCATCGCGGCATCGCCAAGCGCGCGTTCGAGCGCCGCTTCCAGCTTGCGGACACGATCAAGGTGACCAACGCCAGCTACGCCGACGGCCTGCTCAACATCGACCTCGTCCGCGAGATCCCCGAGCACAAGAAGCCGCGCAAGGTCGAGATCGGCGATGTCGCCGCGACCCAGCCGGCGATCGACGCCCAGGCCGAGCCCGCCAAGCTCGCCGCTTAAGCCTTAGCCGACTAAGGTGTATCGACGGGGCCGGTTCGCCGGCCCCGTTACTTTGTGGCTCACGCGATGATGTCGGGGACGAGCCAGTCGTGGATCACCGCGATCTCGTCGCGCAGCCGCAACTTGCGCTTCTTGAGCCGCGCGAGCTGGATCTGGTCGTGTCCCGGCAGTCCGCGCAGCGCGTCGATCGCGGCGTCGAGGTCGCGATGCTCCTGCGTCAGGATATGGAGCCGCGCCTGCAGTTCCGCCTCGTCCACCCGCCGTCCTCCTGCGCCCCGAGTCGCTTGGCCCGACCATAGCAGCTTGGCCCGCGGCGACGCCCCCAATCTACCGCTGGTAGCCGCGGACGGTCCGCCGCCCAGATCACGCGGTCCGACGCACCTCACGAAAAATGATGCGACTTTTTCCCGGCTCCGTGATTGTCTCAGTGCCCACCAGCCAGACGAAGGGAACGACATGACCAATGTCCACCGCGCATCGCTGACGACGAAACACGCTTCGCTCGAAGCCCAGCTTGCCCGGGAGGCGCTCGCCCCCCACCCCGACACCCTGCGGATGGCCAAATTGAAGAAGGAAAAGCTGCGATTGAAGGAGCAGCTCGCCCAGCCGGCTTAACTGCCGGCCGGCCCCGGCTATTCGTCCCGGGTGACGCGCTCGGCGCGTTCGTGGCGCTCCTGCGCTTCGAGCGTCATCGTCGCGATCGGGCGCGCCTCGAGACGCTGGAGCGAGATCGGCTCGCCGCTGACTTCGCACCAGCCATAGTCCCCGGTGTCGATCCGGCGCAGCGCCGCTTCGATCTTGGAGATCAGCTTGCGCTGGCGGTCGCGCGTGCGCAGCTCGATCGACCAGTCGGTCTCGGTCGCGGCGCGGTCGGTGACATCGGGTTCGCGGAGCGATTCGACCTGGAGCGTCGCGAGCGTCTCGCGCGCCTCGGCGAGGATCGCCTCACGCCAGTCGAGCAGCTTGCGCTGGAAATACGCCAGCTGGCGCGGATTCATGAAGGCTTCGTCGGGCGACGGCACATACCGCGTGTCCGGCGGCGACAAGGTGGCATCGATTTGATCCGCCGGTGACCCTGACATCGACCCTCGACTCCCACCTGGAACGCATGAAGCTATTCGAAACCGCTCCGACGCGGCCTGTAGCGAGGATCATGCGGCGGAACAAGGGGTTGAGATTACCGCGTATCAACCATTTATGCGACGGAAGCCGGTCGGCTCGATCCGCGCGGCGACGTCGGCGAGCGGCTCGACGACGGTCGCCATCCAATACGCGTTGGCATGGACCAGTGTGACCGGATCGGCGAGGATGCCGACATGCCCCGGGAAGATCGCGAGGTCGCCCCGGCGGCGGCTGGCGGGATCGATCGCGGGGAAGGCATCGCGCTGCTGGTCCGAATCGCGCGGGCAGGCGATTCCGCACGCGAGCAGCGCCGCCTGCGTCAGTCCCGAGCAATCGATGCCGTCGCGGGTGCGGCCGCCCCAGACATACGGCGTGCCGACGAAACCAAGCGCGATCGCAACCGGGTCGACGTCAGCGCTGCCGGGCAGTTCGCGGATATGGCGGCGATGGACGAAGCCTCCTGCCCCCGCGACAAAGTCATTGGCGGCGTCGACTCCGGCAAAGCGGGCGTTGAGCGGCAGCGAGCCTGCCACCCGCGACTTGATATCGGGCCGGGTGAAGATCGCGGCGGTCGGGGCGACGACCCGGTGCGTCGGCGACCCGGTTCCCGGCTTGATCGCCGTCGCGCGGACCCAGCCGACGTACGAGTCATGCGCGCACTGGCCCCATGCCCAGCCGTGCGCGACGTCGAAGACGGTGTAGGTCTCGCCGTATAACAATGCGCTGACGCCGACGGCCGTATCGTCGGGGGCGGACCGCAGCATCGCCGCAGCCACGACCGCATGCATCGCGATGCCCTCGGCGAAGCGTGGCGCAACGACGATCCCGGCCAATCCGATGTCGGCGAGGTCGGGCCTGACGGCATGAATTCGCGGATCGAGCCGTCGCGACGGGCCCGCGAGATGCGCCTGTCTAATGCGAAGTCCGCCGTCCGGTGCGCTTGTGATCATGCCCCTCCGTTCGCTCGATGAGTTCGGCGAACTCCTCGAGGAAGGCAAGGCCCGCCGGCGTCTGCTCGACGAAAATGTTGCGCAGGTCGCTATCGTCCTTCTGGCGGCGGAGATAACCAAGCGCGCCGAGCGTGTTGAGCGCGCGGGTGACGACCGGCTTCGACACATGCAGCCGCGCGGCGAGGCCGCGAACGGTGTGCGGCCCGGGGAGCAGGTAGACCACCATCAGCAACGCCATCTGGCGGTTGGTCAGGTCGGGTCGCGCCGACTGGACATAGTCGATCAGCGTACCCATCCAGGCGGCGAGCGGTCCGCCAGTCATATCATAGTCGGCGGCGGCACTCATCTCATAATCCTCGCACTTGGCGCACCGTCACCGGCACGGATGTTCGACAAACCTTAACTGTTCGAGGTCGATAGTTGTTTCCTCACAGATATGATTTCTTGCCATTCAGTACGAAGGCGTACCAAAACGATCAACGGCGAAACGAGTTTGGATCATCGTCCATAAGGCGCGCAGGCCCGTCGCCGCCCCACCCTTGGGCCGCCCGGGCTTTGCCGCCGGATTCCATGCGAACAGGTCGACGTGCGCCCACGCCACTCCAGCCGCGACGAATCGGTCGAGGAACAGCGCCGCGGTGATGCACCCGGCGAACCCGCCCTCGCCCGAATTGTCGATGTCGGCGATCCCCGATTTGAGCATGTCGGCGTAGGGCGCCCACAGCGGCATCCGCCACAACTGGTCGTGCGCCGCGACGCCGCCCGCGAGCAGGGCTGCGGCCAGCGCGTCGTCGTGGCTGAACAATGCGGGCAGGTCGGGGCCGAGCGCGACGCGCGCCGCGCCGGTCAGCGTCGCCATGTCGAGGAGCAGGTCGGGCGCATCCTCCTGCGCCAGCGTCAGCGCATCGGCGAGGATCAGTCGCCCCTCGGCGTCGGTGTTGCCGATCTCGACGCTGATCCCGGCGCGCGTCCGCAGCACGTCCCCAGGGCGAAAGGCATTGCCCGCGATCGCGTTCTCGACCGCCGGGACAATCAGCCGCAGCCGGACGGGCAACCCCGCGCCCATCACCAGCCGGGCGAGCGCCAGCGCGTGCGCCGCCCCGCCCATGTCCTTCTTCATCAGCCGCATGCCGCTCGCCGGCTTGATGTCGAGCCCGCCCGAATCGAACGTCACCCCCTTGCCGACGAGCGTCAGCTTGGGGTGTGCCGGGTCGCCCCACGTCAAATCGATCAGCCGCGGCCCGACCGCGGCGGCGCGCCCAACGGCGTCGACAGCGGGGAAGCCGGCACGCAACGCCTCGCCGGTCGTGATCTCGACGACCGCGCCGAAGCGCTCGCCCTCGGCGCGGATCGCCTCGGCGAGCGCCGCAGGGTCCATGTCGCCCGCCGGGGTGTCGACGAGGTCGCGGACGAGCGCGGTCGCCTCGGCGAGCGCGACCGCCGCGGCGATGCCCGCGGCGTCGGGTGTCAGCAGGATGCGGGGTGCCGCCGCCTTGGCCTCGCGGTAGCGGTCGAAGCGATGCTGCGCCATCAACCAGCCGAACGCCGCCTGCCCCGGCGCCGCATCGGCAAGCCGGTACGTCCCCGTCGGCAATTTCTCCGCCGCCGCCGCGAGCGCCCACGGATCGTGCCGATCGGCGACCCCCGCCAGCACCGACCAGTCGCCCGCCGCGTCGCCGCCGACGACCACGATCTCGCCCGGCTTCCCCGCGAACCCCGCCGCATCGACCGCCACCCGCGCACGGCCGCCTGCACCCGCGAGCCACTCCGCGAGACCCGCCGAGTCGACGAGCGCGATCGTCCGCGCGGGCTGGCCAGTGTCGGCAACGAGCAACGCCGCGAAATCGGTCATCGCGCTACCTGTACGGTGCCGCCGCAGCAAAGTCGGGTAATTTGTGTTAACTTCATCGACGCAACCTAGTCCTTTCGGTACCGTTAGGATAGGCTAATATCGGCGAAATCGGTGTTTACGATGGCCATGTGCTCGTCGCGGCAGGCAAATCGTATGACTTTCGGTATATATAGAGTGAATTTGTGCGACTTCGCGGTGGGGGACCGTCGGTCGCCGATGCTAACGATCGCAGCTTCGGGACGACCCTGTCCGGCGTGCTCGGCGGCATGGTAGCACTGATTCCGCGCGACCGGGAGGCGCGTGACTTCGGCCTCAGTGGCCGCGGCGTCGCGTCAGACCGGCACCCCGAACAGGTCGACCTCGTCGGCGTCCTCGACCCGGACCGAAACGATGTCGCCAACCGCGACCCCGCCCGCGTCGCGCAGGTGGACCTCGCCGTCGATCTCGGGGGCGTCGTATTTCGAGCGGCCGCTCGCGCCGCCATCGTCGTCGACCGCGTCGATCAGCACGTCGATCGTCCGCCCGATCTTCATCGCCAGCCGGGCTTCGCTTATCGCCGACTGGTGCGCCATGAAGCGGTGCCAGCGGTCGGCCTTGACCTCCTCCGGCACGGCTCCGGGCAATTCGTTCGCCGCCGCGCCCGCGACCGCCTCGTATTTGAAGCACCCCGCGCGGTCGATCTGCGCCTCGCTCAGCCAGTCGAGCAGGTATTGGAAATCGGCCTCGGTCTCCCCCGGAAAGCCGACGATGAAGGTCGAGCGCAGCGCGAGGTCGGGCTGGACGCTCCGCCACCGCCGGATGCGGTCGAGCACCTTCGCCTCGTTCGCCGGACGCCGCATCGCCTTGAGAACGCTCGGCGAGGCGTGCTGGAACGGAATGTCGAGGTACGGCAGCACCAGCCCCTCGGCCATCAGCGGGATCAGATTGTCGACGTGCGGATACGGGTAGATGTAGTGGAGCCGCACCCACGCGCCGGTCGCCCCGAGCGCACGCGCGAGATCGACGACATGCGCGCGGATTGGCTGCCCGTTGAGCACCGACGCGGCATGGCCGATATCGACCCCGTAGGCGCTCGTATCCTGGCTGATGACGAGCAGTTCCTTCGTCCCCCCGGCAACCAGCTTCTCCGCCTCGCGGACCACCGCGTTCGCCGGGCGGCTGACGAGGTCGCCGCGCAGCGACGGGATGATGCAGAACTTGCAGCGGTGGTTGCAGCCCTCTGAAATCTTGAGATAGCTATAATGGCGCGGCGTCAGCTTGAGCCCGATGTCAGGGGTCAGGTCGAGATACGCCGACGGCGCGACCGGCGCGGCGGCGTGGACCGCGGCGACGACGTCGGCATATTGCTGCGGTCCGGTCACCGCGAGGACCTTGGGGTGCGCCGCGCGGATCATGTCGGCCTCGTGCCCGAGGCAGCCGGTGACGATGACCCGCCCATTCTCGGCAATCGCCTCGCCGATCGCGGCGAGGCTCTCGGCCTTGGCCGAGTCGAGAAAGCCGCAGGTGTTGACCAGCACGACGTCGGCCCCGGCATAGTCGGGCGACATGCGATAGCCGTCCGACCGCAGCTGGGTCAGGATGCGTTCGGAATCGACCAGCGCCTTGGGGCAGCCGAGCGAGACCATGCCGATCTTCGGCGCGGGTTCGAGGATGAGGGTCATTTGCGGGGGCTGTAGGGGAAATGAGGGCGAACGTCACTTCCCCTCTCCCGTTTGGGGAAAGCGGCTACGACCGCGGCGGCAGCAGTTTGACCGGATCGGTCGCCGCCCGCCCCCGCCGCAGCTCGAAATGCAACTGCGGCTCATCGACCGCTCCCGTTGCCCCCGACCGCGCGATGACATCGCCCTTCGCCACCTTCGCGCCGCGCGCCACCAGCAGCGCCTCGTTATGCCCGTACGCCGAGACCCAGCCGTCGGCGTGCTTGATCAGGATGAGGTTGCCGAACCCCGCAACCGCGTCCCCGGCATAGGCGACGACCCCGTCGGCGGCGGCGCGGACGGCGGTGCCGGGGGACGCCTTGAGGTTGATCCCGTCGTTGTAGCGCCCGCCCGGCTTCGGCCCGAAGCTCGACAGGACGCGACCCTCGACCGGCCACGCGAACACCGGCGTCCCGGTCGGCAGCGCGGGGAGTGGCGCGAGCGCGGCAGTCGCGGTCGCGGGCGGGGCTGGTCGCGGAACGAAGGGCCTGGCCGCTGCGGGTCTCGGCGCCGACGCCTTGGGAGCGGATGGCAGTGCCTCAGGCGCATTGGCGAGCGCGACCGGCGGGCGGCTCGCCGGTGACGTCGCGGGGCGCGGCCTCGGTCTCGGCTTCGCTGTCACCGGATCGCCGCCTGCCGGTTCGGCCCCGGTAATCAGGTCGTCGATGTCGATCTTGAACGCCTTGGCACGCTCCTCGACCGACATCGCCGCGACCTGCTTCGCGCTCGGCAGGAGCAATCGGTCCCCGATCTCGATCGTGTACGGCGGCTTCAAATGGTTCGCCGCGACGATCCGGCTCCACGTCACGCCATAGGCGCGCGCGATGGCGATGCCGGTCTCGCCGTACTTGACGGTGTGGATCCGCCCGCCGGGAACCGCGACCGCGTCGGTGACGACCTTGTGCGCCTGCCACGGCGGCTTCGGCGCGGGGGCGACGGCGGGGGCCGCCACCGGGCGCGGCGCAGGCGCGGGGTAAGAGCGCGTCGTCGAGACCCGCCCGCCGCACCCGGCGAGCAGCCCGGCGGTAATCAGGACCGCCGCGCGCCGCATCGTTATTCGAGCCCCGCCATCGCTTCGCGCAACGACGCCATCGTCGGATAATGCGTCAGGTCGAGGTGGAGCGGCGTCACCGACACCCAGCCGCCGCGCACCGCCTCGAGGTCGGTGGCGTGACGCGGCGTCTCGACCTCGCGGCCATAGCCGAACCAGAAATACGGGAAGCCGCGCGGGTCGGTCCGCCCGACGATGTTGATGTTGCCGTAATCGCGAAAACCCTGCTCGGCGACGCGAACGCCCTTCACGGTGCCCGCCGGGAAGTTGACGTTCATCAGGACTCCGGCCGGCCAGTCGGTCCCGCCGAGCCGCCGGACGATCTCCGCGCCATGCTTGATCGATGGGGCGAAGTCCTCGTTGCCGACGGTATAGTCGCCCATCGCCTGGCTCAGCGCGATCGAGCGGATGCCGGCGAGGCACCCCTCCATCGCCGCCGAGACGGTCCCCGAATAGGTCACGTCCTCGGCCATGTTCGGGCCGCGATTGACCCCCGACAGCAAAAGGTCGGGGCGGTGGTCCTTCATCACGTGGCCGATCGCCATCATCACGCTGTCGGTCGGCGTCCCGCGCACCGCGAAGCGCTTCTCGCCCAGCTTGCGCAGCCGGATGGGCGCGGTCAGCGTCAGGCTATGCCCGGTCCCCGACTGCTCCTCGGCAGGAGCGACGACCCAGACGTCGTCGGACAATTCACGCGCGATCGCCTCGAGCGCGACGAGCCCGGGAGCCTCGATGCCGTCGTCGTTGGTCAGGAGAATGCGCATGCTGCTTCCTTAAATCCTCCCTCGCGCTTGCGGGGGAGGGGGACCATGCGCTTGCATGGTGGAGGGGGCTTTACGGGCGGACGGCGCGGCGCGGTAGCCCCTACGGTGTCGCTGATTTGCGTCGGCTCACAATATCGAGGCGGCGCGGGAGCCCCCTCCACCACGCCTGAAGCGGCGCGGTCCCCCTCCCCCGAAGACGGGGGAGGATTAAGACGGGCAGGATTTAGCTGGGCACCAGTTCCGTCACCCCGCCCATGTACGGCGCCAACACCTCGGGCACTGCGACCGACCCGTCCGCCCGCTGATAATTCTCGATCACCGCGACCAATGTCCGCCCGACCGCGAGCGCCGAGCCGTTGAGCGTGTGGACGAACTTCGTCCCCTTCTCGCCGCGCGTCTTGTAGCGGGCGTCCATCCGCCGCGCCTGGAAGTCGCCGCAGTCCGAACAGCTCGAAATCTCGCGATACGCGCCCTGTCCCGGCAGCCAGACCTCGAGGTCGTAGGTCTTGCGCGCCGAAAACCCCATGTCGCCCGCGCACAGCAGCATCCGCCGGTACGGCAGTCCGAGCGCGTCGAGGATCGCTTCGGCGTGGCCCGTCATGCGTTCGTGCTCGGCGGCGGCGGCATCGGCATCGGCGACGATCGCGACGAGCTCGACCTTGTCGAACTGGTGCTGGCGGATCAGGCCGCGGGTATCACGTCCTGCCGACCCGGCTTCGGAGCGGAAGCACGGCGTCAGCGCGGTGAAGCGCAGCGGCAGGTCGGTCGCGTCGAGTATTTTCTCGCGGACGAGGTTGGTCAGCGACACCTCGGCGGTCGGGATCAGGTAGCGTCCGTCGGTTGTCTTGAACGAGTCCTCCTCGAACTTCGGCAACTGCCCGGTCCCGAACATCGCCGCTTCGCGGACGAGCAGCGGCGGCGCGACCTCGGTAAAGCCGCCGGTCTCGACATGCCGGTCGATCATGAACTGCCCGAGCGCGCGGTGGAGCCGGGCGAGCGGACCCTTGAGCACGGCGAAGCGCGCGCCGGCGATGGTTGCGGCGGTGTCGGGGTCGTAACCGAACTTCAGCGCAAGGGTATCGTGCTCGCGGGGGGTGAAGTCGAATGTGGGGATGACGCCACGCGTGTGGATGATGACGTTGTCGGATTCATCAAATCCTGCGGGAACCTCAGCAGCAGGAATATTTGGTAATACAACAATTGCGTTATTAAGAACCGAGCGCTGTGTAGTCGCTTCCGCCTCAAGCTCCACAAGTTCTTGTTTTAACTTTGACGCATATCGAGATTCGGTTTCCGCCCCAGCCTCAAAGTTTGCGTTTCTATAATCGACTATACGCCGAGCCGCCGCCTTTCGAGCCTCGTTATTCTGCTCAACTCGTAAATCAGCTTGCCGCACCAATTTATCGACCGAAATCAACCAATCGATAGTTGAACGTGTGACGTACCGCCGCTTTATTGCATCAACGAAGGCTGCCGGGTCGGCGCGGATGGCTTTTATGTCGTGCATGATGCGGACGGCTATGGCGGCGGGGCGGGCGGGAGGCAAGCGCGAGGCGCTGCAACCACCCCGTCATCCCCGCGCAGGCGGGGACCCATCACCACAACCGGTCGGGGTGATGGGTCCCCGCCTGCGCGGGGATGACGGGAGAGAGTGGGGCGGCGAGAGGGCGTGAAAAGAGGCGTGGCGAGCCGCGCACTTTCTAACTCCTCCCCCGCCTTCGGGGGAGGGAGACCGCGCCGCTTCAGGCGTGGTGGAGGGGGCTTCGCATGCGGAAGGCACGCCCTCGGAACGCCCCCTCCACCATCGCGAAGGGCGATGGTCCCCCTCCCCCGCAAGCGCGAGGGAGGAGTGAGACGGGCCCTCCCCGGACGCGCGAGGGAGGGTCAAGGCGCGCGAAGCCGGACGGATCAAGGATTGTCCCCGCCCCTTCCCTCGCGCTACTCATCAACCATGATCGCCACCTGTCCCGCGTGCAGCAAACGGTACCGCCTGCCCGACGACGCGGTCCCGCCCGAGGGGCGGAGCGTGCGTTGTGCCGCATGCGGCCACGGCTGGACCGCCTTCCCCGAACCGCCGCCCCCCATCGACCTCGAGCCGGGCCTGCCGTTCACGCCCGCGCCTTCGTTCGCCCCCCCCATCGCACCCGCCGCCGCCTTCGCTCCCCAACCCGACCGTGCCGCGATCATCGACGAGTCCCCTGCGGCGACGATCGGTGCCTACCGCCAGCGCGTCCCCGAGCCCCAGCTCGACGGCGATCGCGGTCCGCGGCGGTGGCGGTGGATCGTGCCGCTGCTGCTCGTCATCATCGCGCTCGGCGGCCTCGCGGTCGTCGAGTTCGCGCCCGCGTCGACGTTCAGCCCGCCGCGCCTCGGCCTGCCCGCCCCGGCGGCGCTCGGCCTGCCCGCGATCGACCTGCCGCCGCTCGACTTGCCCAAGCTGGTCCTGCCCAAGCTCACTCTGCCCAAGCTCGACCTGCCGCCGCTCGACCTGACCAAAATCCCCCTGATCGGCGACAGGCTCGACGCGCTGGCGCATCCGGTCGTCGCCCCGCCGTCGCCGCTGAAGATCACCGTCGCGGGCGAGCGGCGGCATCTGGCGAACGGCGGCGCGGTGCTCGTGCTTGCGGGCAAGATCGTCAACCCGACCGCGAACGTCGTGCCGGTGCCAGCGATCGAGGCGCGGCTGGTCGATCCCACGGGCAAGGTCGCGTACCACTGGCGGATTTCGGCGCCGGTGGTGTCGCTGCCGCCGCACCACGAGGTCCCGTTCGAGTCTACCGCCGCGAACTATCCGCCGAACGCCGAGCGCCTCGACCTCGCCTTCGCCCGCTGACGAGGCCGCGAGCGCTGCGCTCGACCCCGCCGGCTGCTCCGACCCGACGACCTAAAACCCGGGCCGCGGTGACGTCGGGTACGAAATATCTGTGTTCGCGCTGGATTAGATCGGCTGCGCATGACATCTGGGCGCAACCATAATGAGGGAGAGACGGCCATGATGTTCGACTACAGCGACAAGTCCAAGGGACTGATCGACAAGCTTCGCGGCTTCATGGACGAACATATCTATCCCAACGAGGCGCGCTACGAGCAGGAAGGCGCCGAGGGCGAGCGCTGGAAAGTCATCCCGGTGATCGAGGAATTGAAGCCGGTCGCGCGCGCCGCCGGCCTGTGGAACCTGTTCCTCAACATCTCCGAACACGACACCGCCGAGTGGAAGGGCCCCGGCCTGACCAACCTCGAATACGCCCCGCTCGCCGAGGAAATGGGCCGCGCGGGCTGGTCGTCGGAGGTGTTCAACTGCTCCGCCCCCGACACCGGCAACATGGAGGTCCTCCGCACCTACGGCTCCGAAGCGCAGAAGGCGAAGTGGCTGCGCCCGCTGATGGACGGCCAGATCCGCTCGGCATTCCTGATGACCGAGCCCGCGGTGGCATCGTCGGACGCGACCAACATCGAGACGAGCATCGTCCGCGACGGCGACGACTATGTCGTCAACGGCCGCAAGTGGTGGTCGAGCGGCGTCGGCGACCCGCGCTGCGCGATCGCGATCGTCATGGGCAAGTCGGACACCAACGCGGCGAAGCACCTCCAGCAGTCGCAGATCCTCGTGCCGCTCGACGCGCCGGGCATCGTCAAGGTCCGTGCGTTGAAGGTGTTCGGCTATGACGACGCGCCGCACGGGCACTACGAGGTGATCCTCGACAACGTCCGCGTGCCGGCGTCGAACATCGTCCTGCGCGAGGGCGCGGGCTTCGAAATCGCGCAGGGGCGCCTCGGGCCGGGCCGCATCCACCATTGCATGCGCAGCATCGGCGCCGCCGAGCGCGCGCTCGAGAAGATGTGCAAGCGCCTGAAATCGCGCGTCGCCTTCGGCAAGCCGATCAGCGAGCAGTCGATCTGGCACGAGCGGATCGCCGACGCCCGCATCGCCATCGAGCAGGCGCGCCTGCTGACGCTCAAGGCGGCGTACATGATGGACACCGTCGGCAACAAGGCAGCCAAGCGCGAGATCGCGATGATCAAGGTCGTCGCGCCGAACATGAGCTGCATGATCCACGACATGGCGATCCAGGCGCACGGCGGCGGCGGCGTCAGCCAGGACTTCGGTCTGGCGAGCGGCTATGCCCAGCAGCGGACTTTGCGGCTCGCGGACGGTCCGGACGAGGTGCATCGCGCGTCGATCGCGAAGGATGAGTTGCGGCGGTATAACTGAAGCGGCGGCCGGGCGTAGCGAGGTAAACGCCACTTGGCGTTTCCCGAGCAGCGCCCGGACTCGCCGCGAGGCGGCCGGCGGCCACGGCGACCTTCCCGCCGTGTGCCGACCGACGGCGCGGCTTTGCCGCGACGCGCCGCATTGCTACGTGTGACTTCGGTCTGTATGGTGAAGGCGCGACATACAGATCGGCTTCAACATGTCAGAAATGATGCACAGTGCCAAACTCGTTAGCGGCGGACGTCTGCAGATTCCCGCCGATGTCCGACGTGAGCTCCAGATTGCCGACGGCGACGCCGTAAAGATGAAGGTCGTCGACGGCGAACTTCGCATCCGACCCGCGCGCATCGACTGGAAGCGTATCCACGCCATCGTCAGACAATATGTACCTGCAGGCGTCTCGGTGGTTGATGAATTGATCGCGGATCGGCGCGCTGAAGCTGCACGTGAGTGACACTGCCTTCGTCTTGGACGCTTCCGCACTTCTTGCTGCCATTTTCGATGAGCGTGGCGGCGGCAGAGTGATCGAAATAATCGGTCAATCGGTTATTTCGACAGTAAATCTAAGCGAGACCGTCGCGCGACTGCAGGACAAGGGTTTAACGGACACGAACGCCGACGAGATATTGACGTCACTTACCGTCGCAGCGATCCCCTTCGACGAGGCCCTCGCAATCGCCGCCGGACGCCTGCGTTCTGCCACCCGTAGCGGAGGCCTGTCATTCGGCGACCGCGCGTGCCTCGCGCTTGGACTCCGCCTCGGCGCGACGGTTCTAACCGCCGACCGCGCGTGGGGCGACCTCGACCTCGGCGTGCAGATCGAGCTGATCCGCTAGACCCACTCCGCCAACCCCGGAAGCACCGGCTCCATCTGCCGCGCATATTTCCGCCACTGCCCCGACCCGTCGAACAGCGGGCGGCGGACCTGGTGGGCGCTGGCGGTCTTGACCGGGCGGGCGCTCGCGGTGCGGGCGAAGTCGCGCAGGCCCGGCGACCACGGCAGGCCGGCGAAGTCGCACAGCCGCTGCGTCGCGCCATCGAAATCGTGGACGAGGTCTTCATAGCTCAGAACGTGCGCGTCGAGCGGCAGCGTCTCGAGGCAGCGGCGGATCAGCCGCATCACCGCGCCGTAGTGCTGCGCCGCGCGCGGCAGCGAGGTGAATTCGATCGTCACCGGCGAATAGACGAAGCTGCGGCGGAAGCAGCTCCAGACGACGTCGCGGGCGTCGCGCTGGACGACGACGATCTTGGCTTGCGGGAACAGCCGCGCGATCAGCGGCAGCGACGGCGCCTTGAACGGGTCCATGTCGACGAAGGTGCTGCCCGCGACGTCGACCCCCGCCGCCGCGACGCGCACCCAGTAATCGGCGCGCAACAGCGCCGCCTGATCGTCGGTCAGGGTCGCCAGTGCCGCGATGCCGCCGGGCGATAGGAACCCTGCCGCCGCATCGAGCGGCGGGGCCTCCTCGAGCGTTGTCACCCCCGGCACCGTCGCCAGCACCTGCTCGGTCAGCGTCGTCCCCGATCGCGGATAGCCGGGTCATCGGGGGCGAGCGCGACCGCGCGCGCGAACAGTGCCTGCGCCGCCGGATGGTCGCCCGCCTGCTGCCGCCAATAGGCGTTGAAGCACAGGCTCATCGCTTCGGCGGCATTCGCCTTTTCGGACTGCAGCACCGTCGCCATCGCCACTCACTCGCATCACTACCTGCGCGAGAAACGACTCAGGCGCGGCAAAGCCCTCGCGCTTCGCCGCTGAAAAACACCGGCTGAAAGATAGTCGACGAACCGCGTGGCTAGCGGGATCGGCCGCGACCGGCGCTATACATGGCGGCTCCCGCCCGCGTCGAAAGCCCGCGCATGACCCATCCCCGCACCGCCGTCCTCGTCGGCGTCGCACAGTTCACCGACCGCGACTCCGCGACTACCAACACTGGATCGCCGCTCGACCTGCTCGCGCGGGTCGGGGCGGCGGCGCTCGCCGATGCGGGCGGGAGCGGCATCGTGCTCGACACGATCGCAGTCGTCCGCCTGTTCGCCGACTCGTCGCCCGCCTTCGCCTCGCCGTTCGGGCGCTATGCCAATCTGCCGAAGTCGCTCGCCAACCGCCTCGGGGCGACGCCGCGGACGTGCCTGTACGGGCCGGTCGGCGGCAACACGCCGCAGATGCTCGTCAATTTGATGGCCGAGCGGATCGCGAACGGCGAGGCCGATGCGGTGCTCCTTGCGGGGGTCGAGGCGCTGCGGACGCAGGCGCACGCGGCGAAGGCGAGGATCGCGCTCG
Source organism: Sphingomonadaceae bacterium (assembly GCA_043745075.1). Taxonomy (GTDB): domain Bacteria; phylum Pseudomonadota; class Alphaproteobacteria; order Sphingomonadales; family Sphingomonadaceae; genus Polymorphobacter_B. The sequence continues at coordinate 16,186 of JAYTTV010000198.1, forward strand.
ACTGGTCCGACGATCCCGGCGGCGAACCCGACACGCTGGGCAAGGAGACGCACCTCGTCAGCCGCCACGAGATGACCCACGGCGTCGCGATGCCGGTCAACGTCTATCCGCTGTTCGAAAGCGCGGTCGCGGCGCGCTACGGTGACACGCCGGTCGGGCACCGCGCGCGGATCGGCGACCTGATGGCGGGGTTCACCCGCGTCGCCGCCGCCAACCCCTATGCCGCGCTCCCGGTCGAGCGCAGCGCGGAGGAACTCATCACCCCGACCGAGACCAACCGCTACATCGCCTACCCATACACCAAGTATCTGAATTCGAACATGTTCGTCGACCAGGCTGCCGCTGTCGTGATGATGTCGACCGCCGCCGCCGACGCTGCCGGAGTCCCCGAAGCCAAGCGCGTCTACCTCCACGGCTGCGCCGACACCCACGAGCATATCCTCGTCAGCGACCGCGTCGACCTGAGCACCTCGCCGTCGATCCGCGCCGGAGCCGCCCACGCGCTCGCGCACGCCGGGATCGGGGTCGCGGACCTCGGCCCGATCGAGCTGTATTCGTGCTTCCCCGTCGCGGTCGAGATCGCCGCCGACATGATCGGGTTGGCCCATGACGACGCGCGCGGGCTGACGCTGACCGGCGGCCTGCCGTACTTCGGCGGCCCGGGAAACAACTACAGCATGCACGGCATCGCCGAGATGGTCGCGCGGTGCCGGGCCGACCGCGACACCTACGGGCTGGTCTTCGCCAACGGCGGCTATTTGACCAAGTCGAGCTTCGGCGTCTATTCGGCCCGCCCGACCGAGGGCGCATGGACCCGCGCCGACCCCGCCACCTATCAGGCCGCGATCGACGCCGAGCCCGGCCCCGGCTTCACCGAGACCCCCGACGGCGCCGCCACGGTCGAGGCGTTCACCGTCGTCCACGACAAGGGCGTCCCCGCTTTCGCCATCGTCGTCGGGCGGCAGGCGAGCGACAACCGCCGCTTCCTCGCGCAGGCGCACGACGGGCTCGCCGCGCTGATCGACGTGCCGGTCGTCGGGCGCAGCTTCACCGTCACCACCGGCGATCCGGTCAACCGCGCGGTATTCGGCTGAGATGGTCGCACCCGATCTGATCGCCGCATGGCTCCACGCCCGCTCGCTCGCCCGCGGGCTGCCCCTGCCCGTCGCCGACAGCGGCGGCTGGCGGGTCGACACCGGCTCGGCCGCCGAGACACGCCGCCACGTCTTCACCGCGACCGGCCCCGGGCTCCACGACCTCGGCGCGGCGACGACCGAGCCGCGCGTCTTCGTCAAGCTCGCCGGCACCCCCGAAGCCCTGCTCGCCGTACTTCCGCCGCGGTGGCAAATCGACAGCGTGTCGAGCGTCATGGCCGGCCCCGCCGCCCCCCTCAGCGCGCCGCTCCCCCCGGGCTACCGGATCGAGGTCGAGCCCGGCGACACCGTCGTCGTCCTCCGCATCCTCGCCCCCGACGGCAGCATCGCCGCGAGCGGACGCGCGGCGCGGCACGACGGCGTCTTCATCTACGACCAGATCGTCACCGCCGAGGCGCACCGCCGCCGCGGCCTCGGTCGCGCGGTCATGGCGACGCTCGGCGGCCACCGGCGCGCGGGCGAGCGCGAAATCCTCACCGCCACCGCCGACGGCGAGGCGCTCTACACCACGCTCGGCTGGAGCGTCGTCTCGCCGTGGTCGACCGCGGTGATCGCGTGACCTGAACGCGCTTGCCGCATCGCCGTGCCGGTCGGGCAGCGACGATCGCCCGGGCCGTCGCATCGCTGCAGATCCGGAAGATCCGGCCGTTACCTGCAGGGTCGGCTGAGGATGTGGTCATGTTCAAGAATATCGTTTTGCGTGCGAGCCTCGTGGCGCTGGCGGGCGCGGCGCCATCGGCGGCGACGATCTACACCATCACCTACGCCGGCACGATCAGCGGCGTCGTTCAGCAGGGTGCGGCCGGGCCGGCATCCGCGATCCACGATGGCCAGTCGTTCCTCACGCGGTACACGATCGACACCGGCCTGGGCCTGCGCACCACGTCTTCGCCCGTCGATGAGGTCGCTGGCGGCCCCGCGACCGGGCTGACGCTGCCGGTCACGACAGCATTCTTCGTCGACGGCGTCAGGCAGAGCGCTTTTACGACCACGCCCTATGCGTCGGCGCATCTCGATGCCGGGAGCTTCGACCTGACGAGCGCCATCGCCAATTTCAGCAGCACGTCGTCGACCTTCTACGGCCTGTACACCAGCACCGCCTTGTCCAACCAGCCGGTCGACCTCGATATCCAGCCGCACGGTTTCGCGGCGTCGGCATCGAGCGGCCGCTATATCTCCTATGCCTTCAACGCCGTCACCGGCACGTACGACTCGCTCGAGCTCGGTCAACTCGACATCGCGTCGGTCGCCGTCAACAGCCTCGTGCCGGAGCCGGCGACATGGGTGTTGCTGATAACCGGCTTCGGCCTCGCCGGGACCGCCGCGCGCCGCCGCCGCCGGCTCGTCGCCGACTGATCCTCGACGAACCGCGAATTCGATTCGTGCACCAAATGAAAACTATTGCGACTAAGTCGCATCCGCACTATCCCGGTCGC
>JAYTTV010000199.1:0-4764 GCA_043745075.1 Sphingomonadaceae bacterium
ATTTACGAGGTCATTCGGCGGCAAGGCGGACGGGGCCGCCCTCGGACGGATGCGCGCCGGGGTCGGCCAGCGGCAGTTCGGGCTGTGCCGCGAGCCGCCGCGCGCGACGCCGCTCACCGACCGATTCGATGCTGAGGTAGACCACGGGGGTGATGAACAAGGTCAGCACCTGGCTGACCATCAGCCCGCCGAGGACCGCGACGCCCAATGGCTGGCGGAGTTCGGCCCCCGCGCCGAGGCCGAGCGCGAGCGGCAGCGCCCCGGCGATCGCGGCGAAGGTCGTCATCATGATCGGGCGGAAGCGCGTCGTCGCCGCGGCGCGGATCGCCACCGCCGGGGTCCAGCCGTGCGCTCGCTGCCCGGCGAGCGCGAAGTCGATCATCATGATCGCGTTCTTCTTGACGATGCCGATCAGCATGACGACGCCGATGATGCCGATGACGTCCAGCGGCATGTGGAAGATCGCGAGCGCCGCGACCGCGCCGATGCCCGCGGCGGGGAGCCCCGACAGGATCGTGATCGGGTGGATGAAGCTTTCGTACAGCACGCCGAGCACGATGTAGATCACCAGCACCGCCGCGAGGAACAGCCAGCCCATACCGGCGGTCGACGCCTCGAACGCCTGCGCATTGCCCTGGAACGACCCCTCGATCGTCGACGGCATCGCCATCTCGGCCTCGGCGGCGTCGATCCGCGTCTTCGCCTGGCTCAGCGCGGTCCCCGGGGTCAGGTTGAAGCTGATCGTCACCGCGGGCAGCTGGCTCTGGTGGTTGATCGATAGCGGCGCGCCCTCGATCACAACCCGCGTCACCGCCGACAACGGCACCGTCGCCCCGGTGTTGGCGCGGACATACAGCGTGTTGATGCTGTCGGGGGTCATCTGCTCGCCTGCGGCGATCTCGAGGATGACCTGATAGCTGTCGACGTCGGTGTAGATCGTCGAGATCTGGCGCGTGCCGAAGCTCGAATACAGCGTGTCGCGGATCGACTGGACCGGCACCCCGAGGCGCGAGGCGGCGTCGCGGTCGATGATCACGCGCGCCTGCCGCGCCCCGCGCTGGAGGTCGGAATTGACGTCCTCGAACCCCGGAGTCGCGCGCATCCGCGCCTCGAACGCCTGGCCGAAGGCGAATAGCGCGGTCTGGTCGACCGACTGCAGCGTGTACTGGAAGTTGGTCGAGCTCGGCCGTGCGCCGAGCGTGAGGTTCTGCGGAATGTTGGGGGAGGCGAGGACTCCCGGGATGCCCGACAATGCCTTGCGCAGCCGCGTCTGGACGACCTCGGCCGAATCGCGCTCGCTGCGCGGCTTCATCGGCGCGAAGATGCGCCCCGCGCCGCCGCCGGTGCCGGTGAACGAATTGACCCGCAGGATCGCGGGGTCGGCGAGGATGATCTTGGCGATCGCGTCCTGCTTCGCCTGGAGCGTCGGATAGGCGGCGTCGGGCGCGACCTCGACGCCGACGAACATGTTGCCGGTGTCCTCGGTCGGGAAGAAACCCTTGGGGATCGCGCCGAAGCCCCAGATCGCGACGACGATCGACGCGAGCGTCAGCCCGAGGACGATCCGCCGCCGCGCGAGCACCCAGTCGAGCGCACGCGCATAGCCGCGCTGCGCGCGGTCGAAATTGCGCGTCGACCAGCGCGCGATCCGCCCCGGCTTCTCGTCGCCTTCGCGCAAGACGCGCGATGCGATCATCGGCGCGAGCGTCAGCGCGATCACTGCCGACACCGCGATCGCGATCGTCATCGTCACCGCGAACTCGCGGAACAGCCGCCCGATGACGCCGCCCATGAACAGCAATGGGATGAACACCGCAACGAGGCTGACCGAGATCGAGACGACGGTGAAGGCGATTTCCTTGGTTCCGGTCACCGCCGCCTCGCGCGGCTTCTCGCCGTGCTCGACGTGGCGGACGATGTTCTCGAGGACGACGATCGCGTCGTCGACGACGAAGCCCGTCGCGAGCGTCAGCGCGAGCAGGCTGAGGTTGTCGAGGCTGAACCCGGCCAGATACATGCCGGCAAAGGTGCCGATCGCCGCGACCGGCAGGACGATCGCCGGGATCAGCGTCGCGCGCAGGTCGCCGAGCACGAGGTAGATCACCAGCACGACGAGTAACGCGGTGCCGACCAGCGTCGTCTGCGCGTCGGCGACCGAATGGCGGATCGATTGCGAGCGGTCGACGATGATGTCGAAGTGCGCGTTCGCGGGCAGGCTCTCGCGGATCGACGGCAGCAGCGCCTCGACGCGGTCGGCCATCGCGACGACATTCGCCCCCGGCTGGCGCTTGATCCCCATCGCGAGCCCCGGGTTGCCGTCGAACTTCGCCGCGCCGCGGAGGTTCTCGATCGAATCAATCGACGTCGCGATGTCGCCGAGGCGAACCGGCAGGCCGTTCTTGTAGGCGATGACGATCGGGGTGAAGTCGGCGGCGTGCTTGAGCGTGCCGGTGGCGTCGAGGATATAGTTGCGCGGGCCGTTGCCGATCAGCCCGACCGCGGTGTTGCTGTTCGCGGCCGCGACCGCGGTGCGGACGTCCTCGGGGGTCAGGCCGCGCGCGCTGAGCTTGGTCGGGTCGAACTGGATGCGGACGGCGAACTTGCGCGCGCCGAAGACGTCGATCTGGGCGACGCCCTCCAGCGTCGACAGCCGCGGGATGATCGTCGTGTCGGCGATCGTCTGGAGGTCGGATAGCCGCATCGTCGGGTCGCGCAGCGCCATCACGAGGATCGACTGGTCGGACGGATTGACCTTCTGGAACGACGGCGGCGTCGTCATCTCGATCGGCAGCTTGCGCGCGACCGCCGATAGCGCCGACTGGACGTCGAGGGCGGCGGCGTCGATGTTGCGGTTGAGCGCGAACTGGACGGTGATGCTCGTCGATCCGGTCGAGCTCGACGACGTGATCTGGTCGATCCCGGCAACGGTCGACAGCTGGCGCTCGATCGGCGTCGCCACCGCGCTCGCCATCGTTGCCGGGTTCGCCCCGGGCAGGTTCGCGCTGATCTGGATCGTCGGGAAATCGACCTGCGGCAGCGCCGCGACGGGAAGCTGCTGATAGCCGAAGATGCCCGCGGCGATGATCGCGATCGTCAACAGGATCGTTGCGATCGGCCGGTCGACGAAGGCGCGGATCCAGTTCATGCGGCGGCGGCGTCGCCGCTCGCTTTCGCGGGCTTGATCTTGACCTTGTCGCCGTCGCGCAGCTTCGCCAGCGCGTCGGTGACGACGACCGCTCCCGGGGTCAGGCCGCTCGCGAGATACGCCTTGCCGTCGCTGCGCCCGGCGACGACGACCTTGGTCATCGTCGCGGCACCGGTCGCGGGAACCGTCCAGACGAAGGTGAAATCGGGGCCGTTCTGGACCGCCGCCTCGGGCACCGCGATCCGCTGCGCGGTGCCGCCGAGCGGCACGTCGATGTCGACCAGCGCGCCGGGCCATAATGCGTCACCGCCGTTGGCGAACTCGGCCTTCGCCGCGAGCGAGCCGGTGTTGGCGTCGACGCTATTGTCGAGGAAGACGAGCTTGCCGGTCGCGATCGGCGTCGCGCTGTCGTGGACCCGCGCGACCACCGTCACCGGCCCCGCCGCGAGCGCCGAACGCAGCGGCTGGATCTGTTCGGGTGGCACCGCGAAGCGGACGAGGATCGGCGACAGCTGGTTGACCGTGACCAGCGGCAGGACGTCGGCGGTCCGCACCGTCGCCCCGGTCTTGAAGTTGATCTCGCCCGTCCGCCCCGCGACCGGCGCGCGGACGGTCAGATACGACAGCGCAGTCTGCCCGGCCGAGATCGCCGCCGCCGCGCCGCCGATGTTCGCCGCCGCGGTGTCGGCCGCCGCCTGCTTCAACTCGATCGTCGCCTTGGTAACGAAGCCGCTGTTGACGAGGGCTTCGCTGCGCTTGAGGTCGGCGGCGGCCTGGAGGCGCGTCGCCGCCGCGCTCGCCATCGCCGCGCGGTTCTGCTCGAGCCCGGCGCGGACCGCGCGGTCGTCGAGGCGGAACAGCGGCTGGCCGGCGCGGACGGTCTCGCCCTCGCGGAACAGCACGGCAGTGACCTGCCCGTCGACCCGCGTCCGGACTGCGACCGATTGCAGCGGGGTGACGGTGCCGAGGACGGTCAGCCGGGGCGAATAATCGGTCAGCGCCGCGGTCTCGACCGCGACCGTCAGCGGTGCCTTCGGCTTCGGCGGCGCCGTTCCGCTACAACCCGCGACAAGCATCAGAAGGAGGATTGGCCTGGGGGTCATGGTCCTGCTGGTGCGATTTAAAGGGGAGGGGAGTGCGCTGTGGCGACATGGCACGCCGTGCGACCGCGTCAACCGCTAACTCGTCCGATGCTGCATTTGCGAACATTTCCATGCCGGCCGCGACGCGCCGAAACGCCGCACAACCAACCCCGGCATCGGCGGGTTGAGCCGCTGCCATCCCGGCAATTCCAAGAGCTTATCTCACGCCTGCCCGTTTCGCCGCCACCGAGCACGCCTTTGAAAAGGGCGTCGACAGCATCACTCCCGCCGCCGCGATCAAGCTGATCGACGACTGGGAAGTCAGCCTCAAGGACGCCGACATCCCCGGCGCCAAGGGCATCGTTCGCGATCTCGAAGCGCTCAAGAAGGCGCTGCACGCCGACCAGCCCGACGGCGACAAGATCAAGACGCTCGTCGCCAGGCTCGCCGAGGAGACGACCAAGATCGCCGGTCACGCGACCCCTGCGACCAAGGACAAGGTCGCCGGGCTCGGCAAGACGCTCGCGTCGGTGAAGT
>JAYTTV010000200.1:0-4732 GCA_043745075.1 Sphingomonadaceae bacterium
GCTTGAGCCTTGATGCCGCCGCGATTGATCGCCTCAAGCTGCCCATGATGGAAGACGCCAGTAAGCGCGGGCCTGCTAAGTCCACAGCCTTTACCGTCAGCATCGAAGCGAGCGAAGGGGTTACGACAGGAATTTCCGCCGCGGATCGCGCCCATACGATTCGCGTCGCCGTCGATCCGAAGTCCGGTCCAGACCACATCACGGTACCCGGACATGTTTTCCCGTTAAAAGCGCGCGCTGGCGGCGTCCTTCAACGCGCGGGGCACACCGAGGGGTCTGTCGACCTAGCACGCCTTGCCGGGTTTGGTTCCGCTGCGGTGATTTGCGAGATCATGAACGACGACGGGACGATGGCGCGGCTGGACGACCTGCTCGGCTTCGCCGCGGAGCACGGGCTCAAGATCGGCACGATCCGCGACCTGATTGCCTATCGGATGAAGCACGACAGCCTCGTCGCCTGCCTCGCCGAGACGCCGCTCGACAGCCGCCACGGCGGCCGCTGGACCGCGAAGGCCTACGTCAACAAGGCCGAGGGCACTGAGCACATGGTCCTGCAAAAGGGCCATATCGATCCGGCGAAACCGACGCTGGTACGGATGCACACGATGTCGATGTTCACCGACCTGTTCGCCGAGGACGACAGTCGCTCGGGCCAGTTGCAGCGCGCGATGGACATCATCGGCGACGAGGGCGCGGGCGTCGTCGTCATCATCCGTGACGGGCGGGCCGATGCGATCTCGGCGCAGATGAAGGCGCGCGGGCACGGCGAGTCGGCGGCGCTCCGCGACTATGGCATCGGCGCGCAGATCCTCGTCGATCTGGGCGTGACCGACATGGTGCTGCTGACGAATTCGCACCGGACGATCGTCGGCCTGACCGGCTATGGCTTGACCGTCGTCGGTGAGCGGCCGATCCCCGGCGCCACTGACTAAAGGATCACCAATGCCGCACCTCGTGATCGTCGAAGCGCGTTTCTATGACGCGCTCGCTGACGCGCTGCTCGACGGGGCGCGGGCGACGCTCGACGCCGCTGGGGCGACGCACGAGACGATCACCGTGCCGGGGGCGCTGGAGATTCCGGCGGCGATCGGGCTGGCGTCCGACGTGTTCGACGGCTTCGTCGCGCTCGGCACCGTCATTCGTGGCGAGACGTATCACTTTGAGGTCGTCGCATCCGAAAGCGCGCGCGGGATCATGGCGCTGACCCTCGACGGCCTCGCGATCGGCAACGGCATTCTGACGGTCGAGAACGAGGCACAGGCGTGGGCACGCGCGCGGCGGACCGAGAAGGACAAGGGCGGCGAGGCGGCGACGGCGGCGCTGGCGATGATCGCGCTGCGCGAGCGGTTCGCGGCTTAGGCGGCGCTTGCGGATCGTCCGCAAACGGACCAATGCGGTGCGATGAGTATCGCGATGCTCGCCGCGCTTGCGGCCCTCTCGACGACCGCCCCGCCGCCGATCCTGCCGACGATCCCGCCGGCGGTGATCGACGAGACGCTCGAGATTACCGGTGACGCGGTCGCCGCCGAGCAATCCAAGACGCGGATGTTCATTCCGGTCGAGATCGACGGCAAGGGGCCGTTTCGCTTCCTCGTCGACTCGGGGGCCGATCGTTCAGTGATCGGGGCAGGGCTCGCGTCGCAACTGGCGCTGCCGGCCGGCAACATCGTCAAGCTGCAGGGCATGGCCGGACTGGCCCGCGTCGGCACCGTGCGGATCGAGACGCTTAAGCTCGGCCAGAGCGTCATCGACAACATCGCCGCGCCGGCGCTGCCCGAACGCTTCCTCGGCGCGCAGGGGCTCGTCGGGATCGACGCGCTCGCCGATCAGCGACTGATGCTCGATTTCGACAAGAAGACGATCACCGTCCAGGATTCGCGCAGGCCCGAAATGGTCAGCGGCGGTGACGAGATCGTCGTCACCGCGCGCCGCCGCAACGGCCAGCTGATCCTGACCGCCGCGCGCGTCGGCAATGTCCCGATCTATGCGGTGATCGATACCGGGTCGGAAATCACGATGGGCAATCTCGCGCTGGAAGCGCGCGTGTTCGGGACGCGGCGGCCGCCGGTGCCGGTGCCGGTGATCCTGACGAGCGTCACCGGGCAGACGCTTACCGCGAACCTCGCGACGGTGGCGAATATCCACATCGGCGGCATCGACCTCGCCAATGTCCGGGTCGCCTTCGCCGATGCGCCGCCGTTCCGCCTGTTCGGGCTCGAGCATCAGCCGGCGCTGCTGCTCGGCACCGACGTGCTCGAGGTATTCCGCCGCGTCGCGCTCGACTTCCGTGCGCGGCGGGTCCGGTTTACCCTGCGCCGGTGACAGAGCAATCGTTGACGACCCAGCCACATTTTCTCTCGGTTCCTCAGCGTGCCGAGGCGAGCCTGCGCCTTGGGCGCGGGGTACGGCTGCGCGCGCGGGTCGAGGCGACTCCGGCGGGGCTGCTGGCGATCGGCGGCCTCGTCGCCGCAATCCTCGTGTCGACCGCGCGGATCGTCGAGGCGGCGCGTACACCACGGCAGCTCCTGCGAGGGTGACATCGCGGCCTCGCGCCGCTACATCGCCGCCATGGCACAGACGAAGATGAAGAAGGCGCGGGTCGGCAACGCCCGTTCGGCGGCGCGACTCGCGGCGGTGCAGGCGCTGTATCAGCGCGACATGACCGGCGGCTCGGTGCCGGGGCTGTTGGTCGAATTCCACAACCACCGGCTCGGGGCGACGATCGGCGACGAGCAATATCGCCCCGCCGACGCGCCGTTCTTCGACGATATCGTTGCCGGGGTCGCCGCGCGCGGGAGCGAGATCGACGCGCTGGTTTCGGCCAACCTCGCCGACGGCTGGGCGCTCGACCGGCTCGACAAGCCGATGCGCGGGCTGCTGCGGGCCGGCGTCTATGAACTGATCGCGCGCATCGACGTGCCGGTGGCGACGATCATCGACGAATATATGGACGTCGCCCACGCCTTCTACGATCCGCGCGAGGCAAAGTTCGTTAACGCCCTCCTCGACGCGGTAGCGCGGTCGGTGCGCGCGACGACGGGTGCGTGAGCGCGATCTGATCGCGCGGCTGCTCGCGCCGCTGGCGACGAGCGGCACGGCGCGCGGGCTCGTCGACGACGCCGCGGTGTTCAGCCCGCCGATCGGGCGCGACCTCGTCTTCACCCACGATATCCTCGCCAGCGGGATCCACTACCTCCCCGGCGACAATCCGAGCGACGTCGCGTGGAAGCTGCTCGCGGTCAACCTGTCCGACCTTGCGGCGATGGGTGCGCGTCCGGCGGGGGTGCTGCTCGGCCTCGGGATGAGCGCGGCGGAGGACGAGGCGTGGGTGAGCGCCTTCACCACCGGAGTGAAGCGGGCGATGGAGCGCTGGGGCGTTGCCTTGTGGGGCGGCGACACGGTGTCGGGGCTCGCGGCGGCAGTGCTCGGGCTGACCGCGATCGGGCAGGTCGAGCCGGGGCAGGCGCTGTCGCGGAGCGGCGCCCGGCCGGGCGACACCGTTTGGGTCAGCGGTACGATCGGCGATGCCGGACTTGGATTGGCGATCGCCAAGGGCGAGGCGGCGCCCGACAAATTCCTGCTCGACCGCTACAGGCGCCCGGAGCCGCGGCTCGCGCTCGGCCAGTCGTTGGTCGGGCAGGCGACTGCGGCGATGGACGTGTCGGACGGCTTGCTGATCGATGCGGAGCGGCTCGCGGCGGCGAGCGGCGTCGCGATCACCATCGACCTTTCGCTGTTGCCGGTGTCGGTGGCCGCCGCCGCGCGCATCGCCCGCGACGATGCCGGGCTGGCGGGACTGGCGAGCGCGGGGGACGATTACGAGCTGCTCTTCACGCTGCCGCCTGGAGCCGCCGCGCCGGGTGCGACGCCGATCGGGGCGGTCGGCGAGGGGGCGGGGCTGGTTGTGCTCGGCCTCGACGGGCAGCCGTACGCGCCGTCGCGGCTAGGCTACGAGCACTAGGCTACTTCGGCCCGTCGCGTCCGGTCGAGGTGCCGCCTGCCGAGTCCGTCGGGGTGTTCGCGCTGCCGAACGCGCCGACGCCGCCGAAGATATCCTCGAAGATGCCGGTGTTGCGCCCCAGCGTCGGGGTCTTGTCGCGTAGCGGGCGGACGTTGGCGACTTCCTCGAGCCCGCGGCGTTCGATCTTGGTGACGTTGCCCCGGGGGTCGAAGCTGATCTTGATGATGCCCTGCGACTGCGCCTTGGGATACAGGAACGCGATCTGGCGCGTATTGCGCGAGATATAATACCATTCGCCGGCGTCAAACTGCGCCGCGAAGGTCGGGCGGCCGAGCGTTTTCTGCACCGAATCCTTATTGTCCACGCCCGGCTGGACCGACGTCACGAGTGCTTCGTCGACGATATAGCCCTGGTTCTGCTTGATCGTCGAACAGCCTGAAGTCACCAGCAACGCCGCGGCGATCGTGGCCGCCATCGGAAACGTGAAACGCATCGTTGAACTCCCGTGACGCCGCGGCACGTTGCGCCCAGCGTCGATCGCCTCAATATGCCGAAAGCCGCTATCCCGACAAGGCTTCGCCATAGATGACGTTTTTCGACCGCCTGTTCCGCTCCGCGCGTACCGCTCCCCCGGGCGATGCGCTCTATCGTGCGATCGTCGCCGAGGCGCGGACCCCCGACTGGTATCTCGCAGGCGAAGTTCCCGATACGGTTGACGGACGCTTCGACGCCGTTGCGCTCGGGCTGGCCCTCGTTTTGCTCCGGCTGGAG
>JAYTTV010000201.1:0-4713 GCA_043745075.1 Sphingomonadaceae bacterium
AAATTCCGGTCGTCGCACGAACGAACGCCGGTGCTTCGGTCGTCTCTCGCGGCGGTGGCGCGGTCGATTCCCCGAATGGCGATGCGGCGGCGGCGAATGTCCCCGGCGGCGCATCGATCGCCGCGACCACCTCCTCCATCGAGCGAAAGCGCTCGGCGGGATCGGGGGCGAGCATCTTGGTGAAGACCGGCTGCATGTCGGGCGCGATCGACGAGAGGTCGGGGACGGTATCGCGCGCCTCGAGCGCGTCGACGATCGTCACCCCCATGTCGAGCGGCGCGCCCCGCGCGTAGGCGATCATCACCAGCGCAAGGCTGTAGACGTCGGTCCACGGCCCGACCTGGCGCTTGAACTTGCCGAAAATCTCGGGCGCGGCATAGCCGAACTTGCCCGCGAACGCCTCGCCGACGACGCTCTTCTCGCCCGGGTTGGTGTCCTTGGCGATGCCGAAGTCGATGATCTTGCAGCGGTCGACGTTGCCGTCCGGAAGCAGGAGATTGTCAGGCGACAGGTCGCGGTGGATGACCCCCGCATCGTGCGCCGCGCCGAGCCCGGTCGCGAGCCGCTTGAGTACGCGCCTGACGCTTGCCGGGTCGGCGGGATCGCCGGTCAGGATATCGGCCATCGACGGGCCGCTGACATATTCGATCGCGAGGTAATTGATGCGGTTGGTCCGGTCGAACGCCAGCGTGCGGTACTTGACGAGCGAATCGTGGCCGATCCGTTCGAGCGCGCTCGCTTCGCGGCGGAACAGCGCCATGAACTGGTCGTCGGCGGCGTATTGCGGCAGGATGACCTTGATCGCGACCTTCTCGCCGCTCGCGAGGTTGCGGCCTTCGTAGACCTCGCCCATGCCGCCCTGCGCGATGAAGCGGACGATTTCGAACAGGTCGTTGAGGTGCATCCCGACGAGCCCGCCCGGAGTGCCGTGGACGAACGCCCCGCCCGGAGCCGACGCTGCAACGGGGGGCGCCGACGGCGGTGGCACGAAGGTCGGCGGCGGGGCGAATACCGGCGGCTGGCTGACCGCGGCGAACGGGTCGGCGGCTGGCTCGGCGTCGGGCGTCGGGCGTCCGTCGCCATGGAGCGCGGCAAGATCGGCCGCAGAAACCATCACCGTCCGCTCGCCGCCGCGCGGCGCAGGCGCGGGCACGTCGTCTTCGGGATCGCTCACGATGCGATCGACACTTCGGTCGCCTCCTCCACCGAGATCAGGACCACCGTAACATTATCCGGCGCACCATTCGCCAGCGTTTCGGCGATCATGCGATCGGCAGCGGCATTGACGCTCGGCAGGCGGAGCAGGCGGCCGATGGCCTCCTCGGGGACGACCTTGGTCAGCCCGTCGCTGCAGATCAGGTAATGATCGCCGGGCATTGCGGTGTCGGTGATGCCTTCGGGACGGCATTCGGCCTCGGCTCCGACGGCGCGCGACAGGACGTGCGCCATTGGATGCGTCTCGGCGTCCTCGGCGGCGAGGCTGCCGCGATCGACGAGTTCCTGGACGACGCTATGATCGCGGCTGAGCTGGGTCAACCCGCCACGACGGAAGCGATAGGCGCGGCTGTCGCCGACCCACAGGCACATCAGGTTGGAGCCGTCGAGGTGGATGAGCACCGCCGTCGTGCCCATCGATTGCCCCGCCGCCTTCGCCGCCTCGACGATCGCGGTGTTTCCCGCCTGCATCGCGGCGACCAGCGCGGCGCCCTTCGCCTCGGCACTCCCGCTCATGTCGACCGTGGCGAACTGCGCGACAAGCGTTTGCGACGCCCATTGCCCGTTGGCGTGCCCGCCCATGCCGTCGGCGACGACCCACAGCGCGACGTCGTCGCGGGCGAGGACCGAGTCCTCGTTGACCGCGCGGACGAGCCCCGGATGCGTCCGGACCGCAGTGCGATAGCGGAGCTTCATGCCGTCCCCCCGACGAGCCGTTGCAGCAATGCGGCGTCGACCGTTTCCGCGCGCAGTCCGATCGCGTCGCCCTCGGCGGGGTCGGCGACCCACCATGCGCTCGACGGCGGCAGCGACACACCCGCGAGAAATTCGCCGCGAGCATCGGGCGCAGGCGTCGCGCCGGTGATCGCTGCGGCATAGCCGTCGGCGTCGAGGTTCCCGCCAAGCGCTTCATAGGTCGCCGCCTCGACCGCGTCGGCGAAGCCGGGCGACTGGCTGGCGACCGCCCAGACCGGCTCGGCCGCTCCCGCAACGCCACCGGCGATGAAGAAATACCGCCCCGCCGAGTCGATCGACGGCGCGAGCGCGAGGTGCATCGCCGCCGCTCCGCACGCGCCGGGCGGGATATAGCCGCGCCACAGCGGGGCGGCGGTCAGGCGCGCGGCGAAGGCATCGTCGTCGAGCCCGCCGCGGATCGCCGCGAGGCCCGACGTCAGCCACGCGTCGAGCGCCGCGACCTGCGGTCCATCCCAGCCCCGCGCGACGAAATCGCCGTGCGCGGGCAGCTTGCCGTAGAGCCCCGGCGTCACAGCTTCGCCGGGCAGCGGAGCGCGAACGGCCCGATCGGGGCGAACGGATCGGGGCCGCCCGCGACCTCGACGTCGAGTGCGCTGTCGGGAGTGAAGGCGAAGCGGTACTTGCCCGGACCGAGCTGGGTTTTCTTGGCGTGACCGAGGACGCGGAACAGCGCCCACGGCCCTTCCTCGCGCAGCGGCGGCGCGGCGGTGGTCCCTGCGGGCAGCCCGGTCTGCGCGTATTCGGCAACCTGGCTGCCGCCGCTCGACCAGCTGAACCGCTCCGACGGCGATTGCGGCATCAAGTCCATCGGCACGCCCCCGGCACGGAGCCGCAGCCCGCCCTTGTTGGTCGGCGCGGCGGCGAGGCGCAGGACGAGGTTGCCCCCCATCAGCGCCTCGGTGTCGGCCGCGCGCTGGAACGCTGCCGCCGACCCGGGCTGGAAGCCCTTGACCGTCGGCTCGCTGGTCCACGTCCAGCCCTTCTTCGGATCGCCGTCCTTCTTCAGATACGGCTGCAGGCTGTCGCGCCCGAAGCCCGCAACCAGCCCCGCGACGCGCGTGACGTCGGCGGGGGCAAGGTCGGCCCCGTCGCCAAACGGGTAGCCCGCGCCGAAGATGCGGCTGCAGTCGGGCAGGATTTTTTGCGCATAGGCGTCGCGCAATTCGGTCGTCCGCTGGGTCTCGGCGGCCTTGCTCGATCCGCCCGCGACATGCGCGACGAAGTCCGACAGCGCCGGAACCGCCGCCCCGGCGTTCGCCGCCGCTACCGACAGCTCCGCCGCCGCCGCCGCGATCGCGCCCGAACCGCCGCCGCCAGCACCACCGCCGCCGCCGCCGCCGCCGCCGCCAGCGACCTTGGCCTGCGCCAGCGCGAGCTGATACTTGCCCAGTGCGCCGAGCAACTGCTTCAACGGCGCCGTCTCGCCCGCAGTATATTCCTTCATCCCGGCAAAATTGGCCTCGATCGTCTTCGCCGCGATCTGCGACGCCGAACCCTTCAACTCCTTGCCAGCCATATCGCCCGCGAGCTTGCCGAGCGCGCCGCCCGGCAGCGCGGGCGCCTTGATGTTCGGGAGCAGCGCGGTGGTGTTCGCGACGATCGCGTCGGTCAGCTTCTTGAGCGGTGACGCCGCCGGATTCGCCAGCCGCGCCAGCGCCATCGGATCACGCGCGTAATCGCCGGGCTGCGGCGCGGCGAGGACAGCAGTCCAGCGCTTGGTATATTCGGCGGCGTAGAGCTGCCCGAGTTCGCTGGTATCGAGCGGGGCCTGCGCCGACGCGCTCGCACCGAGCATCCAGCGGTCGGCGTCGAGCGCCTTGCCGATCCCGGCGACGTTGGGGATGAACCCCGCAGTGAAGCCCTTTTTGGTGAACAGATACGGCACCTTGATCGCGGCGAGTTCGCCCGGGTTGGCGAACGCATCGGCCTCGCCCTTGAGGATGCCGTCGCCGACCAGCCGCCAGTCGTCGCCCGACACTTGCTGCTTCATCAGCGCGAGCGCGCGTTCGGCGGGCGACATCGCCGCCATCGTCGCCTGCCCGCGTTCGACCAGCGACGCATCGAGCAACGGTCCGGTCAGCTGCCGCCCGAAGCTGCCCTGATCGGCGAGCAGCGCCTTGGCATGCCCGATGATCCGCGCCCGCGTCGCCGCATTTTCCTCGCCCGGCAGCGCCCGCGCCGCGAGATCGTCCTCGAGCCAGCGCAGGATATACGCGTCATCGCGCTTCGCCCCGGCGCGGTTGCCGAGCATCAGATAGACCTTGAGCGGTTCGTACACCGCGACCGGATCGGTCCCCGCCGCGGTCAGCGCCGCCTCGGCGGTCGTGATCAGCCGTGGCAGGAGATAACGCTGGAGACCGTCGTAATAGGCGCGGCTCGACTCGTCGGACAGGCTCGACCGGTACAGCGGACGCTCGCCGAACGGCTTGTGGTCGGCGGCAGTCGCACCGTACGGCAGCTTGTCGCGCAGCGCGTCGAGCAGGTCGAGCGGTTCGGCGGGCGATGCCCCGAGCGAAACCTTGTCGCCCGCGTCGAGGCCCTTGCTGCCCTCGCCGAGCGACGTCGCGGTCGCCAGCGTCTCGTCCTGCCCCTTCGAATTGGCGAGGTAGCTCCAGATCAGCAAGACCAGCAGCAGCAGCGCGATCAAGCCGCCGATGATCGCAGCCCCGAGCTTGAGCATCCGGTCACGCCGCCGCCGCGCCGCGTTGGGACCCGCCAACCCGGCCTCGGCAATGACGACAT
>JAYTTV010000202.1:0-4701 GCA_043745075.1 Sphingomonadaceae bacterium
GGCCTCGACCGCCGCGACGGCCCGGGGCGGAGCCTGCAGTTCGTCGCCGCGGGGTGCATCCTCGACCTGTACTTCTACCCCGATCCCGCCGCCGGGCAGCCGACCGCGCGCTATGCCGAGGCGCGGCATGCCGACGGCAAGCCCGACGCGACCGCGCGCTGCTTCGCCGCCCAGCTCGCGGCGAAGGGCCACGGCTAGTACGCTTGTCGCCAATGGCGCGGCTGTGTTAACGCTCACGTCAACCGACGCCCACGACGGCAACCCTTGGGAGAGCGATCATGGACCTGAACTTTTCACCTGAGGACATCGCGTTCCGCGACGAGGTCCGCACCTTCATCGCCGACAACTACCCCGCCGGGCTGCGGGCCAAGTCGGAGGAAGGCGAGGAGCTGTCGAAGGCCGACTTCCTCAGCTGGCACAAGGTCCTCGCCGCGAAGGGCTGGGCCGGGATCGCCTGGCCGGTCGAATATGGCGGCACCGGCTGGACCAGCGTCCAGCGCTACATCTTCGCCGAGGAGAGCGCGCGCGGCGACGCGATGCGGCTCCTCCCCTTCGGCCTCAACATGGTCGGCCCGGTGATCTACACCTTCGGCACCCCCGAGCAGAAATCCAAGTTCCTGCCGCGCATCCTGTCGGGCGAGGATTGGTGGTGCCAGGGCTATAGCGAGCCAGGCGCGGGGTCTGACCTCGCCAACCTGCGGACCAAGGCCGAGCGCTTCACCGGCGACGACGGCAAGGAATACTACCGGGTCAACGGCCAGAAGACGTGGACGACCCTCGCCCAGCACGCCGACTGGATCTTCTGCCTTGTCCGCACCGACCCTACGGTCAAGCCGCAGGAGGGGATCAGCTTCCTCCTGATCGACATGAAGACCCCCGGCATCACCGTCCGTCCGATCATCACATTGGGTGGCGAGCATGAGGTCAACGAGGTCTGGCTCGAGGACGTCATCGTGCCCGTCGAGAACCGCGTCTTCCACGAGAACAAGGGCTGGACCTGCGCCAAGTTCCTGCTGGCCCATGAGCGGACCGGCATCGCCGGGGTGGCGGCATCGAAGCGCGGCGTCGAGCGGATCAAGACGATCGCCCGGACCGAGATCGACAGCTTCGGCGATGACGCCCAGCCGCTGCTCGCCAACCCGTTCTTCAAGCGCAAGGTTGCCGAGCTCGAGATCGACCTGACCGCATTGGAGTTCACTGAGCTGCGGACGCTCGCCGGCGAGTCGTCGGGCAAGGGTCCCGGGCCGGAGTCGAGCCTGCTCAAGATCAAGGGCACGGAGATCCAGCAGCGGATCACCGAGCTCGCGCTGGAAGCGGTCGGCCACTACGGCGCGCCCTACTTCCGCGGCTTCGGCGAGGGCGACAACGAGCACCCGATCGGCCCCGACTACGCCCACCGCGCCGCGCCGACCTACTTTAACATGCGCAAGACGAGCATCTACGGTGGCTCGAACGAGATCCAGCGCAACATCATCGCGAAGATGGTGCTGGGGCTCTGACGCTTCCCTCTCCCCCTGAGGGAGAGGGACGGTCGCCGCTCGGCGACCAGGGTGAGGGTAACACCGTCCTCACCCTCACCCTGCCGCCGAAGGGCGGCTGTCCCTCTCCCTCAAGGGGAGAAGGAAGAATAACCTCGGGGACGGACCATGGATTTCAACTTCACCGACGAACAGACGATGCTGCGCGATTCGGTCTCGAGGTACCTCGCGAACACCTACACCTTCGACGCCCGGATGGCGGCGGTGAACGGCGACATCGGCTGGAACCCAGGCGTGTGGAAGGCCTTCGCGGAGGAGCTCGGCATCCTCGGCGCACCCTTCGCCGAAGCCCATGGCGGGCTCGGCGGCGGGGCGATCGAGAACATGATCGTCATGGAGGAGATCGGCAAGGCGCTGGTCATCGAGCCATACCTCCAGACCGTCGTCATTGGCGGCGGCTTCCTCAGGGCCGCCGGCGGCGCATTGGCCGACGCGGTCATCCCCAAGATCATCGACGGCTCGGTCGTCATCGCCTTCGCCTATGCCGAGCCGCAGGGGCGCTACAACCTCGCCGACCTGCGGACGACCGCGAAGAAGGACGGCGCCGGCTATGTCCTCAACGGCCACAAGGCGGTGGTCTATGCCGCGCCGTGGGCGACCCACTTCATCGTCACCGCGCGGACCGGCGGTTCGGTCCGCGAACGGTCGGGCGTGTCGGTCTTCCTGATCCCGGCGAACGCCCCCGGCATTACCCGCCGCGACTATCCGACCGTCGACGGGGCTCGGGCCTCCGAGGTCTATTTCGAGAACGTCGCGGTCGGTGCCGAGACGCTGATCGGGGCCGAGGGGGAGGGCCTGCCGCTGATCGAGCAGGTCGTCGACGAGGCGACTGCGGCGGTCTGCGCCGAGGGGGCCGGAGTCGTCCGTAAGCTCCACGAGGGGACGCTCGACTACAGCCGCCAGCGCAAGCAGTTCGGCAAGGCGATCGGCGAGTTCCAGGTCCTCCAGCATCGCATGGTCGACATATTCATGGAGGTCGAGCAGGCGGTGTCGATGACCCTCATGGCGACCCTCCGCCTCGACGAGCCCGACCGGGCGAAGCACGTCTCGTCGGCCAAGAACAAGATCTCCCGGGGGGCGCGGTTCGTGGGCCAGAACGCGGTCCAGATCCATGGCGGCATCGGCATCTCGAACGAGCTCGCGATCGGCCATTACTTCAAGCGCGCCAGCATGATCGAGAGCCAGTTCGGCGACGCCGACTATCACCTCCGGCGCTACGAAAGCCTGATGGACTAAGGCGCAGCGGCCCCCGGCCGGCCCAGCCAGAAGAAGCGTCCGACCAGCAGCGTCGCCGCCATCGCGCTGGCGGCGATCGTCCCCCAGACGATGCCGGGGACGCCAAGCCCCAGCGGGATGGCGAGGGCGTAGCCGACCGGAATCAGCACCCCGATATAGCTTAGGAAATGCGTCGCGGTCGGGGCCCAGATGTCGCCGCGCGCCCGCAGTGATTGCGCCCCGACGACCTGGATCCCGTCGCTGACGTAGAACAGGCACGACAGCCATAGCGCCGCGACGGTGATCGCCTGCACCGCCGGATCACGGGTATAAGCGGCGGCGATTGCCCGGCCGTCGAGGCCGACGGCGGCGCAGATCAGGCCGGTCGCGGCGATCGCGGTGCCGAAGCCGAGTAGCCCGGCACGACCGACCCCGGCGAGGTCGCCAGCCCCGTACGCCCGGCCGACGAGGACCGCGGTCGCAGTGGCGAGGCCGAGGGGGACCATGAAGATGATCGCGGCGAGGTTGATGACGATCGCCCAGCTCGCCACCGCAGTCGCCCCGAGCCAGCCGGCGACGATCGTCATCGAGGCGAAGGCCCCGCTCTCGACGGCGTAGCTCAGCGACGCGGCATAGCCGACCCGGCGGAGTGCTCCGGCGGCGGTGCGGTCGGGCCCGGGGGCGATGAAGACGCCGAGGCCGGGCGACCGCTTCCACCACAG
This sequence comes from Sphingomonadaceae bacterium, assembly GCA_043745075.1. Lineage (GTDB taxonomy): Bacteria > Pseudomonadota > Alphaproteobacteria > Sphingomonadales > Sphingomonadaceae > Polymorphobacter_B. The sequence continues at coordinate 3,476 of JAYTTV010000202.1, forward strand.
GATGTACCCCGCGACGAAGCCGAGCAGCGCGGTCCGCGAGGCGAGCGTCGCGCAGCCGCTGGCGACCGCGCCTGCAACCGGTAGCCCGGAATGGCCGGGGACGAGCCACAGGTTGAGCGCCAGATTAACCGCGTTGGCTCCCCACATCGCGGCGGTGCCGGGCAGGGGGTGGCCATGCGCCTCGAGCCAGAAGATGCCCGAATCGACGATCAGGATCGGCAGCAGCGACAGCGCCAGCATCCGCAGCGCCGGGACCGCCCCCGCCGACAGCGCAGGGTCGAGGCCGATATGCTGGAGGAACAGCGCGCCGGGACCGGCGAGGACGACGATCGCGGCGATGCCGAGCCAGAAGGCATAGACCAGTCCGCGCCGCAGGATCGCACCGGTATCGCCCGCCCGCCCCGCGCCGATCGCCTGGCTCGTCAGCACCTGGACCCCCGACAACAGCCCGATGGCGGTGGTCAGGACGATCGAGGTCGGTGCCCAGGCGAGCGCGAGGAAGCCGAGCTCGGTCGCCGAATAGCGCCCGACGACGAGCGTATCGACCAGCCCCATCGCCATGATCCCGAGCCGTGACGCGACCACCGGCCCGGCGAGGGTGAGCAGATCGCGGAGGCGGATCGGGATATGACGGGTCGTCGAAGCGGTGGCGGCGTGCATGGCGGCGGCTTGGTAGCCGGTTGGACCGGGCAAGTCACGGCAACCGCCGGAATCCCGCTAACATGCCAAAGATGACACTAAACGCATCTTGAATCTTGCGCCAAACCCTCTCTCGTCTTTCCAGTTGTGTCTGGACGCTCGCGGCTGCGACGCGAGTTCGAGAGTTCGCGACGGCGCAGCATGAACATCAAAAGCCGGTTATCATACTCGATCTGATCGCCGACAGCGACGCCGCGATAGAACACTTTGACCTGCCGGCCATCGACGCAGCGCTCGACCGCCGCATCCACCAACTCGTCCTCGGTCCTGGAAGTCGCCTCGTCCCATGCGGCGGCGAAGGCGGCGGCATCGGCCCGCTGGCGCAATTTATAAGCTGAGTCGCGCGACCGCCCGACATGGCGGCACGCATCGCGTACCGATCCCCCGACCGCCAGCGCGGCGATGAACCACTGCTGCGTCGCAGGCGTCCAGCCATCGCTGCGGGGCCGCGGTGCAGCGGGGGCAAAGGGCGCGAAGTCGAGGATATGGACCATGCGTGCGCTTAACGCATTCGGGTCATTTTGTCA
>JAYTTV010000203.1:0-4660 GCA_043745075.1 Sphingomonadaceae bacterium
TGCCCGGGCGCAAGCATCGCGCGCATCATGCCGTGCACGAGATACTCACCTAGCGAGCCAGTGCCGCAGGTGGCTTTGCGCGGGAGCAGCCGGTTGCTATTAGACCGGGGAATATCGTTCCGAGGGGATTTTCCGATGGCCGTGACCAAATTTGCCGCCCTGTTCGCCACGCTGCTGGCCGTGCCGCTGACCGCCGCGCCGATGCCGCAGACGGTTGCACCCGAAGCCCGCTGGGTCGCCGTCGGCTCGGTGCGCGTCGCGGCGCTTCACGACACCGACTTCCTCATCCCGAACGACGGCGGGACCTTCGGCACCGACGCCGGCGTGCCCGCGGTCGCCGCCGTGCTCGCCGCGGCGGGGGCGCCGACCGACACCGTCCGGGTCAGCGTTAACGCGCTGCTGGTCAAGCTGCCCGGGCATGTCGTCCTGATCGACTCGGGTCTCGGCATTCCCGCGAGCCAGCTCATGCCGAGCCTCACTGCCGCCGGGGTCAAGCCGGGCGACGTTACCGACGTCCTCATCACCCACAGCCACGGCGACCATGTCGGCGGGTTGATGACCACCGACGGGACGCAGGCGTTCCCGAACGCCAAGGTACGGATGTCGGCGGCCGAGTGGACGTTCCTCCAGGCGAATACCGGCGCCGCGAAGCTGGTCGCCGCGATCACGCCGCAGGTCGCAACCTTCACCCCCGGAACGGTCGTCGTCCCCGGCATCACCGCGATGTCGATTCGCGGCCATACCCCGGGCCACGTCGCGTATGAGATCGTCTCGGGCAAGGCGCGCCTGCTCGACATCGGCGACACCGCGCACAGCACGATCGTGTCGCTGGCCAAGCCCGACTGGGCGATGGGCTTCGATTCGGACAAGGCGGTCGGCAAGGTCAGCCGCCGCGCCGAACTGACCCGCCTCGCCGCGAGCCACGAGATGATCTTCGCACCGCACTTCCCGTATCCCGGGGTCGGCACGATTGCCGCCAAGGGCGATGGCTTCACTTGGGTCCCGGCGGCAGCGTCGAGCTTTACGAACTGACGCCCTTCGCCCGGCAGGCATCGGAGCAGTAGCGAACGTTCTCCCAGTCGCGCGCCCACTTCTTGCGCCACGCGAACGGGCGTGCGCACGCGGCGCAGACCTTCGTCGGCAGGTCGGCCTTCTTGACGCCCTTCGGCATCAGGCCGCCAGCGTCCGGTCGAGGAACGCCTCGACATCGCTCAGCGGAATGTCGCGGGCGATGAAGGCCTCGCCGATGCCATGCGCGAGGACGAAGGCGAGGGTACCGTTCCGCATCTTCTTGTCCTGAAGCATGTGCGCCATCAGCGGCGCGGCGGTCGCCGCGATCCCGCGGGGATGGTTCGGCAGACCGGCGCGGGCCAGATGATCGGTGACCCGCGCCGCGTCGGCGGGCGCGCACAGGCCGCGCTCGGCGGAAAACGCGAACGCGAGCGCGCAGCCGATCGCGACCGCCTCGCCGTGGAGCAGCCGGTCGGAAAACCCCGCCTCGGCCTCGAGCGCATGGCCGAAGGTGTGGCCGAGGTTGAGCAAGGCGCGGGTGTCGCCGGTCTCGCGCTCGTCGGCAGCGACGATCGCGGCCTTGGCGGCGACGCTAGTGGCGATCGCATAGGTCCGCGCGGCAGGATCGCCGTCGAGCAGGGCGGCGACATTGGCGTCGCACCAGTCGAAGAACGCGGCATCGCCGAGCAGCGCGGTCTTGACCACCTCGGCATAGCCCGCGCGCAACTCGCGCGGCGGCAGCGTGTCGAGCAAGGCGGGATCGATCAGCACCGCGGCGGGCTGGTGGAACGCGCCGACGAGGTTCTTGCCCGCGCGTGCATTGATCGCGGTCTTGCCGCCGACCGAGCTGTCGACTTGCGCCAGCAACGTCGTCGGGATCTGGACGAACCTGCACCCGCGGCGGAGGATCGCAGCGGCGAATCCCGTCAGGTCGCCGACGACCCCGCCGCCCAACGCGACGACGACGTCGCCACGCTCGACGCCGAAGGCGAGCAGGCTCTCGACGACGGTCTCGAGCGTACGCCAGTTCTTCGTCGCCTCCCCCGGGGGCACGATGGTCGGCTCGACCGTCAGCCCCGCCGCCGCGAGCGCCGTCCGCAGCGGTTCGAGATGGAGGCGCGCGACGGTGGCGTCGGTGACGACGGCGATGTGCTTGCGCGCGGTCAGCGGGGCGACGATTTCCCCGGCGCGCGCGAGCAGGCCCGGCGCGATATGGACGTCGTATGCACGCTCGCCGAGCGGAACCCGGACGATCACCGGGGTTTCGCCAGCGCGGCGAGGATCGACCGGACGGTCGCGTCGTGCGGCGTCGGCTTGCTGCTGATATGGATATGCGCCTCGGCGTAGAGCGGGTTGCGGATCGCGGCGAGTTCGGCAAGCACCTCGGCGGGATCGCGGTCGCGGAGCAGCGGGCGGGTATTGCGCCGCCGGACCCGCTCGGCGAGCGTCGCGATATCGGCGTCGAGCCAGATCGCCACCGCGCGGGCGAGGATCAGCGCGCGAGTGTCGGCGGCGACGAACGCACCGCCACCAGTAGCCACGACCTTGACCGGGCCGTCGATCAGCCGGGCGATGACGCGGCGTTCGCCGTCGCGGAAGTGCGCCTCGCCGAAGCGTTCGAAGATCTCGGCGATCGACAGGCCGGACGCGCGCTCGATCTCGGTATCGGCATCGACGAAGGGCAGCCCGAGGCGCGACGCCAGCCGCCGCCCGATCGTCGACTTGCCTGCGCCCATCAGCCCGACGAGGACGATCGTCCGCGTTTGCGGCGCGGCCGCGGCGGGTCGCGGCGGGTGGGCCATCTCGGCCGGGCTTTTTGCGTCGCACTGCATGACAAGCTTACGCTATACACCGCGCCGAAGACGGGCAAAGCCCCGTGACATTGGTATCGGGAATTGAACGACATGCGGTTTTTGTTGTGGGTCTTGGTTGCGGTTCTACTCATCGCCGCCGCCGGTGTCGTCTATCTGATGACCGCCAACGTCCCCGCGCCGACGCACCATGTTGAGCGCGTCATCCCGAACGACCGCCTTGGCCACTGATCGCCGTCCCCTTGCGCTGCTGCTGATTGCGGCATTCGCGGCGGCTCCGGCGGCCGGGCAGGTCGCGCCCGGACCCGATGCGCCGTCGCCGGCTCCGGCAACGACCGCGCCGAAGTCGCTGCTGCCCGACAGCTTCGGCGCGGCGCCGTCCGCGCCGGTCGTTGCCGCCGCGCCTTTGGCCTTGCCCGCCGCTCCAAAGCCCGATGCAGCGCCCGATGCTGCTGCGTCTGCCGATGTCGCTGCGGCGACCGCTGCTGCGACCGCCGCCGCCGAGCCGAGCGGGCCGCCGATCGGGAGTGTCGGGCCGCTCACCCCCGACGCGGGCGGCTACGGGCCCGAGGTGTTCGCCGGGTCCGACGGGCGCTTCGTCGCCGGCCTGTTGCGGCGGCTCCGGACCCCGGTCGCGGCGCGCTGGGCGCATATCGTCCTGCGCCGCGCCTTGCTGTCATCGGCTCCGGCACCGGTCGGCATCAACCCCGGTGACTGGATCGCCGAACGCGCACGGACCCTGCTCGAAATGGGCGAGGTCGACGGGGCGAAGGCGCTGGTCGACAATCTGCCGATCGACCGGGTGACGCCGCGGCTGGTCCGCGTCGAAGGGCAGGTCCACCTCGCCGCCGCCGACCTCCCCGGCCTGTGCCCGCTCGTCGACACCGGCGGCGCGGTCTCGCCCGACCCGCTGTGGAAGCTGGGCGAGGCAATGTGCGCGGCGATGTCGGGCGACGACATCACCGCCGCGAGTGGCTTCGACGGCCTGCGCGACGGCAATCAGGTCGACCCTTTCGATATCATGCTCGGCGAGCGCATCGCGGCGATCAGCGGTGCCGGCGGCGGGCGGGCGGCGAACGTCGAGTGGGACGCAGTCGACCGGCTGACGCCCTATCGCTTCGGGGTTGCGACCGCTGCCGGGGTCGCGGTGCCGCTGCCGCTGCTGGCCAAGCTCGCCGCCGCGACCGGCGGCACGAGCTGGGGCTGGGTGCTCCGCGCGCCCGGGCAGGCCGCCGACGTTCGCGCCGCGGCACTGCGCCCGGCAGTAGCGATCGGCATCGTCTCGGTCGACGACATGGTCAGCGCGATCAGCGCGTCGAGCGCCGATCTCGACCGCAGCGCGCTCGACGCCTCGCCGGCGGGGACGCTGCGCGCGGCGTATGCCGCGCCGACGACGGTCGAGCGCGTCGCCGCGATGCGGACGATCTGGGCGAGCGGTGCCGACGAGCCCGACCGCTATGCCGCCCACGTCGAGACCGCGCTCGCTGCCGCCCGGCTGCCGGTCGATGCCGCGGTCGCCGCCGACGCGCCCGAGCTGATCGCGTCGATGCTGTCTGCAGGGATCGAGGACCACGCGGCCAAATGGTGGCCGGTCGTGCAGCGTGGCGACGACGCCGCGAGCCGCAGCGCGTGGGCGCTGCTTGCGGTCGGGGCGAACGGCGGCATTGCGGTATCGCCCGACCGCTACGCCGCTTACGCAAAGGACGTGTCGCCGCACCGCGCGGCGCTGCTGCTTGCAGCGCTCGACGGCCTTGGCCACGCGCGCGGCAGCGACTGGAGCACGGCGCGGAGCGATGCCGGGCTGACGGTCGCCAACAGCTGGAGCAGCTCGATCGACG
>JAYTTV010000204.1:0-4650 GCA_043745075.1 Sphingomonadaceae bacterium
ACGGTTCACCCGCACCGTGCTCTCGGCTATCGCTCCCCTCGCGAGTTCATCGCTCGCTCAACCCACGAGGACCTGTCAGGCCTTTAGGGGGCGACAACATGGTTTGCGTCGACGCTCAAACGCGCCAGCCTGCGAAGACCACCCCCATCAAAATCGTCCCGAAGCCCAACCGCTGATGCCAGCGCAAACCTCCACCGTCTGCGAAGTTGAATCAAATCACAGCCGCTTTGGGAATCCCCCGCGTAGAGTCATGCTCCAAGAGACTTGGTATTAGTGCATGTGCATCACGAGCAGCGTTTGCAGCCTGTTAATAATTGCTATCAGCCTTCGCGCCCTGCGGTGGCTGATCAGGGGTCGATCACATGCTTGGATCAGCTTTTTCATGCGCCACGCTCGTCGGCGGATTGGCTCACGCCACGCACGCGGATAGTGGTCGGCAAATGCGGACGTCAGGCGCGGCTTTCAAGCTCTTGGCGGCGGCTGCACTCATCGCTGGTGTCTCTGCTGCGGCCTCGGCGGCGTCGTTCGGAACCAATCTCGTGGTCAACGGCGATGCAGAGACAAACACAGTCACTGACTTCACCGCCACGCCGGGTTTTCAGACCCTCAGCTATTCGTTCGGCGGCGGCTTTCCAGTGGCCGGTGATCCTGGTGTGAGCGAGGGTGGCAGCTATTTCTTTTACGCTGACGAGACCGGCGTCACGACCGCCGCCCAGCTGATCGACGTGTCCTCTTTGGGAGGGTCGATCGACACAGGCACGGTTGGCTATACGCTCTCGGCTCTCCTCGGCGGCTACCTCACGCAGGATGACCAAGCGGCGTTGTCGGCGACTTTTATGGGCGCGGGTAATCTCGGGCTCGGCACCGGTCTACTCGGGCCCGTTACAAGCGCCGATCGCAGCGACCTGACTGGCCTTCTGGACCGAAGTGCAACCCGGTTTGTGCCGACGGGTACGCGATCGATCAATGTTTTGCTAACGCAGACACGTTTTAAAGGATCCTCCAACGATGGCTATGCCGACAACCTGTCGCTGGTGCTAAATCAGTCGGCGGTCGCGGGGGCCGTTCCGGAGCCGGCGGCGTGGGCGATGATGCTCGGCGGCTTTGGCTTGATTGGAACCGTCGCGCGCCGACGTCGGCAAGTCGCCGCCTCGGTCTGGACGCCTCGCGGAAGGTCGGCGTGGCTGCAGTTTCAGACGATCCAAAGTCGCCGATCGAACATTTGCTACGCTTCGATCTCAGAGGCTTTACCGGCGTTCTTGGATCGTTCCTTAATTACTCGCAACATTTCCTTTCAGAGTTCGGCGAAGATAGCAAGATCGATGTGGCGTTCGCAGGCGAACTGCCCCACCCGACACCGACCCCGACGGTACCCGAGCCCACGAGTTGGGCGATGCTCATCGCCGGGTTTGGCGTGATTGGCGGTGCACTGCGCCAGCGTCGCCGGGGCAGCATTCGGCTCGCCTGAGCGGTGAAGTGTGCAGGCCGTCGGTCTGCGTACCGGCCACGCCGTAGGTCCGCGATGTGCCGCGGGTTGCCCGCAAGCCGCCGGTGCGCGCTCAACCCATTGCAGACGCTCGAGCTTGCGCGGTCAAATCGCTAATCCGGCGCGACCACCCGTAGCCGCGGCAGCAGCAGATGCACGATCAGCAGCGCAACGAGATAGATCGAACTCGCCCAGATGAAGATCGGCAGGTAGCTGCCGATGCTGTCGAGGATCGCGCCGACCGACTTCGCCATGATCATGCCGCCGATCGCGCCCGCCGCGCTGCCGATGCCGATGACCGACGCGACCGCGCTTTTGGGGACGGTGTCGGTGACGAGGGCGTACAGGTTCGACGACCAGCCCTGGTGCGCCGCCGCGGCGAGCCCGAGGATGCCGACCGCGAGCCACAGGCTGCTCGCGACGCTGGCGAAGGCGACGGGGATGACGAGGACCGCCGACGCCAGCAGCGCGAGTTTGCGCCCGTCGTTGACGCTGAAGCCGCGCTTGATCAGCGTCGCCGACAGCCAGCCGCCGCCGATGCTGCCGACGTCGGCGAGGACGTAGATCACGACGAGCGGCGGGCCGAAGGTCTTGAGGTCGAGGTGGTAGGTCTTGGCGAAGAAGTCGGGCAGCCAGAACAGGAACAGGTACCAGATCGGGTCGGTCAGGAACTTGGCGATGGCGAACGCCCACGTCGCGCGGAGGCGGAACAGCGCGCGCCAGCGGACCGGGGCGGTCGGTTCGGGCGGATCGCTCTCGATCAGCGCGAGTTCGGCGGCGCCGAGATACTTGTTGGCGCGCGGCAGGCGGTAGATCGCGAGCCACGCCGCGAGCCAGACGAAGCCGATCGCGCCGGTGACGATGAAGGCGGACCGCCAGCCGAAGGCGAGGACGAGGACCGGCACGAGCAGCGGGGTGATGACCGCGCCGACGTTCGACCCGGCGTTCATCAGCCCGGCGGCGAGGGCGCGCTCGCGCTTGGGGAACCACTCGGCGATCGTCTTGATCCCGGCGGGGAAATTGCCCGCCTCGCCGAGCCCGAGGACGAAGCGGACGACGGCGAACCCGCTCGCGCTGCGGACCCCGGCGTGGAGGATCGCGGCGACGCTCCACACCCCGATCGCGACGGCATAGCCGCGCCGCGTGCCGATCCGGTCGATGATCCGGCCGAAGCCGAGCAGGCCGATCGCGTACGCCGCGGTGAACCAGAAGACGATGTCGGCATAGTCGGTCTCGGACCAGTGGAGCTCGGTCGCGAGCGTCGGCTTGAGGACGCCGAGGACCTGCCGGTCGAGGTAGTTGATCGTCGTCGCGAAGAACAGCAGCGCCGCGACGGTCCAGCGAATGTGCCCGGCGACGGGCGACCGTGCGGGCTGGCTTCGGTTCAAGGGCCCCGCCTCGTTCATTGGTTGGGTACGACGCGGATACCGCGGCGGCCGTCGCGGTCGGCAAGCACGACGTGTCCGTCGCTGCGGAGCGTGCGGGTTTCGCTGGGGGGGAGGAGGATGGTCAAGCCCGGCGGCTCGTCGCGCGGGGGGCCGTCGCGGGTGACCGACAGATGCACGGCGTCGCCGGTCGCGGTGCCGGTGATCGTCCAGCGGTCGTGGTGGCCGTCGAGATACGCGTAGCTCAGCCCGTCGTCGTCGAAGCCCGACCAGCTGAATTCTCCGTCGCCGACGGGGGGAAACAGCCAGACGCCCAATTCGCTCGGTCCGGGGCGGAACCCGCCGTCGGCGAGATCGACGAGCATCGCCGATCCGGCGCGGGCGAACAGCGGCGGGGGGCCGTCGAGCGGGGCGGCGACTTCGGTCTCGACCCCGCCGGGGACTACCGCGCCGGTCCAGACGTCGATCCACGCATCGCTCCCCGGCGGGCGGACGCGGCGGGTCGATGCTCCGGGATCGACGACGAGTGCGGCGAGGACGTCGCGGCCGAGAAGCTGGTCGTCGCCGTCGATCCATGCGCCGGGGTCGCCCGGATGATCGAGCCACGCCGGGCGGACGATCGGCTCGTAGTCGGCGTGGTAGAGGTGGAGCAGGTCGTAGAAGAACGGGACGAGCGTCTGCCGCAGCCGCATCAGCCGCGCGATCGCGGGAATGGCTTCGGGATGCATCCACGGCTCGTTGACGCTGCGGTCGTCGTTCCAGCTGTGGATGCTGAAGCGCGGCATCAGCACGCCCGCCTGGACCCAGCGCGTCAGCAGCTCCGCATCGGGGGCGGGGCCGGCGAAACCGCCGATGTCGTGACCGCTGTTCGACACTCCCGACAGCGCGAGGCCGAGCCCCATCTTGATGTTGTAGCGCAGGCTCGACCAGTCGGTCCGGTTGTCGCCCGACCATGTCTGGGCATAGCGGTGGAGCCCGGCCATCCCCGAGCGGATGACGGCATACGGCCGCTCCGCGGGGGCGTGCGCGATCTGCGCGGCGCGCGAGGCGCGCGTCATCAGGAGGGGCTGGAGCGGCAGCGCGGTGGCGGCAGGGCAGGGGGTGCCGAAGCCGGCGAAGCGCGCGCGTTCGTCCCACAGCTCGTATTCGTTATTGTCGTTCCACGTCGCCGCGATGCCGTTGTCGAGCAGCGACGTCGTCACCTGCCCGCGCCACCATGCGGCGGCGGCGGGGTTGGTGAAGTCGATGTAGCTGCCGACCTCGTCCCAGAACTGCGCCTCGACCGGTGCGCCTGCGGAGTCGGCGACGAGCAGCCCGGCGGCGGCGACTTCGGTGAACTTCGGGTGGTCGCGGAGGAGGGCGGGCTTGATGTTGGCGACGAGGCGGAGGCCGGCGGCGGCGTAGGCGGCGGCGAACCCGGCGGGGTCGGGGAACTTGGTCCGGTTCCAGTGGAAGACGTAGCGCTTGTCGCCGATCGAGGTGTAGCCCGACGAGAAGTGGAACGACGTGCAGCCGATGTCGTGGCGCTCGAGCCCGTCGACGAAGTCCATCATGCGGGCCGAGGCGTCGGGGGCGTCGGTGTAGGTCATCGTCGACCCCGAATATCCGAGCGACCAGCGCGGCGGCATCGCCGGGCGTCCGGTCAGCCAGGTGAAGCGGCGGGTCACCGCGAGCGGGTCGGGCCCGGCGATGATGTACAGGTCGAGGTCGCCGCCCGCCGCGGCGAAATGGCGGTAGGGGCCGTGGTAGTTGTCGAGCTCGGCGCCGAGCTCGACCTCG
>JAYTTV010000205.1:0-18143 GCA_043745075.1 Sphingomonadaceae bacterium
CCTGCGCGAACGCAGCCCCACCATCAAGCAGCGTCGCTAGCACTACGCCGCCGAGCATCACCGATTTAATCGACATCGCCTCATCCCCCTGTTCGATGACCAATGGTAAATGGCGGGTTGCGCACGACGCAACATCTCCAGCCGTTTGTGATGCTGCACCGCACCCTTTGCGCGACACCTGTCACTGGATTGCAACATTTGCTTGCCCAATCGATAACGCAGGGGTGGTTTCATTGCCCCCGGTTAGTCCGCTAGGGTCGAGCGATGGGCTGGACCTTCTGGATCGATCGCGGCGGCACGTTTACCGACATCGTCGCGCGAATGCCCGACGGCGGCATCGCCACGCTCAAGCTGCTGTCGAGCGCGCCCGCCTATGCCGACGCCGCGATCGAGGGCATCGCGCGCTTCGCCGGCGACGGCACGGTGGACATCGTGCGGATGGGGACGACGGTCGCTACCAACGCACTGCTCGAACGCGCCGGCGAGCCGGTCGTTCTCGCGATCACACGCGGCTTCGGCGACGCGCTGCGAATCGGACACCAGGCACGGCCGCGGCTGTTCGACCGCCAGATCGTGTTGCCCGAGCCGCTGTACGACAGCGCCGTCGAGATCGACGAACGGGTCGACAGCGAGGGGCAGGTCCTCCGACCGCTCGACGAAGCCACGGCCCACGCCAAGCTGACCGCGGCGTTCAACCACGGCTACCGCGCGGTCGCGGTCGTCCTGATGCACGGCTACCGCTACCCAGCGCACGAGGAGCGCGTCGCCGCGATCGCCCGCGCCGTCGGCTTCACCCAGATATCGGTCAGCCACGACATCGCCGCGCTGATCAAGCTCGTCCCGCGCGGCGATACGACGGTGGTCGACGCCTATCTGTCGCCGATCCTCCGCCGCTACGTCGAGCAGGTCGGCGGCGCGCTCGGCGACACGCCGCTGCTGTTCATGCAGTCGAACGGCGGGCTCGTCGCGGCGCGCGACTTTCGCGGCAAGGACGCGATCCTGTCGGGTCCGGCGGGCGGCATCGTCGGCATGGTCGCGACAGCGCGCGCTGCCGGGTTCGACCGCCTGATCGGCTTCGACATGGGCGGCACCTCGACTGACGTCTCGCATTTTGCCGGGACCTACGAACGCAGCACGGAGGCGCTCGTCGCCGGGGTTCGCATCCGCGTGCCGATGCTGGCGATCGACACCGTCGCGGCGGGCGGCGGCTCGATCTGCCGCTGGGACGGGACGCGGCTCCGCGTCGGCCCCGAGAGCGCGGGTGCGGTGCCCGGACCGGCGGCGTATCGCGGCGGCGGCCCGCTGACGGTGACCGACGCGAACGTCCTGCTCGGCAAGCTTCAGCCCGGCCATTTCCCGGCGCTGTTCGGCCCCGGGGGCGACCAGCCGCTCGACCGCGAAATTGTCGCCGCGAAGTTCGATGCGCTGAGCGCGGAGACCGGCATCGCGCCGATGACACTCGCGGCGGGGTTCGTCGACATCGCCGTCGCAACGATGGCCCGCGCGATCCGCAGCGTCTCGATCGAGCGCGGCCACGACGTCGCAGGCTATACCTTGGTGTGCATGGGCGGCGCGGCAGGGCAGCACGCATGCCTCGTCGCCGCCGCACTCGGGATCGGTCGGGTGATGATCTCGCCGTTCGCCGGGGTACTGTCGGCGCTCGGCATCGGCCTCGCCGACATCCGGGTGTTGCGCGAGGCGACGATCGACCGGCCGCTCGATGTTGACGTTGCGGCCTCAGCCGACGCGCTCGCAGAAGCCGCCGAAGCCGCGCTCCACCGCCAGCCGGTGACGTTCGACCGGATCGAGGTGGTCCGAACCGCGCTCGTCAAATACGCTGGGACCGACACCCCGCTCGAAGTCGCGCTCGATACCCCTGCGGCGATGGCATCGGCGTTCGCCGCGCAGCATGTCGCGCGCTTCGGCTTTGCGAGCTCCGCCCCGCTCGTCATCGACGCGTTGCGGGTCGAGGCGGTCGGCTCCACCGCAGCGATCGATATCGCCCCGCCCGAGCCGGCCGGCGACCCTACGTCGATCATGGTGACGATGGCCGGGACGACCGCCCCGCTGTTCGACCGGGCGACGTTGCCCGTCAGCTTTGTGGTGGCCGGACCGGCGATTGTCGTCGATGCGTCGGCGACAACCGTCGTCGAGCCAGGGTGGCGGGCCGAGGTCGACGGCGGGGGCAATCTGATCCTGACCCGGTCCGGCGAGTTGGCCCTACAGTCCGCGGCTTCGCTCAAAACCGTCGACCCGATCCGCCTCGAGCTGTTCGCGCATCGCTTCATGGGGATCGCCGAGGCGATGGGGGTCGCGCTGCAGTCGACCGCGGCGTCGGTCAACATCAAGGAGCGCCTCGACTTCAGCTGCGCATTGTTCGACGCCGACGGCAGCCTGATTGCCAACGCGCCGCACATGCCGGTCCACCTCGGCTCGATGGGCGAGAGCGTCGCCGCGGTCCGTCGCCGCCGCGACGGCCTGCGACCCGGCGACGTCGTCATGCTCAACGCCCCGTACAATGGCGGCACGCACCTTCCCGACATTACCGTGATCATGCCGGTGTTCCTCGACGGCGAGCCGGCCCCCGCGTTCTTCGTCGCGGCGCGCGGGCACCACGCCGACATCGGCGGCATCTCACCCGGATCGATGCCGGCGAACAGCGCTTCGGTCGAGGAGGAGGGCGTGCTGATCGACGACGTGTTGCTCGTCGACAGGGGCGTCTTCCGCGAGGACGCCGTTCGCGCGCTACTCGGGTCCGGCCCCTACTCCGCACGCAACCCGGACCAGAACATCGGCGACCTCAAAGCGCAGGTTGCCGCCTGCGCGCGCGGCGCAGGGGAACTCCGCTCGCTCTGCGCCGAGGTCGGGCGCGACACCGTCGAGGCGTACATGGGCTTCGTCATGGCGAACGCCGAAGAAGCGGTCCGCCGCGCGATCGCCGGGCTGGCGGATGGCGAGTTCGACTATCCGATGGACAACGGCGCCGTCGTCCGCGTCGCGGTGCGGATCGACCGCGAGCGGCGCGCGGCGACGGTCGATTTTACCGGCACCAGCGCGCAATTGCCCAGTAATTTCAACGCCCCGCGCAGCGTCGTCCGCGCGGCGGTGCTCTACGTCTTTCGCTGCCTGATCGACGACGACATCCCGTTGAACGACGGCTGCATGCGCGCGATCGAGGTGATCATCCCGCCGGGGTCGATGCTCGATCCGGCGTATCCGGCAGCGGTCGTCGCGGGCAACGTCGAGACGAGCCAGGTCATCACTGACGCCTTGTTCGGCGCGCTCGGCGTGATGGCGGGGGCGCAGGGGACGATGAACAACTTCACCTTCGGCAATGTCCGCCACCAATATTACGAGACGATCGCCGGCGGGTCGGGCGCGGGAGCGGGGTTCGCCGGGACCAGCGCGGTCCAGACGCACATGACCAACAGCCGCCTGACCGACCCCGAAGTCCTCGAAAGCCGCTTCCCGGTGCTCATCGACAGCTTCGCGATCCGGCGTGGCTCAGGCGGCGCAGGCAGATGGCTCGGGGGCGACGGCGTTGTCCGCCGCATCCGTTTTCGCGAGGCGGCGACGGCGGGCATCCTGTCGAACCGCCGCATCGTGCCGCCGTTCGGGCTGGCTGGCGGCGGGGCGGGAGCCGCGGGTGAAAACAGCGTCGAGCGCGCCGACGGGTCGGTCGAACACCTCGGCAGCACCGCGACGGTCGACATGGCCCCCGGCGACGTGTTCATTGTCGCGACGCCGGGCGGCGGGGGTTACGGGGAGGCGGAATGATCCTGATCGGGATCGTGGTGATCGTCATCGGCTTCGCGCTGCGCTTGAACCCGCTCGCGGTGGTGGTCGCGGCGGGGCTGGCGACCGGCGTCGCGGCGGGGCTATCGCCGCTTGCGGTCGTCGCCGCACTGGGTAAGGCGTTCAATACCAACCGTTATGTCTCGGTGATCTGGGTCGTCCTGCCGGTGATCGGCCTGCTCGAACGCCGCGGGCTGCAGGAGCGTGCACGGGTATTGATCGCTGGGATCGGCGCGGCGACGCCCGGACGGCTGCTGACCGTGTATTTTGTCTTTCGCCAAATCACCGCTGCGCTCGGGCTGATCGCGATCGCGGGACAGGCACAGACGATCCGGCCGCTGGTCGCGCCGATGGCCGAGGCGGCGGCGGAGCGGCGGCGGCCGTTGACCCGGGCCAATCGCCAGCGGCTTCGCGCAATGGCGGCAGCGACCGACAATGTCAGCGTCTTTTTCGGCGAGGACATCTTCCTCGCGGTCGCGTCGATCCTGCTGATCAAGGGGTTTCTCGAGGTCAACGGCATCGTCGTGTCGCCGTTCGGGCTGTCGGTGTGGGCGATGCCGACCGCGGTCGCGGCGCTGCTGGTCCACGGCTTCCGCCTGTGGCGGCTCGACCGGTCGCTCAAGTGATTGGCTTACCAGCGCTTTATGCGCTCACCGGGGCGATGTTCGCCGCCTTCGCGATCCTCGGCCTGCGCGACCGGAGCAACCCAAAGCGGATCGGCAACGCCGCATTCTGGGGGATGATGGCGCTGAGCTTCCTTGCCGGCGACCTTATCGGCGACCTCGGCAACGGCTTGATCGTCATCGCCCTCGCGATGCTGGCAGGAGCGGGCGCGCTCGGACGGGGCGCTCACGCCGTTGATATCGCCGCCCAGCAATCGTTCGCGGCGCGCTACGGCAACTGGCTGTTCGCCGCCGCGCTGATCGTCCCGGCGGTCGCCTTGATCGGCACCTTCGCCCTTCCCGGGACCGGGCTGGTCGACCCCAAGCAGGTCACGCTCGTCTCGCTCGGCCTCGGCGTCGTCATCGCGTTCGCCGTGTGCATCGTCTGGCTGCGCCCCAACCCGCTGGAATCGCTCGAAGGCGGACGGTCGATGATCGACTCGGTCGGCTGGGCGGCGGCGTTGCCGCAGGCGTTGGCGGCGTTGGGGGCGGTGTTTGCGCTGGCGGGAGTGGGGTCGGTTGTCGGGGGGCTGATCGCACCGATGCTGCCGCATGGGGTCCGGTTGGCGGCGGTGGTTGCCTATACCGTCGGGATGGCCGGGTTCACGATGGTGCTGGGAAATGCCTTTGCGGCATTCCCGGTGATGACTGCCGCGATTGGTTTACCGATACTCATCAATGGCTTGGGCGGAAACCCAGCGCCGATTTGCGCGCTGGGGATGCTCAGCGGGTTCTGCGGCACGCTGATGACCCCGATGGCGGCGAACTACAACATCGTGCCGGCGACATTGCTCGAGCTCGACGACCGCTACGGCGTCATCAAGGCGCAGATCATGACGGCTTTACCGATACTTGCGGTCAATACCGCGCTGATGGACTGGCTCGCCTTCCGATGATCCTGACCCCCGAACTTGCCGCCCGTTTCGCCCGCATCGCGCTGGGCCATGTCGCGCACGCATACCCGCACAAGGCCGATCACGTCGCGAACTCGGCCGCTGACACGGCGTCACACACCGAACTTCACCCGGTGTTTTTCGGCAGTTTCGACTGGCACAGCTGCGTCCACGGCTGGTGGCTGCTGGTCCGGCTGCGCGCGGCTTACCCCGAGCTCGCGGCGTCGATTGACCCGCTCGCCGCGACGACCTTCACTGCCAAGAAGCTCGCGGTCGAACTCGCCTATCTCGACCGCACGAACAGCGGCGGCTTCGAGCGGCCGTACGGCTGGGCGTGGCTGCTCGCGCTCCACGGCGCGGTCGCCGACACCGAGTGGGGCCCGCGCCTCGACCCCCTCGCCCGCGCCTTCGCCGCGCGCTTCGCCGCGTTCCTGCCCAAGGCGACGTATCCGATCCGAACCGGGAGCCACGCCAACACCGCCTTCGCCGCCGTCCTCGCCCACGACTGGGCAGCCGTCCACGACCCTGCCCTCGCCGCGCTGATCGCGAGCCGCGTCACCGGCTGGTACGGCGGCGACCGCGACGCGCAGGCGTGGGAGCCCGACGGCGACGCCTTCCTGTCACCGGTGCTGTGCGAGGCGCTGGCGATGTCGCGGGTCATGTCCGCAGCCGAATTCACCGCGTGGTTCGACGCCTTCCTCCCCCGCGCCGATGCGCGCGACCCGGCGTCGCTGTTCACCCCCGCCGTCCCGTCCGACCGCAGCGACGGCAAGATCGCCCACCTCGACGGGCTGAACTTTAGCCGCGCGTGGTGCTGGCGCGAGATTGCGGCGAAACTGCCAGCCTCACACCCGCTTTATGCCGTAGCCGAATCGACCGCAGCCGCGCATATCGCGGCGAGTATCGACCATGTCGCCGGGGACTATGCCGGCGAACACTGGCTCGCGACCTTCGCCTTCCTCGCACTGACATCCCCGTCCCCAAACGCCTGACAGGTCCCTATGCGGCTCTTCGCGCAATGCAACCTCGCGTATCAGCTCGACATCGCGGTCGAGGCGATCGCCAAGGTCCAGGTTCTCGCCTCCCCCGACCAGGTCATCGTCGCCGAGACGCTGGGCTTGAGCGAGGGCGCGCGGCTCGTATCGGTGACCGCCGCCGACGGCACGCGGATGCTGCGCGGCGAGGTCGAGGGACGCGTCGACATCGGCTATACCGCGACGGTCGACGTCGCGCCGCGGCTGCGGATTCCCGACGATGCGCGCCAGCACCGCTGGAACGAGCTTCCCCCCGAGACGCTCGATTATCTGCTGCCGAGCCGCTATTGCCCATCCGACAAGTTCGGGCGCTTCGTCCTCCGCGAATTCGGCCATGTCGGCGCGGGCGGGGCCAAGGTCCACGCCATCCTCGACTGGCTCCACGAAGAAGTCGATTATCTTCACGGGGTCAGCGACGCCGAGACGACCGCCGAGCGGACCTTCGTCGACCGCGCCGGGGTCTGCCGCGATTTCACCCATCTCGGCATCACGCTGTGCCGCGCGGCGAACATCCCGGCGCGCGCGGTCGGGGCCTATGCGTGGCGGCTCGAACCCGCCGACTTCCACGCGGTGATGGAGGTGTATCTCGGCGGCCAGTGGTGGCTCGCCGATCCGACGCGGCTCGCCCCCGGCGACGGGCTGATCCGCATCGCCACCGGCCGCGACGCCGCCGATATCGCCTTCCTCACCACCGGCGGCGCGGTCCGGCAGATCGCGATGACGGTATCGGTGATGCAGCTCGGGGAGTGACGACGGGTCAGGCCGGCGGAGAAGATCGACCCTAGGGTCGCGTAAGCTCCGGCGCTTTCGCCAGCCGCTCGACGAACTGCGTGATGTTGCGTTGCACCGCGCGGTCGATCGAATCACGCACGCGGACGACGCCGAGGAAATTGCCGTCGGGACCGACATGCCCGACAGTCTCGATCATCGCCTCGAAAACCACCGCGTGCGATCCGGCGTCGATAAGCTGGTACCGCGCACGCGCCGGCGTTTCGATCGTACCGCCCGTCCGCGGCGGCTTCATCTTGTAGATCGTCACGTTGACGTCGAAGACGCGCGGGCTGCCGTCGAACAGCCGCGACTGGCCGATCGCGCTCGCCAGCCCGCGCTGCCACAGCGCCGGAATCTTGTCGCTGCCGTAGCTCATGTGGACATCGCCCGCCGCTTGCGCCGCCGGGTCGACCGATGCCGAAACAGTGCCGATGGTCCCGGCGATGCGGACGCGGGCTTCGGCGAGGTTCGGCATGAACGACGGCGGCGCGCCGACGCATCCGGCGACGAGCAGCGATGTCAGGCAGACAAACGACGCTGCGAGCCGCATCGGCGCGGTTGCCCGACGTTTCGCTGTGGCTGCGACTGGGCTCATCGGCAACTCGCAAGGCTGAAGGTGCAGGAGCGCCGCCACGTCGGCGACGCTGCCGGGCGTGTAGGGTGGTTTACCGGTTCAGCGCAAGCTGGCCGATACCGCCGCTCACGAACGCGCGCGCAATTCCATCGCCAGCTGCGTCCGGCTTTCGAGGCCGAGCTTCGCATAGACATTGTGCAGGTGCATCTTCACCGTGCCCTCGGAAATCCCGAGCAGCTCGCCGATCGCGCGGTTGCGTTGGCCGGCGGCGACGAGATTGGCGACGTCGCGCTCGCGCCGCGTCAACGTCGGCGGGGCAGGACGCGCGACGCGGTCGATGATCAGCCGCGTCGCCTCGGGATCGAGCCATTGTTCGCCCGAGGCGACCGCCGTCAGGCACGCCGCAACCGCCGCTGCCGGGCTCGTCGTCAGCAGCAGCCCCTCGGCGGCAAGCTCGACGGCAGCGAGCAGCGTCTCGGCGTTCGGCTGATCGACCACCACGACGGTCGGGATTCCCGCCGCACGGCGGGCGCGAAGGATTTCGATGCCGTCGAGCTGAACCGCGACAATGGCGAGGTCGGCCTCGACGAGTGCGGTGCGCATCGAGGCACCGGCGGCATTGTCGGCAGCATAACCGGCGATCGTGGCTATCGTCGTCAGCGCCTCGACGACGAGGGGGAAAGGATGGGCAATGGCAATCTTCCGCGACGTACCGAGCGAGCGACCTGGCATTGAGCATCCCACTTTGGATTTGGCCATACTACGGTCGAAAGTCGGGCCGAGATGCTTACGGTTGCGTAACTTTCTTTAAAGTCGTTGCTTCAGGGATGTTTTCCCAGCCGCCGCCGAGCGCCTTGAAGACCGCGACCTGATCGGTCGTCAGCTGCGCCTGCGACGCCGCAAGGTTCGCCTCGGCGGTCGCGAGCGTCCGTTGCGCATCGAGCACGGCGAGGAAATTTTCCGCGCCCGCCCCGTAGCGCAGCCCGACGATGCGCGCCGCCTCGGCACTATAGTCGCGCGCCGCGGTCAGCGCCGCCTGCCGGTCGAGCTCGCCGGCGAGGTCGGTCATCGCCGTTTCGGTTTCCTGGAGCGCGGTCAGCACCGTCCCGTCGAAGCTGGCCAAGGCCGCCTCGGTCGTCGCCTCGGCCTGGCGAATCCGCGCGCGCGCGACGGTGATGTTGGGGAAGGTCCAGCTCAACAGCGGCCCGACGTTGAAGGTGAAACCCTGGTTGCTGCCGAGCTGGCGGAGGCTGATGCCCGACGTGCCGACCGATCCGCCGAGCGAAATCTGCGGGTACAGCGCGGCGGTGGCGACCCCGATCCGCGCGGTCGCGGCGGCGAGCGTCCGGTCGGCCTGGCGGATGTCGGGACGGCGCTTGATCAGCGCGGTGCCGTCGCCGACCGGGATCGGACTCCTGAGCACCGGCGGCGTCGTGCACGCGGCGGCGGCGGGCGGAGTCTCCTCGGGCGGGTGCCCGGTCAGGACGCTGAGACGATACAGCGCATCGCGGCGCGACGCGACGAAGCTGGGCAGCGTCGCGCGGACCTGTTCGTACTGCGCCCGCGCCCGCGAGGTATCGAGCGGCGTCCCGCGCCCCGCTAGCGCCAGCCGTTCGGTCAGGTCGTACGTCTCGAGCTGGAGCGACAGCGACTTCCGCGCGACGCCGATCTGGAGCGCTGCCGAACAGGCGTCGGCGTACGCGCGCGCTGTTTCGGCGGCGACGCTGGTGCGGACGGTGTCGCGCTGCGCTTCCTGCGCGGCGAGGTCGGCGCGCGATGCCTCGATGTCGCGGCGGACGCGGCCGTAGAGGTCGAGTTCGTAGCTGACGTCGAGCCCGGCCTGGTAGAACTGGCCTTGATACGACGAACTGGTGATGGTGCCACCGGTGGTCCCGGTGGTCCCGGTGCCGGTTCCCCTGCTGCCCGTCCCGGTGCCCGAGCCCGTCGTTCCCGTGCCGGTCGTCGCCCCGCTGGCGCCGCCGCCGCTCGTGCCGTTGCTCCGCAGATACGCCGCGCCGCCCCTGATGCTCGTCGATGGCAGCAACTGACTTCGCGTCTCGCTGAGGATCGCGCGCGCCTTGCGCAGGTTCGCGGTGGCGACGCGGATATCGGTGTTCGCGGTCAATGCCTCGGTGACGAGGGCGTCGAGCGCGGGGTCGTCGTAAAGCCGCCACCACTTGTCGGGCAGCGGTTCGGACGACACCGCGATCGAATCGGCGGCGGCATATTTGCCCGCCGATGCCGCCGGAGTCGCAGGCGGCCGGAAGTTGGGTCCGACCGTGCACGCGCCGAGCGTTATGGTGGCGATCAACGGGGTAAGGCGCATGAGGGGCTTCATTCGGCAGCCGTCGGCGCGGGCAAAGTCGCATCGGCGGGTGGAGGGGGTCGGCGGACATGAACCGACGGCAGCTTCGAACTCACCCAACTGGCGATGACGTAGAATACCGGGGTGAACAGCAGCCCGAAAACGGTCACGCCGATCATGCCGAAGAACACCGCGGTGCCGAGCGCCTGTCGCATTTCCTGCCCCGGGCCGACCGCGAAGACGAGCGGCAGCACGCCGAGAATGAAGGCGAACGAGGTCATCAGGATCGGGCGCAACCGCGTCCGCGCGGCGTGTTCGGCCGCCTGCCAGCGGTCTTCGCCGCGCTCCTCGTCCTGCTTGGCGAACTCGACGATCAGGATCGCGTTCTTCGCTGCAAGCCCGACGAGGACGACCAGCCCGATCTGCGTCAGGATGTTGTTGTCGAAGCCGCGCAGGTTGACGCCGATGATCGCCGCCAGCAGGCACATCGGCACGATCAGGATGACCGCGAACGGCAGCACGAGCGATTCGTACTGCGCGGCGAGCAGCAGGAAGACGAACACCACCGCGAGCGCGAAGACGATCGCGGCGGTGTTGCCCTGCGTCTTCTGCTGATAGGCGAGCTCGGTCCATTCATAGCCGAAGCCCTCGGGCAGCGTCTTTGCCGCGAGATCCTCCATCGCCTTGAGCGCCTGCCCCGACGAGAAGCCGGGCTTGGTGTCGCCCTGCAATTCGGCGGCGGTGTAGAGGTTGTGGCGGACGACGCGATACGGCCCCGAATCGTCGGTCAGGGTCGCCACCGAACCGATCGGCACCATCTGCCCCGACGCCGAGCGCGTCTTCAGATTGACGATGTCCGCCGGCGCATGGCGGAACGGCGCATCGGCCTGCGCGGTGACGCGGAAGGTGCGCCCGAACAGGTTGAAGTCGTTGACGTAGCTCGACCCGAGATAGGTCTGCAGTGTCGAGAAGACGTCCGACGGCGCGACGCCGAGCTGCTGCGCCTTCTCGCGGTCGATGTTGGCGAACAGCCGCGGCGTGCCGGTGTTGTAGAGCGTGAACACCGACGTCAGCCCGGGGACCGAGTTGGCCTTCATCATCATCGCGAAGGTCGCCGCCTCGAGCGCCTTCACGCCTTTGTTGCCGCGGTCCTGGACCATCATCTTGAAGCCGCCGCCGGTGCCGATGCCGCGGACAGGCGGCGGCGCGATGACGAGGACGTTCGCCGCGTCGATGCCGCCGAGGTTCTTGCGCAGGTCGGCGAGGATCGAATCGCCCGTCTGGTGATGGTCATGCCGGACGGAGAAATCGTCGAGCGCGAGGAAGATCGTCGCCGCGTTCGGCGCGTTCGAGAAGCTCGCGCCGTCGAGGCCCGAGATCGCGACGATGTGGTTGACGCCCTTGACCTTGAGCGCCTTCTGGATCGTCGCGCGCATAACCGCATCGGTCCGCTCGAGCGTCGCGCCCGGCGGCATCTGGATGACGCCGATCAGATAGCCCTGGTCCTGCGCCGGGATGAAGCCGGTCGGGGTTTCGGCGAAGCGCCACCCGGCGAGGCCGAGCAGGCAGACATAGGCGATCAGCACGATCCCGATCAGCCGGATCGTCCGCGCGGTCAGCCGGCCGTAACGGTCCGACAACCAGTCGAAGCCGCGGTTGAAGCCGTTCGCCGCGCGCTGGACCGGGGCGAACCAGCCGTGCGGCTCGGCGGCGTGCGGATCGTGCGGCTTGAGCAGCAGCGCCGCGAGCGCGGGCGACAGGGTCAGCGAGACGAGGCACGAGATCAATGTCGCCGCCGAGATCGTCAGCGCGAACTGCTTGTAGAACTGCCCCGAGATGCCGCTGATGAACGCGGTCGGGACGAACACCGCGCACAACGTCAGCGCGATCGCGACGAGCGCGCCGCCGACCTCGTCCATCGTCACGAAGGCGGCGTCGTGCGGCGACAGGCCGTTGCGCAATTCGCGCTCGACATTCTCGACGACGACGATCGCGTCGTCGACGACGATGCCGATCGCGAGCACCAGCCCGAACAGCGACAGGTTGTTGAGCGAGTAGCCGAACGCCGCCATCACCGCGAAGGTGCCGATCAGCGACACCGGGATCGCCAACACCGGGATCAGCGCCGCGCGCCAGCTTTGAAGGAAGACGAGAACGACGAGGACGACGAGCAGCACCGCCTCGAACAGGGTCTGCTGGACGCTGTCGATCGACTGCTGGACGTAGGTCGTCGGGTTGTACGGGATCGAGTAGGCAACGCCTGGGGGGAAGTCCTTCTTCGCCTCGTCCATCGTCTTGATGATCGCCGCCGCCGTCGCCAGCGCGTTCGATCCCGGCAGCTGGGTGATGCCGAGGCCGATTCCTGGCGTGCCGTTGACATAGGCGTTGGTGCCATAGTCCTGCGCGCCGAACTCGACGCGCGCGACATCGCTGACCCGCGTCAGCGCGCCATTGGCATCGGCCTTGATGACGATGTCGCCGAACTCCTCGGGCGTCGACAGCCGTCCCTGCGTCTGGACCGACAGCTCGAAGCCCGACCCGCCCTTGGCGAACGGCGGCGCGCCGACGCTGCCGCCCGCGACCTGGACGTTCTGCGCGCGCAACGCGTTGACGATTTCCGACGCGTTGAGATTGCGCGCAGCGGCCTTTTCGGGGTCGATCCAGACGCGCATCGCATAATCACGGGCGCCGAAGACGTTGATGCCGCCGATGCCCTGGAGCCGGAGCAGCTTGTCGCGGACCTGGATGCCGGCATAGTTCGACAGATACTGGATGTCGTGGCTGCCGTCGGGAGAGGTCAGGAACACCGCCATCAGGATGTCGGGCGTGTTCTTGAGCGTCGTCACGCCGAGTTCCTGCACCGATTGCGGCAGGCGCGGCAGGGCGGTCGCGACGCGGTTCTGGACGAGGACCTGCGCGGTATCGAGGTTGGTGCCGAGCTTGAACACGACGTTGATCACCACCGACCCGTTCCCGGTCGACGACGACGTGATGTACAGCATATTCTCGACGCCGTTGACCTGCTGTTCGATCGGCGCGGCGACGGTATCGGCAAGCACCTCGGCTGAGGCGCCCGGATAGGTCGCGGTGATCGCGATCGTCGGCGGCGCGATCTCAGGATATTGCGCGACCGGCAGCGACGGATAGGCGAAGATCCCAAGTAGCACGATCAGGGTCGAGATCACCCCGGCAAAGATCGGCCGGTCGATGAAAAAATGGGAGAAACGCACCTTAGCGGACCGAACTCGCCGACGTCGCCGAGGTCGAGGGCGGCTCGATGAAGGTCGGCACCGTCGGTCCCGAACCGGGGTCGGGGGGCACGATCTTGCCCTGCTTGATCTGGACCGGGGTCCCCGGATGCGCGCGCTGGACCCCGGCGATGACGACGTTGTCGGTCGCATTCAGCCCCGAGCGGACGACGCGCAGGCCGTCGACGATCGGGCCGAGGACGACGACACGCTGCACCACCTTGCCGTCGGCCCCGACGACGAGCGCCGCCTTGCGCGTCTGGTCGGTGACGATCGCGTCCTCCGGGATCAGCATCCCCTGATATGCGCCCGAGCCGAGCAGCCGCATGTGACCGAACATTCCCGGCGTCAGCAGCCCATCGGGGTTGCTCACCACCGCGCGCCCGCGGATCGTTCCCGAACCGAGGTCGAGCGCATTGTCTACGAAATCCATCCGGCCATGCCAGCGATATTCATTCTCGTCGCCGAGCCGGATATCGACGGGGTTCGCCGCGACGCGCGACGACGGGCGGGTGCCGGCACGGTTCGCCCGCTGATATTTCAGATAGACCGCTTCCGAGCCGGTGAAGAGGAAGTGGATCGGGTTGAGCGACACGATCGTCGTCAGCACCGTCGTGCCGCTCGTCACATAATTGCCGGCGCTGACCTTGCGGTCCGACAGCCGTCCGGCGGCGGGGGCAGTGACGCGGGTGAATTCGACATCGAGCGCCTTGGCGCGGGTATTCGCCTTGGCCGAGCCGAGTTGCGCGACCGCCTGCCGGAGCGATGCCTGCGAATTGTCGAACTCCTCCTGGCTCACCGCCTTGAGGTCGAGGAGTTCCTTCTCGCGGTTGAACGCGGTCTGCGCGACGGCGGCGGCGGCGACGTAGCGCGCCTCGTCGGCCTTCGCCTGCTCGAGGATCGCCTGGAACGGGCGCGGGTCGATGACCATCAGCAACTGGCCCTTTTTCGCGAACTGGCCGTCGCGGAAATTGATCGACTGGAGATAGCCCGACACGCGCGGACGGACATCGACGCTGTCAACCGCCTCGAAACGACCGGTATAATCGTCCCAATCGACGATCGGCTTGACCATCGGATGCGCGACGGTGACCTCGGGCGTGGGCCCGCCGGGTGCCCCCGGAGGGGCGGCGGCGGTGCCGTCATCCTTCTTGCCGCAGCTGGCGAGGGCCAGGACGCTGGCAAGAATCAGAATCGATCGCATGGGTTCGCCTTGTCGAGTGTGACTCACATCTACGCCCGAAATCGTACTACGTCTACCGCAGTGCAGCATTGGCACCCGAAAGCTAAACTTCTCGCCTCTAGGGTAGCGCTACCATTGAGCTTACCACGTTCCGGGCGTAAACAGCAGTCGTGCAAAGACACCGGCCGTAACGACCAGCGCAACGACCGCAACCGCCGCCGCCACCCTCCGGCGCGGCACGCCGCAAGCCACCGATAGCGCGACCCAGCCGAGCGTCGTCGCGACCATCGCCCAAAGATGGTAGCGCAGGTCGGAGGCGATGCTGACTACGGCAAAGCTCAGCAGCATCGCCGTAGCAGACAGCGACAGCGCGAGCGCCGTGTCGCGCGGCCCTGAGCGAGGCGTCCCCGCAGCGGTCCACCACAGGCCGAGGCTCGCCGCGAGCCACGCCGCCGGCCAGCCGAACGGCGTCGCTGCGAGCGCGCCCACCGCGGCGGCGATCCCCTTGAGCAATGGATCGGCACGCCGCCCGATGCCGAAGTCGTTCGGCTGCGAGTCGGGCGGGGCGGCGGCGGCTGGCTGGCCGGAAGCGACCAGCCAGCGCATCGTCGCGTTGAAATGGCCGAGCCGGTGGCGGGCATAGGCCGCCGGGTGAGCAGCGACGGCGTGCGCCCACTCGCCGATCAGCCCCGCTCCGGCCGGGCTGTCGATGCCGACCGCGTCGCCAACGAAACCGCATCGCGTATCGTCGCCATACGCGTCCCACATCGTCGCGTGATAGCAGCCGCGCGCCTCGGCCTCGCGCCAGCGCGCTGCGGGCAGGCGCGGAAGCGTGGCGAGGCCGCCGAAGTGCGCGATCCCGGCGAGGTCGTACAGCGGCAGCACGCGCTCGACATGCGAGGCACGCGCCCCGAGCAGCCGGTGGTTGATGGTCGGCGACGCCGCCAAGACCGCGAGCACGCCCGCCAGCATCAGCGCAGCCCGCGCCGCCCAATGCCGCAGCCCGCCCCATCCAACCCACGCGCACACCAGCGGCACGACGCCGAACACCGCATTCGCCCGGAGGAGCAGCGCGTACACCAGCAACACCACGACGCACCCTGTCGCCGTGACCGGCACCGCGTGCGACCGCAGCCGATACCATGCGACGATCCCGGTCGCGGCGGTCAGCGCGGCGACCATCTGCGCGTCCTTGACGACGACGGTCATCCAGTCGGCGGGGATCGCAAGCGCGACGGCCGCGAGTGCGGCGACGACCGGGCGGACCCGGGGGAGTGCGGCGGCGAACAGCGCGAGCCCGGCGAAGAACAGGACGACCTGAAGGACGAACAGCGGAGCGGTGCCGTGGAGACCGGCGGCTTCGAACCCCGACCACAGCCGCGCCATCACCGGCGGATGCCAGTCGTCGTAGCTCCCGCTGCGGACCTGACCGAACTGGCGGAGCGTGTCGAACAGCGCGATCCCGGGCCACGCGACCGCAAGTGCCAGCCCAGCAGACGCCGCGAGCGCAGCGGCTGCGGCGCCGCGCCTCAGAATTGCGCCTCGTAGCGATCGAGTCCGCCCGCGAGGTCGGCGATCAGGTCGGCGGGGTCCTCGAGGCCGATGCTCAGCCGGACGATCTGCCCGCCCGAGTCGGTCGTCGTCGCGGTGCGGATGCCGTCGAGCTCGACCGGGAGGATCAGGCTCTCATACCCGCCCCACGAGAAGCCGATGCCGAAATGCGCGAGGTCGTCGATCAGCGCCGCGGTATGCCGCCGCTCGCCGCGTTTGAGGACGAAGCCGAACAGCCCCGACGCGCCCTTGAAGTCGCGGACGAACAATGCGTTGCTGGGGTCATCGGGCAGCGCCGGATGCATGACCCGCGCCACCGCCGGGTGCCCCTGCAGCCAGCGCGCGATCGTCAGCGCGCTCGCCCCTTGTCGCTCGAGCCGCAGCCCGAGCGTCCGCAATCCGCGCAGCGCGAGAAAGGCGTCGTCGGGCCCGACGCAATAGCCGAGCAGGTACGACTGCGTCTTGAGCTTGCCGAACCAGCGCTTCGTCGTCGTCACCGACCCCATCATCAGGTCGCTGTGCCCGCCGGTGTACTTGGTCAGCGCCTGCACGGTGAAGTCGATGCCGTGGCCGATCGCCGGAAACAGCAGCGGGGTCGCCCAGGTGTTATCGAGGATCGTCGCAACGCCGTGCGCCTTCGCCACCGCGACGATCGCGGGGACGTCCTGCACCTCGAAGCTCAGCGACCCCGGGCTTTCGAGCAGTATCGCCTTGGTGTTCGGCTGGATCAGCGGCGCGATGTCGGCGGTCGGCGCGTAATAGCTCGTCGTGATCCCCAGCGGCTTGAGCAGGCGGTCGGCGAACGCGCGGCTCGGCTCGTACGCGGTGTCGACCATCAGGACATGGTCGCCGGTCCGGACCACCGTCAGCAGCGCCGCCGCGATCGCCGCGACCCCCGACGGATACAGCTTGGTCCCCGCCGCGCCAGGTTCCTGCGCGGTCAACGCCTCCTCGAGCGCCCACTGCGTCGGCGTCCCGCGCCGCCCGTAGAACAACCCGGCGTCGGGATGCCGCCGCGCCTCGTCGAGCGCGGCGAGGTTGTCGAACACGATCGTCGAGGCGTGCCACACCGGCGGATTGACGATCCCCGCGTTCATGCCGGGACCGCGCGTCCACTCGGCGCGGCGACCCGCCTCGACGAGGCGGGTGTTGGGGCCAAGCTCGCCGTCGTCACTCACGGTGTTGTTCGGCGAGCTTCGCTCACGCGGGTCCAGTCACCACCGGTGCCGTCGGCGATGCGCCCCATTCGGACCACGAGCCGTCGTACAGCCCGACATCCTTCGCCCCGAGCAGCGTCGCGCCGAAGCTCAGCACCGCCGCGGTGATGCCCGACCCGCACGTCGTCACCAGCGGTTTGTCGACATCCACCCCGGCAGCGGTGAACGCCGCGCGCAAGGCGTCGCCCTGCTTCCACGTCCCATCGGCGTTGAACAGGTTGCTCGACGGCAGGTTGCGCGCGCCGGGCATATGGCCGCTGCGCATGCCCTCACGCGGCTCGGGATCGGTGCCGGCAAAACGCCCCGCCGGGCGCGCGTCGACGACCTGCTCGGCCTTGGTCCGGAGATTGTCGATCATCGCCTGCATCGTGCGGACGCCCTTGGTATCGCCCCAGACGGTGAAGTGGCGGTGGCGGACGACGGGCTTGCCCGACTCGGTCGCGCGCCCCTCGGTCTGCCACTTCGCGAAGCCGCCATCGAGGATCGCAACTTCGTGCGCGCCGAACAGGTTGAGCATCCACCACGCCCGCGCCGACGAATGGAACGGCGAGTTGTCGTAGACGACGATCCGGCTGCCGTCGCCGAGGCCGAGCGCCTGCATCCGGCTGGCGAATTTCTCAGGCGAAGGCAGCATGTTCGGCACCGGGTTGCCGGTATCGACGAGCTCGTCGAGATCCATGAACACCGCGCCGGGAATGTGCCCGGTCTCGAACTCGGCGCGCGCGGTCCGCTCCGACTCGGGCAGGAAGATCGTCGCGTCGACGATCCGCAGATCGTTCGCGCCAAGCTCGGCGGCCAGCCATTCGGTCGTCACCAGCGGGGTCATTCGGTCGCTCTCCCAGGGGTTATGCGTGCGTGCATAGCGACGCCACCGGCCCTTGTCAGTGCGAGATTTGTGGGTCACGCCGTG
>JAYTTV010000206.1:0-18096 GCA_043745075.1 Sphingomonadaceae bacterium
TGGAACGTGCAAGAAACACACCTATGATATTTCGATTGCTGACGGGCTCTAAGGCGGGGCTGCGTCGCCCGCATGCCGGACTGGCCTGACCCCGCGACACCCAGCGGAGCCGACGAGGGATGGATGGGCTGGAGCATGATATGATGACCGAAGGTGCATGGCCTGCACTGAGGTCCGGCCCCGCATTGGGTGCGATAGCGGAGCAATACCCATATCGGCTTGCGGATATCGTCGTACCGGCGCTGTCGGACGTCTAGTCAGATGGCAGAACGAACCGTTGGTTTCCCCGGATCGACAGCGTACCGCCCACGGATAACAGGTCTGGGCCGCGCCACTTCAGGCTCAGCGACGTACGACTGCAGTCGAGCTGCCGTATCCACGAACATTCATTTCAGGACGAAAGCGCCGCGGGCTCGACACGGGATGACGACGGACGGACGTAGGTGTGCTTAGTTGATCACCGCGGATTGCTCATATGTCGCGCATCCTGCCGCGCTAGCCGCGCCATCGATCAACCGCTCCGTTCAGCGGATGCGCGGTATGCGGACTCAACAACGATGAGCGGTCCATGGGGGAGATCCCGGACTGTCGGCGACCGTCGCGACTGAGCACTGGCGCGGTGGCCGAAGGTCAATCGCGCCTCTCGTCACAGTAGGCCTGCAGTTCGATTAGATCGACGAACCCCAATGCGTGCGCGATGCCGACGTTGGTGACCTTGGACACGGGTTCCCCGCGTTCGCCATCGCTCTCCTCGCAGATGCTCCTACTCGTCGTCAGCCCGCGTTCGAACCGCGACATCGTCGCTTCCGTCACCCCCGCAGCCGACGCCAAGGAGGCGAGGCTGATACGGCACTTTCGCCGACGTTCGCGTATCCGAGGCCCGACCAGAGGCGAATCGATCTCGGACGGCTCCCAGTCGGGCACGAAGTATGAGGAATCGAGAGATAGTGCCTTCTCGATCGCAAATACCGTGTGTGCACGGGGTATGCCTCCGTTCTCGATGCGCACCACGGTTTCCCGCCGGATCCCGGCCAAGATGGCCAGGCCATCCTGGCTCAATCCGAACTCGACGCGAGCCACTTTGATCTGCAGTCCGATGCACTCCGATGCACTCCGGCATTTTTGATAGCGGGTGGAGGCCATTCGGAGCACCGAACACATGCCTTTACTGCACATTACGATTCGGCGTTGCAATCATTCCATTGCCGGTGACGGCATCGGCTGCACCGAACCTGCACCGGTCCATCGATGGGGTGCCGACCGGCACCCTGGTGCGACCGTCGTCACGGTAAATGCGAAACCAGAAGGACGGTTCTGCCTGCCGTTCTGCCTGGTTCCCTCGCGCTGGAAAATGCCTGGGCAGCAGGATGTCGAGGTACGGCTTGGAGAGTTCTCTCTTTTCGACCCCGGAAGCTTAGCTTCCCGATGAAGCAACCGCGGAATCCTGACGCAGAATTCCAAGGGCGTTATGCAGCTCTAGCAGCAGCACCGCCGTCGCACTTTTCTCATCCGCCTGCTGCAAGAACGTGGTCCGCTCCTCAGCTCTCCGGGCGCTCTTGCCGGCTAGATACTCAAGGCGGTACACGTCATCCATTAGGGCTTTGGCCGCACTGGAAAGGGCGTCCAGGTGCGCCTCGTCGGCGAACGCTGAAAGCGGCAGCGTGAGATTTAGCACGGGTTGCAGCATCAAATTTACCCCTCTGTCGACTATATGCTGATGACGACCGGTGACGTGTGACGCCGTTCAGTGCGCGTCCCCGCAACCAGAACACGAACGGCCGTCGAGGTTTTGACCTCGGCGGCTGTTGTCGTTTGTGTAACTGGCGATACTTTGGCCTGCTCAAGCTTGAAGATGCATTGCTCGTCTGAACAGCGGCCTGTGGCCAGCTGACCAATCAGTTCTCGCAACCGCGGCGATCGCAACAGTCGTAACCGCGGCCCGAGAGCAATTGCTAATTGACCGTTCGCAATCTTGGCTAACGCTGGATGGCGACCTTGATCGCGCCCGACCGCTCGACGTTGATCCCGAGCGAGTTCGCGGCGTCGACGACGCCGGCAGGGTTGGCGATCCGTCCGGGTGGTGCATTCTTGTCCGGCCCGCTTCGCGTCGCGTAGTGGAGCTGCCAAAGTTCCTTCAAGCGCGGCGATGCCATCGCCGTGTCGAAGGTAGCGGCGTCTCCCCCCTTGGTCGGACCGTTGGCGACGACGATGACGCGCGGAGCGACGGTATCGAGCAGCGCGGGGCTGTTACTGAGGTCGCTGCCGTGATGCGTCGCCACCATCAGGTCGACCGGACCGATCAGGTCGATCGGGCAGACGAGCCGGTTCTCCACATTCCACGTCGTGTCGCCGAGCGAGAGGATGCGCGCCTCCCCCCATGTGGCGACGAATCCGATCGAGCGGGGGTTCTCTTCACCGCCGTCGGCTAATTTCGTCGTCGCTCGGTCACAGCCGGCTCCCGGCTTGCCGCCGGCGGGCAATGGGCGCGCGATCACTGCGCCGTCGCTGTCGACCGCGGTCAGAGCGAGGCCGTCGATGTTCAGGGTCGAGCCGGCGCGCATGACGATGTGCTTTTTCCCGGCAATCGCTGTGAGATATTTGGGGAAAAGCGTCACGGGCGCTCCCGTGAGCTGCGCGGCGGTCGCTCCCGCGGGCGGCACTTCGCGGCTCGGCCCGTGGTCGATAAAAGTCCCGACCGGCATCAGTGCGAGCAAATCGGCGACACCGCCGACGTGGTCGAGATGGTAATGGGTGACCAAGACATAGTCGATCCGGCTGAGCCCGAGCGCTTTTGCCGCGCTGACAATGCGCTCGGCGCTGCTGGTCGTCGGCGCTGGCGCGGCGCCGGGGGCCAGCGGCGGGCCGCCCAAGCCCTTGGGCCAACCCGTATCGACGAGCAGCGAATGTCCTTCGGGGGTGACGTAAAGCGTCGCCGAACCGCCTTCGACGTCGACGAGGACCATCCGCAGGGTATCACGCGGTGCCGCGGCGCCGAGGGTCAACGCCGTTACGCCAAGCAAGAGTGCCCGGTTCATCATCGCTCCTTCCGACTGGTCACAAATTTGCCGTCCTGGTCATTCGAGTTTCCGGTCTCACGCGCAGGGCGAGCCCGCTTGGACGTCCGGCGACTAAAGCGCACCAGTTCGCACTCGGTAAAGCGCATGATGCGTGAGGATAAACAACGTCTGGTTGTCCACGCCGCCGAAAACGAGCTGGATCGGGCGATCGGGGACGTCGATCCGCCCGAGTTCGCGGCCGTCCTTATCGTAGACGAACACCTGCCCGTTGGCGACGTAGACGCGCCCGTCTGGACCCGCCGCGACGCTTTCGCCGCCGCGGCTCGCAAACGGGCGAAGTTCGGTGACGACACCATTCTGCCCGACCATACCGGTATACGTGCGATCCTCCGATCCATTGGTGACGAAGACGCGGGCGCCTGGGTCGGCCGCGACGAAGCCATAGGCATCAAGCGAATCCGAGAAGCGCCAGCCGCGGAAATCGTCGGAGCCCTGACGGATTGCGCGATATTCCGGGAGCATCAGGCTGCCGTCGGGGGAGACGTAGTGGCGCGGCTTGGCGACCGCCATGTCGCGCACGAACATCTCGGCGAGCGTAGAAAAGCGAAGGGTATGCGGGTCGATCTGGTCCTTGAACTCGCCGTTGGTCCAGGTGTCGACCGGCAGCAGCGTCCGCGCGCCCGCCGGAATCGCCGCATCGCTCGCCGGAATTACCGTGACCGCACCATCGGGTCCGCCGGGCTTGAAGCTGTAGACGCTGCCCGCATACCCGTCGGACGATAGCACCATTAGATCGCCTGAGCGCGCGACGGCGAGGTTGACCGGGTCGAGCGGGCTTTGCTGGACGATCGTCAGCTTGCGCGCGTCCGACCAGCCGTAGATCCGCTGCTGGCGGTGATCGACGAAGTAGAGCGTCCCGTCGGGCGCGGCGGCGGCTCCCGAGATCGAGTAGAAGCCGTCGGCGAGCTTTTCGAGCTTCGCGCCTGCCGGGAAGATCGACGGCGTCACCGCGACCGGCGCGGCGGGGACATCGAGCGTGGCGAACTCGCGCTCGCGCACCGCGAGGCCGTGGGTCACGTCTTGAATCGCGTCGCTGTACGGGAATTTGCTTGCGCGGAGGTAGGTCGTGCAGCCCTCGGCGTCGCACAGGCCGATGCCGCTCTCGGCATTCACATGGACGTTGCGGAAGCGGATGTTCGCGGAATTGTAAAGCTTCACCGCGCTCGCCGCGGACTTGACCGTGCGTGTGACGCGATAGGCGTGGTAATTCGCGATGAGAACGTCGTGTGAATCGTGGATCTCGAGCGACACCGTGTCCGGGCCGTCACCCGCCTCTTCCTCGGTCTGTGGCGCGAGCAATTCCCAGTTGGCGACGCGGTCGAGGACGATCTCGGTGCGGACGTGATGCTCGCTCGACAGTTCGTAGACATGCCCCGGCGTCGTGGTGTCGGACACGTACATTCCGGCCTGCGCATAGGTGTTGGGCGACCAGATGTTGGAGAAGGTGCCGCCGCCGCCGCGCGTCACCCACAGGCTCGGGTACTGCGCGTCCCAGCGCTTCACGGGGTCGGGGTCGCCGCTGTGGTTGCCGTTGTATGGATCGATGCGGGTACCGTCGGGCAGGTCGGTGCCGTGGCCGCCCTGGAATTTGACGTCCTCGACGAGCGAGCCTGCGCCAGCGGTCCACAACAGCCCGGTCGCGCGCGGGTTGATGCCCCCGGTGGCGATGCCGAGCCCCGAGACGATCGCATTGCCGCCGTCGGCCGAGGCGATCACCGCT
The DNA here is from genome assembly GCA_043745075.1 of Sphingomonadaceae bacterium. Classification (GTDB taxonomy): domain Bacteria; phylum Pseudomonadota; class Alphaproteobacteria; order Sphingomonadales; family Sphingomonadaceae; genus Polymorphobacter_B. Next base: position 4,798 of record JAYTTV010000206.1, read on the forward strand.
TTTGGCGCGCCGACACCCTGATACGCCGGGGTGTGGTCGGGAAGCACGATCTGGGTGAGGCTGGGGTGGAGGCCGATCAGCACTGTGTCGGGCTTGAGCCGCAGCGTGTCGCTGACGACGTACCGCCCTGCCGGGAAATACAGCACGCGGTGAGTGTCGATCGCGGTCTGGAGCGCGGCGGTGTCGTCGGTCGCATTGTCGCCGTTCGCCCCGAGCGTGCGGACGTTGGTCCACTCGCCGGTTGCTGGGAGCGACGGCAGTGCGGGGGGCACGACGGGCGCCGGTGACGCCAGCGCTTCGGCGGTCATCACCGTCGCGATCTTGCCCATCACGCCGAGACCCGGCACCGCGAGGCCATGATTGAACGCGGCGACCCGGTAGCTCGAGCCCTTTCCAGCGACGGTCGTGCCGCTGTCGCGGAAGCGCGCAAACACCGGGGTGGCGGTGGCGACGGCGTTCTCGAAGCCGATCTGCGTGTACGCGCTCGCCTCGTTCGAGATGACGACACCGGCGCGGGCGACGCGGTCGAAACGGACGTTCTTGCCCCACAGCCAGTCGTTATACCCGGCGTCGATGTCGATCCCGACCGGTACGTTGCAGATCGCGACGTTGACCAGTGTCAGCCCGGCTTGATGCTCGCGGATCGCCGCGTCACGCTGGCCGTCGAACGTCGAATCGAGCAGGGTGAACTGCCACGCGGGCGAGGTGTTCTCGGTCAGGATGCCATATCGCCCGCCGCGGAAATGGAGATCGCTGGCGAGGTTGGCGACCTGGTAGATCCCGGCGAGACCCGAGCCGAGATCGAAGTCGACATGGCTAAGATAGGCGTGCTGCGCGGCGTGGAAGCGGATCGCGGTGGCCGCCGGATTGCCCGCGCCGATCGCGAAGTCGACGTTGCTCAGTGCCGAATAGAAGGTGCTCGGGGTCGCGTCGGCGATGGCGCGGTCGAACGGCACGCTGCCGGGGGGCGGGAAGGGCACGCGTTTGACCTCGCCGCGCTTCGCCCCGGCGAAGAACAGCATGTTGGCGATGCCCCGCTGGAAGCCGGGCGTCTTGTTGCCGAGGACGATCACCGGCCGTGTCGCGCCGACGCCGAAGACGCGGGCGCCGGGCCACAGGAAGATCGTGCGGGTGATTCGGTAGCGTCCCGACGGCACGAACACGATCCCGCCGCCGCCCTTTGCCGCGGCGCTGTCGATCGCGCTTTGCAGCGCCGCGCTGTCGTCGGCTTGGCCGTCGCCACGGCCCGCAACGGTCACGGCGCGCGCATCGGCGGGCGCGATCTGGAATACCGAAGGACCGGCGATAGCCGCTGCCGGGACGGCGGCAAGGGCGAAGACAAGCGCGGTCCTGATCATGCGGGGCGTTCCTCATGCGACGGCGGACAAAAAGGCGTCCCGGCCTTGCGGCCGGGACAGAGTCTTCAGGGGTGACGATAGCGGATATTCGGCCTGACGCCGCGGTCTCCGGTCAGAAGTTGTAGCGGACGCCGACGCGAAACAGCCGCCCGAGCGTATCGTAGAGCGCCTGGTTGATGTCGATGCCGGTGTTGGTCTGCGGCGACGGCGTCGGATCGCGATCGAGCACGTTATCGATCTTGAAGTAGGCGGTGAACTTCTTGGTCAGGTTATACGACCCGCCGACGTCGAGATAAAACGCTCCGGGCATGAAGTTGCTGTCGATCGTCGGGTGTTGCGTATTCTGCAGCGCGGTCCGGCCGACCGGGCAGGTGCCCGTGCTGCATACGACGTATTCCTGCGCGTAGACGCCGTCGCTGAACCAGCGCTGCTGGAGATTGAAGCTGAAGCGATCGGTGCTCCAGCCTTCGGTCAGCAGCACCTTCCACGACGGCGTGTTGCCGGCGTTGACCCCGGCGCTCTGGATCGGGATCGTCCCGGGCACGCCCGGATCGGTGATGAAGTTCTTCACGTTCGTCGCCAGCCCGCGCAGGACGAAGTTGCCCGGGACGCCGATCCGGTCGGCGTTGAACTGATAGCTCGCCTCGATATCGAAGCCGTCAGTGAAGATCGAGGCGAGGTTGAACGCCTGCAGGTTGACGAAGGGCGTGCCGCTCGTCGGCGCGAGGTTGAAGGCGCTGCACAGCGAGGTGATGCCGCTGTAGCAGAGGTTGACTTCCTGCTGCGCGCCGAGGGTGGAGATGACGCCGTTGACCTTGATCCGGTAGTAATCGAACGACGCGCTAAAGCCGGGCAGCCAGCTTGGCCGCGACAGCACGATGCCCGCGGTCGTGTTGCGCGCGATCTCGGGCTTCAATGCAGTGTTGCCGATGGCGTTCTGCAGGACCGTCAGCGTCGCGGGGACACCGGCGGGGCGGTTGGGGTCGGGGTTGGTGAAATTCGGCAGCGTCGTCGTAATCGGCGCGGCGAACAGCTCCGACAGGTTGGGCGCGCGGACGTCGCGCGAGGTCACCGCGCGCAGGCGGATGCCCTCGATCGGCGTGTCCCACGTGCCGCCGACCTTCCAAGTATAGACCGTGCCCGAGGTGCTGTAGTTCGTCACGCGACCGGCGACATCGAGGTTGGCGCTGCCGAGCTTGTCCGACTTGAGGAACGGCAAATTGACCTCCACGAAGCCCTCGGCGACGTGATAGCTGCCGGTGCCGTTGTGATAATTGCCGGCATACCAGTTGGCGCCATTGGTCGAGAGCGACGGATCGGCGGGATAGTTCGCGCTATACTGGCTCTGCGGGGCGACGCCGTTGCCGTACGGATCGCCGACGACCTTATAATATTCGTTGCGGTATTCGGCACCGGCGGCGATCGACACTGGACCCGCCCAAAGGCTGAGCGGGGCGCCGCTGAAGCTGAAGCTCGCCGCGTCCTGCGTCTGGCGGGTGTGCTGGAACGGGCCGTTGCCTGGCTCGATATACTGGAGCGCAGCGGCGCTCGGGGCGGTGCCGCCGATGATGTCGATCGGGACGCAACCGTTGGCCCGCGCGACGGGGTCGGCGCAGACGATCTGGCCGTTGAGCGTGATCGCCTGGATCGCCGCGTTATAGCGCGGCGTCAGCGTGATGTTCTTGACGTGGATGTCGGTGATGTTCTCGCCGTGCTCGTACGAGGCGTCGTAGGTCCAGCTCGTGCCGAGGACCGAGACCTTGCCGTCGGCACCGATGACGCCGCGATACTGCTTGCGGGTCGGGTAGACGGTGATGTTCTTCGGCAGCTCGCCGTTGCTGGTGCCGAACTGGAACTGGGTGATCCCCGCCGTCGCGCACGCCGCCTGGATCGAGGCCGGAACGAACGGGTTCGAGCATTGCAGCGTCAGGCCGGACTTGGTCGCGCCGGGATTGGGCTGGTTCATCGTGTCGACCTGCGCGACGTTGACCGTTGCATAGATCTCGTTGTCGGGATCGAGGTCGAAGCCGACGCGGCCATAGCCGTTGTAACGGTCGAGGCGCGACTGGAGCGTCGTGCCGATGCCGACGTTGCCCGACAGGTCGCCGCCGACGCAGAAGCTCCCCGCCGAGTAACAGCCCGAGACATTGCCCGCGGCGTTCTTCGCCGGCACGCCGCCTGAGCCGTAGTTGAAGGTGAACGGCTTGCCGTTGACGTCGAACGCGGTGCCCTGCAGCGGTCCGGCGGAGATCAGGCCGAATTTGGTGTATTGATACGCCTGCGCGTGGTCGCGGACGAGATATTGCGGAGAGCCGTCGTTGGTGATGCCGCGGTTGAGGAAGGTCGTCGTGCGATACCACGTACGCCCCGCCGCAAGCTGTTCGCCGAAGCCGCCCGCCGCGACGCCGTCCTCGTGATCGTACTCGCCGCTGACCTCGACATGGAGGCGATTGTCGAAGAACGAGCGTCCGGCGGCGACCTGGACGAGGCCCTGCTTGTTGTCGCCATAGGTGGTGATGCCGCCCTGGACGTTGGCTTTGAAGCCCTCGAAATGCTTGTCGGTGATGAAGTTGACGACGCCGCCGACCGCGTCCGAGCCGTAAGACGCCGAGGCACCGCCGGTGACGACGTCGACACGCTTGATCAGCAGCTGCGGGAACAGGCTGATGTCGGGGACGCCGGTGACGTTCGCGCCGACGACGCGCTGGCCGTCGAGCAGGGTCAGAGTGCGGATCGTGCCGAGGCCGCGCAGCGAGAACGAGCTCAGACCCTGCTGGCCGCTCGAGGTGCTGTTGGTCCCGGTGGTGACGCCGCTCGATCCCTGCAGCGACGGCAATTGCGCGATCGTCGTGAAGATGTTCGGCTCGGCGTTGCGCGCGATCTCGGCCGCCCCGATGACGGTCGTCGGGGTCGGTGCGGTAAAGCCGCTGGTGGTGATGCGCGAGCCGGTGACGACGATGTCGCCGGCGTTGGTCGTTGCGTCGTCGGGGGTCGCCGGAGCGACGGCGGCGGGCGCGGGTGCCTGCTGCGCCTGCGCCGGGAGCGCGAGGCCGACCGCGAATGCCGCCCCGACCGATGCCAGCAGCCGCGCCCGATGTGCCGTGTGAAGTCCGCCCATTTTAGTCTCCCCGTTTGTTTTTGTTACAGTTGTGCCGCGTAGAGGGTGTGATGCGTCAGGATGAACAGCGTGCGCTTGTCCGGGCCGCCGAGGAGCAGCTGGAGCGGGCGTTCGGGCACGTCGATCCGGCCGATCGGCTCGCCCGCAGCGTCGTAGGCGAACACCTGGCCGTTCGCGATGAACACCCGGCCCGCGCCGTCGGTCGTCACACTCTCGCCGCCGCGATCGGCGAACACCTTGAGGTCGCTGAGCGCGCCGCCTGCGCCGACCGCGGCGGAATAGGTTCGCGCCTCGGATTCGTTGCTGACGAGGACGCGGTCGCCGACTCGCCCGCGGATGAAGCCATAGGCATCGAGTGTGTCGGAGAAGCGCCAGCCGACGTGATCGGGCGAGCCCTGCTGCCAGACGCGGAAAGCGGGGAGGGCGAGGCTGCCGTCGGGCGAGCGATATTCCATCGGCTCGGCGGACCCGGCATCGCGCGCGAACATTTCGGCGAGCGTGGTGAAGTGGCCGGTGGCGGGGTCGAACTGGTCGCGAAACTCGCCGTTGTTCCACCAGTTGACCGGGAGCAGCGTGGTCGCGTCTGACGCAGCGGCGGGCGTTGCTGCGATCAGCGTCAGCGCCTGTTTCGGTGCGGCGGGATCGAAGCTGTACACCGTGCCCTGCGGTCCGAACGACGACAGCACGAGCAGATGGCCCGACTTGTCGACGGCGAGGTTGACCGGATCGAGTGCATTGTCGCGCACGACTTCGAGCCCGTGCTCGCGGGTCCAGCGGTAGATGCGCTGGAAGCGGTGCTCGACGAAGTAGAGCGCGCCGCTCGCATCGACCGCGCCGCCCGAGATCGACCAGAAGCCGCCCTCGAGCTTTTCGACCGGCCCCGCGCCCGGGAGCGTCGCCGGGACGACCGTAGCGGGATCCGCGGGGACGTCGAGCGTGGCGAATTCGCGTTCGCGCATTTCGAGGTGATGCGTCTTGTCCTGGATCGCATTCTCGAATGGGAATTTGCTCGCGCGGGCATAGGTCCCGCAACCGATGTCGTCGCACGTCGAAAAGCCGCTCTCGGCATTGATGTGGACGTTGCGGAAGCGGATGTCGCTCGAATTGAACAGTTTTACCGCGGTGACGGCGGAGTGGAAGGTCCGCGTGACGCGGTACGAATGGTAGTTGGCGAGCAGGATGTTGTGCGAATTGCGGATCTCGAACGAGACCGCGTCCATGCCCTCGGCGACTTCCTGCTCGGTCTGCGGCGCGAGGAATTCCCAGTTCTCGACCCCGTCGAGGACGATCTCGTTGCGAACGTGATGCTCGTTCGACAGCTCGTAGACGTGGCTCGGCGTCTTGGTGTTGGTCACGTAGAATCCGGCCGTGGCGAAGGTGTTCGGCGACCAGATCGCGGCGAAGGTGCCGCCGCCGCCGTCGGCGACCCAGATGCTCGGATATTGCGCGTCGAGGCGATTGTCGGCGACCGGATCGCCGCTGTGCGCGCTGAGCGTGCCGAGCGGCTTGCCGTCGGCGGTCGGGGTGCCGCCGCCGCCCATGATCTTGACGTCGTCGATCAGCGAGTCCGCGCCGGCCTTCCACAATATGGCATTGGCGCGCGGGTTGATCCGCCCGGTGAACAGGCCGAGGCCGGAGACGATGTTGCGCCCGCCCGACGGCGCGGCGAGGATCGGCACGACCGTCCCGATCCCGGCGTGACCCGGGTCGTTGTCGGGAATGACGAGCTGGGTGATCGCCGGGTGGAGCCCGAGCAGGACGGTATCGGCGCGCAGGTTGAGCGTGCCGGTGACCATGTAGAAACCGACGGGGAAATACAGCACGCGGTGGCTGTCGATCGCGCGCTGGAGGGCGGTGGTGTCGTCGGTCTTGCCGTCGCCCTTCACCCCGAGCGAGCGGACGTCGGTCCACTCGGCGACGGGCGGTAGCGCGCGGATTGCCGAGGTGCGCGGCGCGGGCAGCTCCGCCAGCGGGGTGATAGTGCGCGTCGTCGCCGGCGCGCCGACCTGACCCAATCCCGGGACGGCGAAACCATGGCTGAAGCTGGCGACGCGATACGCGGGAACGGTCCCAGCGACCGTCACCCCGCTCTCGCGGAAGCGCGCGAAGACCGGGGTGTTGCGCGCGACCGCATTGTCGAAGCCAATCTGGGTGAACGGGCTGCGCTCGCTCGAGATGATCACGGCGGCGCGCGAGACGTTGTCGAAGCGGACATCCTTGCCCCACAACGAGTCGCTATAGCCCTCGTCGATGTCGATCCCGACGGGCGTGTCGCGGATGGCGACGTTGATCAGCGTCAGGTCGACTTCATGCTCGCGGATCGCGGCGTCGCGCTGGCCGTCGAAGCTCGAATCGATCAGCGTGAATTGCCACGCGGGCGAGGTCTTCTCGCTGACGATACCGTAGCGTCCGCCGTGGAAGTGGATGTCCTCCATCTCGTTGCCCGCCTGGTAAACCCCGGCAAATCCCGATCCGAGGCGGAAGTCCATGTGGCTAAGGAAGCCGTGCTGGGCGAGGCGGAAGCGGATCGCGGCGGCGGCGGGGTTGCCTTGCCCGAGCTCGATGTCGACGTTGCTCATCGCCGAATAGAAGGTGCCCGAATTGGCATCGCGCACGATTTTGTCGGCAGGCACGACGTTGGGGACCGGCACCGGAATCTTGCCGACCTGATACTGGTCGCTCCCGGTGAAGACGATCATCATCGCGAGGCCCGACTGGAAGCCAGGGGTGTGGTCGCCGAGCAGCAGGACCGGGCGTGTCTTGCCGACGCCGAAGATGCGCACGCCGGCGGGGACGAGCAGCGTGCGGCTTACCCGGTAACGGCCCGAGGGCAAGAAGACGATCCCATGCCCGGTCTTGTCGGGCGCGGCGTCGAGCGCGGATTGCATGGCATCGGTGTCGTCGGCGCGGCCGTTGCCGACGCCGTGGACGGTGACCGCGCGCGGATCGGCGGGCATCGTGGCGAGGGTCGACCCGGCGGGCGTGGCTTGGGCGATCTGGGCCGAGCCCATCAGCACCGCTGCCATCGCCAACCACGCCGTTCTCATGCAATCCCCCCAATCGCTGCCGTCTTGCCGGAAAGCGTCGATCGGGCTCGATTAGGGAATAAATCAACAATCGGCATCCACGACCAAGGTCGTAGTTCCCGCCGCGTGTGCCGGAGCCGATAGGCTCGCCCCGCCATGGGCGGCGTCGATCGACACTGTCCGGCGAAGATTGGGGAGTCGCGTGAAATCGTCATTCAATCGCAACGACATCGCGCCGATGGTCGTCGTCGTCATGGGCGTCAGCGGCAGCGGTAAGTCGACGCTGGGGGCGTTGCTTGCCGCGCAGCTCGGGTGCAATTTCGTCGAGGGCGACGCATTCCACGACGCGGCGGCGATCGCGATGATGCGGTCGGGCCAGCCGCTCGGTGACCGCGAGCGTTGGCCGTGGCTCGATCGGATCGGCGCGGCATTGGCAGCGGAAGTCGCCGCGCACGGGGTTGCGGTGGTGGCGTGCTCGGCGCTCAAGCGCGTGTATCGCGACCGGCTCGCGGCGTGTGTGGCGGTGCCGATGCGCTTCATGTTGCTCGATGCCGCGACCGAGACGCTGCGCGAGCGGCTGACCGAGCGCGCCGGTCACTACATGCCGCCGAGCCTGCTGGCGAGCCAGTTGGCTACGCTCGAGCGGCCGGCGGAGGATGAGCTTTCGCTGACCCTCGATACCGGCACGCCGGCTGCGGCGCTGGTCCGCATTGCACTCGACTGGCTCACATGTCCGGTCGCGCCGCCGCTGGAAAGAAGTCGCCGATGACGATCAAATATTTATGCGCTGCGGCACTGCTGGCGTTTGCCGGACAGGTCGGCGCGCAGACCCCGGCCACGCCGACGGTCGCGCTTTGGCCGCAAGGTGCCCCCGGTTCCGAGGACCGCCGTGCCGAGCCGGAAATCGTCGAGAACAGCTATGTCCGCAACGTCCACCAGCCGTCGTTGACCGTGTTTCGCGCCGATCCCGCGCATGCCAACGGCGCGGCGGTGATCGTGATCCCCGGCGGCGGGCATCGCATGCTCGTCTGGGTCAACGAGGGCGTGATGCCGGCGCGGACGCTCAATCGCTTCGGCGTCACTGCGTTCGTGCTCAAGTACCGCCTCGCCGGTGAAGCCGGCTCGACCTATGATATTGCACGCGATGCCGCCGCCGACGCGCGCCGTGCGGTCCGTTGGGTCCGCGCCCATGCCTCCGATTACGGCGTCGATCCCCACCGGATCGGGCTGATGGGGTTTTCGGCGGGCGGCGAGCTCGTGTCGATCGTCGCCGACGCACCCGCACCGCCGACACCGGCGAATGCCGATGCGATCGACCGCCTGAGTGCCCGGCCCGATTTCCAGGTGCTGGTCTATCCCGGCCCGCTCGGCATCCCTGCGACGGCTGCGGCAGGTGCGCCGCCCGCGTTCCTCGTCGCGGGCACGCTCGACCAATGCTGCGCCGTGCCCGTGCTCACGCTCTACCAGCAGCTTCGCGCCGCAGATGTTTCGGTCGAGCTGCATCTGTTCGCCGATACCGACCACGCCTTCAACGTCGGCATGCACTCGGAACGGCTCGGCGTCGTGCACTGGCCTGACCGGCTCTCCGACTGGCTGGCCGATGGTGGCTGGCTCCGCCCCGGTGGCGGGACAAAGCCGACCCCGGGCAACTACTAGAGTTCGCTCGGCATCAGCCGCTTGCGCCCCTCCCACAGGTGCCAGCGCATCGCCAGCGCCGCCCCGTCGCAATCCTGCGCACGGATCGCTTCGACGATCATTTCGTGCTCGCGCAGCATCGCGCCGAGGACGTGCGGCGGGCGCGAGCGCGAGATGTCGACCCCCGCGCGCATGACCCGCTCGATGTCGCCGGTCAACGCCTCGAAAGCGAGGCCGAACGCCGGATTGGCGGTCGCGGCGACGATGCGGCGGTGCAATTCCATGTCCTCGGCGTCGGCCGGCTCGTTCGACAGCATCGCCGCGCGCAACTGGTCCATGGCATCCTGAATTTCCGCCATCTCCTCGGTCGACCGGCGCGCCGCCGCAAGCCGCGCCGCCTCCGCCTCGAGGACGAAGCGCACCTCGTAGCTGCCGAGCGTCGACGACAGCTCGGCCATCGGCAGATACGTCATCAGGCGGTCCGACGGGCGGCTTTTGACGAACGATCCGGCCCCGCGCCGCGCCTCGGTGATGCCGTCCGACGCGAGGCGGACCAGCGCCTCGCGGACCATCGTCCGTGAGATGCCGAACAGCTCGGCAAGGCGTGCCTCCGACGGCAGGCGGTCGCCGACATCGAGGCCGTCCGCCTTGATGATCTCGACGATCCCCGAATAGGCTTTGTCGGCAAGCCGTTGCACGGTCATGTCCGGTTCCCGTTTATCGTCACGGCCTAGAGGAACCTACTGGCGATCAGGATGAAAACCAGCCCCACCACCGATACTGCGGTTTCCAGCAGCGACCATGTGCGGAACGTCCCAGGCATGTCCGTGCCGAGGTAGCTCTTGACCAGCCAGAAGCCGGGATCGTTGACGTGGCTGAAGAACACCGACCCCGCGCCGATCGCGAGCACGGTCCATTCGGGCGACACGCCCGAGCTGACGACCAGCGCCGGCATGATCCCGGCGGTGGTGATCGTCGCGACCGTCGCCGAGCCGATCGACAGCCGGATCGCCGCAGCGACCAGCCATGCGACGAGCAGTGGTGACAGCGCCCCGTGGCCGGCGACGCGGGCGAGCAGGTCGGAGATGCCCGCCTGGACGAGCACCTGCTTGAGCGCTCCGCCTGCGCCGATCGCGAGCAGGATCGTCCCTGCCGGCACCATAGCCTCGGCCCATACCGCGTCCTGGACCCGCGGCTCGAACAGGCGGCGGCCGAACAGCAGGGGCAGCGCGGCGAGGCACGCGATCAGCAGCGCGAGCACCGGGTTGCTGGCGACGCCGAGCCACGCGAAACCCGGTGCCACCGACTTCGGCAACAGCGCCTCGACCTGTCCCGCGGCGATCAGCACGACAGGCATCAGGATGACGATTAGCGCACGGCCCACTCCCGGGGCGGGCACGTCCAGTTTGACCGCCGCGAGGACCGGGGGCGCGATCCGCACGCCGCGCGCGGTGAACTTGGACAGGATCGGACCGGCGATGATCGCGGTCGGGATGCCGACGAGCAGACCGTAGCCGATCGTGCGCGCGAGGTTTGCGTGGAGGGCGTCGACCGCGAGCAAAGGACCCGGATGCGGCGGCACCAGCGCGTGGACGACGGCGAGCCCGGCGATCGCGCATAGCATCAGCGAGAGCTTGGCCTCGTCGCCGCGGCCCCGGGCAGGCAGCGCGGCGGCGGCGGTCGCGACGATCGGGAGCAGCAACACAAGCCCGGTTTCGAAGAACAGCGGCAGGCCGATGACAAGGCCGGCGATCAGCGCGGCGAATGGCGCGCCCGCGACCCCCGAAGCCTTGAGCGCGGCGCGCGCGAGGCCCCCGGCGCCGTCCGAAAGCTGCAACATCGCACCGAGCGCCAGCCCGAGCGCGACGACCAGACCGGTGCCCCCAAGGATGTCGCCGACGCCCTTTTGGACGGCTTTCGAGGTCACGGCGATCGGCATGCCCGACAGCAGGCCGACGGCGAACGCGCCGCATAATAAAGCAACGAAGGGATGGAGCCGGCCCCGCACAACGAGGATCACCGACAGGAGTATGCCTGTGATCGCCGCCGCGATCAGGCGCGCATCGGCCCCGATCATCGGGCTTTCACAAACGGCAGGAACGGATACGGCGTCCGCGGACCGCTGGGTGAACGGGTCGGTCGATGTCCCTCGATGCGCAATCCGGCTCTCCCCCTGAGCGTGCCGTTTTGTCGCCAGAAGCATCCGGCGCTGCGGCATCGTTTGGTCAGACTAGTATGACAGCATTGCCGCAATCGCTACAAAAAACGGTAAGGTCTCTTCGTGTGGACTTGATAATGCGGTTTTGCTGCTTGAGTCTGTCCAACAAGTTCCGGTACGCTGAGGCAACGCGGCGATTCGCGCCGACGCTATGAGATCGGTCCAAGCCGACGGCGAAGCGAGGTGCGATGGTAAGATCGCGCAACTGGGGAGAGTGGACTTGATAGCGATCCAAACCGACGGCGCGGCGTCTCCTGGGATGACCCGCGACAGCGACGTTCACGCGAACCGCGTGCATCTGACGCCGACCCAGCGCAAGGTGCTCGACGGCGTCCACTCGGGGCGGCTCAACAAGCAGATCGCGTTCGACCTCGGTGTCGCCGAGGCGACCGTCAAGGCGCACATGACGATCCTGATGCGCAAGCTCAACGTGCGGAACCGGACGCAGGTCGCGGTTGTCGCGCAGATGATCAGCGCCGGACGCTAATCCAAGGCCTTCGTTGCGCCGGGATTTTTCAACGAGCGCTTTTTATCGCATCCCCGATCGCGCACTCTGCCGATAGCGCGGTCCGCGCACGCGGCAATCTATTGGGGGCAAAATCGCATGCGTCGATTTCAGGGCGGCATTCGTCTCGCGGTTGCGCTGGCGGCGATCGTCGCCAACCCGGTTGAAGCAAGCGACGCACCGGCGACGACCGGAACGATCACCGACCCTGCGGCAGTTCTGAAGGCCACGGCCGGCGCCGACTATTTCCTCGCGAACTACACCCAGATTTTCGCGTGGCTTCACCAGATTGCCGGCGAAAGCGATCGCATCAAGCTCGTCAGCATCGGCAAGACCGCCGAGGGCCGCGAGCACTATATGGCGATCGTCTTGTCGCCCGCGAACATCCGCAACCTCGACCGCTTTCGCGAGATCTCCCGGCGGCTCGCGCTCGCCAAGGGGTGACTGACGACGAGGCGCACAAATTGGCGGCGGAGGGGCGCTCCGTCGTCTGGATCGAGATCATCCACGAGATGCTGACGCGCAACGATCCCGAAACGCTGCGGCTGCTCGGCGACGACGTCATGCTGTTCGTCTTCGCCAACCCCGACGGGCTCGAGCTCGTGTCGGACTGGTATATGCGCCCGGCCGATCCGGCGAAGCGGATCAGCGATACGATTCCGATCCTGTGCCAGAAGTATATCGGCCACGACGACAACCGCGACAGCTTCGCCTCGACCCAGCCCGAGACGACCAACATGAACCGTGCGGCGTATCGCGAATGGTTTCCGCAAATCCTGTACAACCAGCATCAGACCGGGCCGCTCGGCGCGGTCGTCTTCATCCTCCCGTTTCGCGATCCGTACAACTTCAACAACGAGCCGCTGGTCATCAACCAGACCGACATCGTCGGCGGGATGATGCACGCGCGGCTCGTCGCGCAGGGCAAGGGCGGATCGGTGATGCGGTCGGGGGCGCCGTATTCGACGTGGTTCAACGGCGGCGTCCGGACGATCGGCTATTTCCACAACCAGATCGGCATCCTGACCGAGATCATCGGCAACCCGACCCCGTTCGACTTGCCGCTCGTGCCGTCGAACCAACGCGCGCGCGAGGACGAGGTCATACCGGTCGCGCCACAGAAATGGCATTTCCAGCAGTCGCTCGACTACATGAAGGAAATGGACCGCGCGATCCTCGACTATGAGTCGCGGTATCGCGAGACCGTGTTGTTCAACCGCTACGTCATGGGGCGCAACCAGATCGCCAAGGGCAGCACCGACGCTGGATCGTGACGCCAAAGCGGATCGAGGCGCTCAAGACCGCGGCGGCGGCGATTAAGACCGAGCACAAGGGCACGCCGCTCGACGGACTGACGGGGTACAACAGCCGCGATATCGTTCCCGCGGGCCTGTATCAGACGGTGCTGCAGGACCCGGCAACGCGTGCGCCGCGCGCCT
>JAYTTV010000207.1:0-4550 GCA_043745075.1 Sphingomonadaceae bacterium
TGGAATATCCTGATGAATCGTTGGCGGGCGCTTGGCCGCCAAAGCCGGTCTCGACGCTTTCGGAGGTCGCGACGACCCCCGGCGGCAGGATGAAATAGGGGTTGCTACTCGGGATCGTCACCGTCGCCGTCGTCGGCGCGCTATGGAAAACGAAATTGCGCTTCGAATACAGGATGTCGCCCGTCAGCGTGATCCGCGACCCGATCTCCTGCGTGATCGACCCCATGACGCTGTCGCGCCGCTGCGACGGGATGAGGTCCTGGCCCTTGAGCGTATCGCACTTATTGACCGTGCCCGCCGCGAGAGCCGGCAGAGCATAAGACGTGCCGCCGATCAGGATATTCGCCGGATTACACTGCACACCGCGATAGTCACCGCCGCCCCGCCCCGTCAGGTCGGCGGCGTAGAAGCTGCGATCGCGTCCATTCAACGCGGCATGACCGCTATGCTCATACGATACGGTAACGTTGCCCGACGACCAGCTATGACCGCCGATGATCCCGAGGTTATATTCGTTGTAATCATTGTCCTTCGCCAATCCGATATGCGACTGCGCCTCGAGCCCATCAAAGCGGCGGCGGGTGATCAGGTTGACGACGCCGGCGACGGCATCCGAGCCATAGATCGCCGACGCACCATCGGCGACGACTTCGACCCGTTGCAGCGCGATCGTCGGAATATTGCTCGGATCGGGCAGGCCCCCCGACGAACCCGACTGCACGATCCGGCGCCCGTTCAACAAGGTCAGCGTCGCGTAGGGCCCGACGCCGTGGATGTTGAAGCCAGAGCTATAGGTAATGTTGCCCGCACCGCCGGAGCTGTTGCGGCTGCTTTCCGACACCCCCTGATTGATCACCTGCGGCAGGTCTTGAACCAGTTGCGTGACGTTCACGGCGCCCGAAGCCTTCAGGTCCGCCCGCGATTGTTCGATCAGGGGCGAGCCCACCGGCGCCACACCCCGGATGCGGCTGCCGGTCACGACGATCTCCGCGCTGCCAGTTGCCGGCTGGTCGGGCGCCGCCACCGGCACGGTCTCGACACCGGCAGTCTGGGCGCCAGCCGCCGCGCCGCAGGCCAGCGCCGCCAGGGTCACACCCATCAGCAGGCTCTGCTTCAATCGCGTCGAGTTCTTCATCATCCCTCTCCCCTGATTGTGTTTATTGCGCCGATGTCTCGAACCCGTCGGGGTGGCGTTGGCGTCAACGCACGCGCTGGCCAGCTCGACCGACAGCGGTCCGCCCGGCGGGATATGATGCCGCGTGAGCGCGATCCTGATCGGCCCGGCGGCCGCGGGCTTGCCACCTGCAGCCCGGATGCCGGCACGGTGCAGACCACGACGACCGCCGGCATCACCACGAATTTCCGGTGCCGTCCGTGCATTCCCGATCCGTCCCCTGCCGTCTTCGCGGCTCTGATTTCTACACTAGTGGATTATCGTCTGTTAAATCAACTGTTATGTAGTTCAACTATCTATTTTATGAGGTGCCGGATCTAGCGGGACTGACGGACCAGATATTTGAAACATCACCGCGGAACCGGTCGCGATGAACCTCACTTCGTGTTGGGTTCAGGGGCTTTGCGGACCAGCTCGTCCCACATCGCTTCGCCTGAACGTCAGCCTTCACGCCTCACCCGTTTCCAGCCACCGCATGATCTCATCGCGGTGCTGATCGAGGTGCGGCGCGGGCGTATCGAGCCCCGGTCCATCGGGGTCCATCCGGAAGCCGGCGTTCGGGATCGAGATCGCGCCGTCATCGGGCAGCCCGGGAATCGTCAACGGCAGCAGCGCTCCCTCGCGCGCCATCGCGGTCGCTTCGTCGACGCTCCGCACCAGTCCGCACGGGATGCCCTGCGCGCTGAGTTCGGCCTCGAGCACATGCCCGTCGCGGTTGGCGAACTCACCGACGAGTTCGGCACTCATCGCGGCGAAGTTCGCCCGCCTCGCGTCGGGCGTGGCAAACCGCGGATCGCTCAGCCAGTCCTCGCGGACGAAATATCTGGCGAGCGCGGTGAACTGGCCCGGCTGAACCACGCCGAGCGATATCTGACGGCCATTGCGAACAGCGAACAACGCTGCGGTCGGCAACCCCGAATAGCCGGTGTTGCCCATCCGCGGCATCGCCTTGCCGGTGACGAGGAACGGCGTGAGCGCCGAGGTCATGAACGCGAGGCTGGCATCGAGCATGGCGACGTCGATCAGGCTGCCGCCGCCGCCGCGCTCACGGCGGAACAGCGCCGCGACGATCGCCAGCGCCGCCGATTGTCCGGTCAGCGTATCGACGATAGGGAAGCCGACGCGGACCGGCGGATCGCCGTCGTCGCCGCTGAGCATCATCATCCCGCTGGTCGCCTGGACGATATTGTCGATCGCCGGCCAGTCGCGGTGCGGCCCCTCCTGGCCGTAGCCCGACACCGAGCAATAGATGATGTCGGGATTGAACCCGCGCACGGTCTCATATCCGAGCCCGAGCCGGGCGATGACGCCAGGCCGGAAGTTTTCCAGCAGCACGTCGGCATGCTCGACGATGGCGCGCGCAACCGCGGCATCGGCCGGGTCCTTGAGGTCGAGGGCGATCGACTTCTTGCCGGCGTTGGCCGCGATGAACGCCGGGGCCATGCCGTCGTAGCGGCGATCGCCGCCATAGTTGCGGAAGGCGTCGCCGCCCTTCGGCTCGATCTTGATGACCTCGGCGCCCATCAGCCGCAGCAGGTGCGAGGCGTACGGGCCGGCCATGACGTGGCTGAAGTCGGCGATGACGATGCCGGCGAAAGGCTGGGTCATGGCATCATCGAAAATTGCTTGCGCGACACGGTCCACGCGCGGGCCGGGCACAGCCCGCAGTCGGGTCCAACGAACGTCTTCGCCGTAGCGATCGCGGCGACCGGCGCGCCTGCAGCGGCAAGCAAGTTCATGATCGGCCCCCACAGGAGATCTGGTCGCGTGCCGTCACGGCGGCGCGCGCGTTGCGGAAGGCGCCGATACCGTCGATGCCGAAGCGATCGAGCTTGCGCGCGTTGACCTCGGCGTCGTGGAGATAGAGCGCGTCGAAGCGCGCCTGGTCCGCCGCCGATGGCGCCGATATCGCGACGTGCTGGTGGACCGCCTCGGCGTAGCCCTTTTGCCACGCCGCGGTGATCTCGTGGTCGAGCGCCGCTTCCCACACCGGCGTCGCCTCATCGAGTACGCGGCGATCGTCGGGCGTCAGGGCGTTCCACGTCTTCAACCCCATCGCCCGCGCCGGATAGGCGCCGCGCGGGACTTCGAGGGTGTTGAAGAACTTCGCCACCTCGGCGAAATGGAGCGAGCGGAAGGTGTCGGCCGGCGCGACGACACCGTCGATCACGCCCTTGCTCAACGCCGAATAGACCTCACCCATCGGCATATCGACGGGGTCTGCCCCGAGGTTCCGCAGCACGCTGAGCAATTCGGTCGGCGCGCGCAAGCGCAGCCCGGCAAGATCGCCGAGGTTGCGCACCTGCCGGTTCCGCGTGACGATCCCCGGCAGCGAGCCCCCCTGGACGGCGAGCACCTTGAGCCCCGCCGTCTCCCGCGCCATCTCCGGATTGTCGGCAACGATACAGCGGTACAAGGCAAGCTGCGACGCGATCGACGCCGCCCCCGAATAAAAACCGGTCTGGGTGCGGATCAGCTGGGTTCCGCCGCGGACGTAGATCGGCGTGATCAAGCCGATATCGGCGACGCCGTGGCGCAGTTCCTCCATCGACATGTCTGACGAGATCAGCCCGCCCGACCAGATCGGCCGGATGCGCAGCGTGCCGTGCGACTGCGCCGCGACGAACTTCATCCAGGTGATATCGGCGCGGCTGAACGGGTGGCCGGGCGCGTACGGCGAGGCGTAGGTCAGCTCGGTTACCCCCGGCGGTCCCGGGCGCGCGCATGCCGCGAGGCACAGCGCGGCCAGCGCGCTCGCAAGGCGGCGCACCTTTCTCACGCCAAGCGCTTTTCGTGGAGAAAGCGGCCGACCGTGGCGACCATCGCATCATGGTCCCACGTCTTGGCGTCGACCATGTCGGCGTCGATCACCAGAACCGGCACGCCGGCGTCCTCGAGCGAGCGGGCGGTGATCTTGTTGCCCGACTGCGACAGGCGGTTGTCGGGCGGCATCAGCATGATCGCCGCGTCGATACCGCAGCGCGACGCTTCGCTGACCATCCAGCCGTTCATCCATGGCGGCAGATGGAGGACCTCGTTCATCCCGCAGATCCGGCTGGCGAGGGCCTCCATCGGCCGGCCATCGAGATCACGGATATACGCCGGCCCGGCGAACGGCATGTACATCGACCAGACGAAGACCGCTCCAAGCGTTTCCTCGAGCGCCTGATAAAAGCCGGGGTCGTGCCACACGCCGGCACCAATCCACATCAGCCGGATCTTCTCGTTGGCGGCGGCCCCGAGCCCGGCATCGACCCGTGCCATGACCTCGTCGCGGAAGCGGCGGGCATGCGCGACGGCCCAGTCCGATCCGCGGTGCCACTGCGGGATCATCGTGTTGGGCATCTGCTCGGCGATCGAGACCGGGCACGGCCGG